>JBDKJS010000056.1:0-21912 GCA_039806065.1 Bacteroidota bacterium | reverse complement strand
GCATTAAATAAAAAATACCTTCGGGAAGTGGTTCTGTATCGCCTACGGCCTTAGGAAGTTTTTCTCTTAGCTCAGGTATGGAATATCCCCTGAAGCGAATGCCCTCATCCGGATCAAGTTTACTTGTTTCAGTTACCATGCCTATCATTCCTTTCATGCCGGCATATACTTGTTCAATGGTATAGGAACCTAAAACATGATTTCCGTGCTCGGCAATAAATTGCTTCATATCGGCAGCCATTGGCAGTGCTATCGAAGCAAATTTTTCTTTTATTTTATCGTTTTTCAAGGGGGATATTTTTAAATAATTATCTAATATTTTTTAATTGTTTTTGTAGTTCCAGTTGTCGCTGCCTTTCCTTTTCAATAGGTGAAGTGGATACTAATTCAGGAAGAATAACTACTACACTAAAGATAAAGGCCAAAATAAGAAACACCCAAAGTGCCTTTTTTGTTAACTTGTCCATCTTTCGTTTAGAAAAAGGTGTGCTTTGTTTTTTTAATTTGACTTTACGCCTTAACCTTCCGCTATTTGGAGATACCGTGTAACCTTCCTTTATTAATTGTTCTTGATCCATTTTTATTGCTAAATTTAATCATCTTCTTTACGCCACTCTTCGCGTTCTTTTAATTTTTTTCCAAGTTCTTCCCTTAAATCAGGTGACATCACCATTACCGTGAGTACTACGCCAATAATGAGGGCCAAATAAAAAAGAACTTTAGCATATTTTTTCCATCTTCTGCGACTCAATAGTGGTACATCATTTTTCCACCGGTACCTGATTTTTTTTTTCAGTCTGCCCGATTTTGGTGAAATACTATAACCATCGTCCGAACTAACGGTAACTTTAGCCATTATTGGTTTTTACTTTTTTATTTTCCTTTTATGTATTTAAAAATACCTGCACCATATTTAGATGAAGCTCCAAGCGCTTCTTCAATTCTTAGTAGCTGATTGTATTTTGCTATCCTATCTGAGCGAGAGGCCGAACCCGTTTTTATTTGACCTGTAGAAAGCGCTACTGCTAAATCAGCAATGGTACTATCTTCGGTTTCGCCACTTCGATGGCTCATTACTGAAGTGTAGCCATTGGTATGGGCCAATTGAACTGCATCAATGGTTTCGGTAAGAGTGCCTATTTGATTCACTTTCACCAATATAGAGTTAGCCACTTGTTCCTTTATTCCTCTTTGTAGTCGGTTTACATTGGTAACAAAAAGATCATCGCCAACTAATTGGGTTTGCTTTCCAACCAAGTCGGTAATTTGTTTCCACCCAGACCAATCATCTTCAGAAAAACCATCTTCGATTGAAAGGATTGGATATTTTTTGATCCAAGAAGCCCAATACTGGGCCATCTCAGTACTTGTAAGGCTATCGCCTGTTGACTTTTTAAAAATGTATCGCTTCTTTTTCTCATCATAAAATTCAGTCGCTGCAGCGTCCAAAGCAATGTAGATGTCTTTTCCAGGTATATAGCCAGCATCATTAATAGCATCGATTACAACCTTTATAGCTTCTTCATTCGATTTTAAATTTGGCGCAAACCCACCTTCATCACCCACATTGGTAGAAAGTCCTTTTTTCTTCAACACATTTTTAAGATGATGAAAAACTTCAGTTCCCATTCTAAGTGCTTCAGCAAATGAAGGAGCTGAAACTGGCATGATCATAAACTCCTGAAAATCGATACTGTTATCAGCATGGGCTCCTCCGTTAAGAATGTTCATCATGGGCACAGGTAAAGTACATGCATTTACGCCACCGATATATCTATACAGTGGCTGACCTGTTTCTATGGCAGCAGCTTTGGCCACCGCCAATGATACGCCTAACATTGCATTGGCTCCTAAATTAGCCTTGTTCGAGGTAGCATCAAGTTGAATCATTGTTTTATCAATGAGCGCTTGTTCCACCACGGGAAGTCCATTTAATTCTTGGCTTATAGATTTATTAATATTTTGAACTGCCTTAAGAACGCCTTTACCCAAGTACCTTTTTTTATTGTTATCTCTTAGTTCTACTGCTTCGTGAGCACCAGTACTGGCACCAGAAGGTACGGCTGCTCTTCCAACTACACCATTCTCAGTGTAAACATCTACTTCTACAGTGGGATTACCTCTAGAATCTAGAATTTGACGGCCAATTATTTGTGCTATTCTACTCATACTTATTATGTTTTCAGGGCAAAAATATAAATTAAGCGTATTATTTGTTCTATATTTTATTTAAAAGTTCAACAAAATTAAAATAGTTGTTTAACCAAATGAAATCCCACCAAAAAAGTGATGAAGCCAGCTAACATCAGCTTTAGGCCAATGGTAATAAGTGTGCCAATTAATGAACCGGCTGCAGCCTTGGTAGCTTTACTTAATGACTGCTGGGCATATAGATCTCCCAAGATTGAACCTATTATGAGGCCCAGTATCATCCCAACTGGAGTAAGAAATATACCCAGTACCATGCCTATTACACTTCCTTTGATACCGGAAGGGGTGGCGCCAAATTTTCTGGCGGTGATGATGGGTAATAAATAATCAAAAACCAAAGCAAGAACGGTAATAACTGAAATGCTTATAATAAAAAAACTGCTGAAAGGATTAAATAAATATTGAATGATAAACAATGCTATCAAATTAAGAGGGGGACCTGGTAAAGCTGGAATAAAACATCCGAAGATCCCTGTTACGCATAAAATAACTGCAAGAATAGCAAGAAAAGTAGCCATGAAACAAAATGTAATTTTATAATTGTGGTGCAAATTAATAACTTCGCGCAAAATTTTAAAGAATGAGCAATAGAACATTTACAATGATTAAGCCTGATGCTGTGGGCAACGGGCATATAGGAGCCATTTTGGCTAAGATTAATGAAGCAGGCTTTAGCATTAAGGCTATGAAATACACTCAATTAACTGCCGAACGAGCAGGAGAATTTTATGCTGTACATGCTGCGCGTCCTTTTTTCAAGGATTTAGTTTCTTATATGTCTAGTGGGCCAATAGTGGCTGCTATTTTAGAAAAAGAAAACGCGGTAGAAGATTTCAGAAAATTGATTGGCGCTACTGATCCTGCAAAGGCTGAGGCTGGCACCATTAGAGCATTATTTGCCAAATCTATTGAAGCAAATGCGGTTCATGGAAGCGATAGTGATGAAAATGCTGCTATTGAAGGTGATTTCTTTTTTGCGAAAACAGAAAGATTCTAAAATTATCTAAAAACGATTTTATCTATTATTGGAGCTCCTGCCTCTTGGTTTAGGAGCTTTATTATTTTTGCAGATGCATAAATGAGTTCTTGCCTGAGGGGTGCCGAATTTAATTCAACGATTAAGGTTTGTTTGGAAAGTACTATTTTTTGTGTTGCTTTATCCACGTGAGGTCCCATCAACTTAGCCCATGATGCTTTAATAGACCATTCATTCAATTTAGGCTTCAGGCCATATTGATTGACCAACTCTTCAAAAGCTTCTTTAAGTGAAATTTCATTACTACGCTTCAGCATGGGTGGTGGTGGGGTTAAAAATTTTTTCTTCTAGTTTAATATGGTGTAGCGGCAAGGATAGTTTACTAAATATACCACTCACCCGCTCAGGATTGGTATCAGTAATAATGATTTGACCAAAGGTGTGCTCACTCACTAGGTGCATTAACTGAGTGGTGCGATTGGCATCTAGTTTGTCAAAAATATCATCTAGCAATAATATTGGTTTAATACCGCAGTGTTGTTCAATAAATTGAAATTGGGCAAGCTTAATTGCTATTAAAATAGTTTTTTGCTGACCTTGCGATGCGAATTTTTTAACTGAATATCCATCAATAAAAAAATTTAAATCATCACGATGAATCCCTACTGATGTATATTGCAATGCCTTGTCACGCTCTAAATTTTGTTTAAGTAGTTGATCCAAAGTTGCATCTGTTAGATGCGATTGATAATTAACGACTGCCAACTCAGCTTGGCTCACTAAAAAGCTAAAATGTTTTTGCAACAGCTCATTAAATTTTGACATAAATAATTGCCGTTGTTGATGAATATAAGTGCCATTGACTATGAGCACATCATCATAAACTGCCAATTGATCCCGGTCAAAATATCTGCTTTTAAAGAATAGCTTGAGGAGGGCGTTGCGCTGCTGAAGCGCATTATTGTAAGTTATGAGTCGTTGAAGGTATTCGTTATTTTGCTGTGAGAGAACTGCATCCATCATCTTTCTTCGCTCCTCACTACTGCCTATAATCAGGTGTACATCATCTGGTGCTATCATCACAACAGGTAGTAATCCTATATGATCGCTCAATTTTTCATACTCCTTCTGACCCCTCTTGAATACTTTTTTAGTCCCCTTTTTCAATCCACAAAAAATTTGTTCCTCTCTTTGAGCTACATTAAAAGTGGCATTGATGGTCATCATATCCTCACCATGTTTAATTACTAACGCATCAGGCGTATTGAAGTAGCTCTTACAAAGCGACAGGAAATGAATTGCATCTAAGACATTGGTCTTTCCAAGTCCATTAATACCGGCAATGGCATTCACTCCGGCTTGAAAATGCAAGGTAGCCGTAGCATAATTTTTAAAGTTGAACAAGCTAATTTGCCTGAGAATTACCATGCGGTAAAGTTATTGAATTATCCTTTAGCCATATATTTTTGGTAAAGACGATTTATTGAATTTAATTTGGGAACCATCATGCCAAGAGTATTAAGAATAATTAACAGACTGAACTTAGGAGGCCCTACTTTTAATGCGGCATTGCTCACTAAACACATGAGCCCGAAGTACGAAACATTGCTGGTAGCCGGTACTAAACAAGATAGTGAAGAAAGCAGCGATTTTATTGTAAAGGATCTGGGAATAGATTTTAGGAAAATAGCCCATATGAAGCGGGAGATTAACCCTATAGCTGATTACAAAGCATATCAAGAACTAAGATCAATCATAAAGGAATATAAACCAGATATAGTTCATACGCATGCAGCCAAGTCAGGTGCATTGGGAAGATTAGCTGCCATACATTCAAAGGTTCCAGTTATACTGCATACCTTTCACGGCCATGTATTTCATAGCTACTTCAATAGCACTACAACCAAAGTTTTTCTAAAAATTGAACGCTATCTGGCCAATAAAAGCAGCGCAATTATAGCTATTAGTCAAAGGCAGCGGGAAGAGCTGGTCAAAGATTTTAAAATCTGTGATGCCAGCAAGATGCATGTAATTCCATTAGGTTTTAACTTAGATAGATTTATTGATAACCAAATCGTAAATCGAAAAAAATTTAGAGTAAAATATGAATTGGCTGATGATGAAATAGCGGTAACAATAATCGGCAGATTGGTACCAGTAAAAAACCATGCCATGTTTCTAAGGATGGTTAAAAGTATGCAAGATCAAAAAAACGTTCGTTTTTTTATAGTTGGAGATGGGGAAAGTAAAAAAACATTACTGGAATTAGCAAGGAGCTTAGGAATAGATTACACTTATTTTCCTGATCAGCCAAGGCGTGCACAATTAACTTTTTGTTCGTGGATGAAGGATGCCGAAGTAGCCGTAGCAGGAAGTGATTTGATTACTTTGACAAGTTATAATGAAGGCACACCAGTAAGTTTGATTGAAGCGCAAGCAGGTGGAAAAGCTATCATTAGCACCAACGTAGGAGGTATCGAAAATGTGGTAAAAATAAATGGAACAGCATTGCTCTGTGAACCTGATGACGACCAACTTTACCTCAAACACATGTTAAATTTGACCACTAATGATAGCCAAAGAATAAACTTTGGTGCCAATGGACTAAATCATGTGAAGGATCGATATCATTACACCAGGTTAGTTCATGATATGATGCAACTTTATGGCCAATTATTGCACTAACAATGGAAGGCTAAAAAATACTTGTCAGTAACTTTGACAGCCCTATTAAGTTTCCTTTATTTGTATTTTATAAGATGAGAATTCACTGTATAATAATAGTAGCAATCATGACCTTGGTAAGCGGGTGTCAATCCCTTAACCCAAGTATCATGTTTAAAACCCCAAAAGATTATGAATTTGTAAAAGATACTGCCTTAGCTGCCCGTGAAGAGCATCGGTTAGCAGTAGATGATCGGATAACCATGAAATTATTTTCAAATACTGGATTTCAAATTGTCGATCTTTTCAACAGTGTAGGTGGTTCTGATGACAAGGGATTAAATTATTTGATAGAAGATAGCGGTTGGGTTAAGCTACCAGTATTGGGCAAAACAAATTTGCTAGGCATGACGGCAAGAGAAGCTGAAAAAAAACTGGAAAGTTTGTACGCTACATTTTTTGTTGAACCCTATGTGAGCATCAGTATTATCAACCGACACGTATTGGTATTTAAGGGTGAATCTAATGGCGCAACCAGAATACCGCTAGAACATGAAAATACCAACCTAATGGAAGTTTTGGCAATGGCTGGAGGAGTTTCAGAATTAAGCAAAGTGGATAAGATAAAAATAATTAGAGGAGATCTACACGATCCTGAAATAAGATTGGTGAGTCTTGAAGATCTAGAAGGATTAAAATCATCCACGCTTACGGTCAAAAGCAACGATATTGTTTACATTCCTCAACGCAAAGAAATATCAAGGAAATTTTTACAAGAATTTAGTCCCTACTTATCAGTGCTAAGTGCTGGATTAATTATTTACACGGTATATAACAATAATTTTGGCAATTAAATAGCTATGGGGCGAAAGAAAATAACGAACATAAATGAAGATTTTGATTTAAAGCTCTTTGCAATAATTGCAAAAAAACATTTTTATTGGATCATTATTCTACTCACACTTGGTATCACAGGTTCCTTTTTATATTTACGCTATACACCTAATACTTACCAATCTCAATCACTACTTAAATTAGGTATCGTAAACAATGCGAGTGGCCTCATCAATACCAATGTGAATTACGGTATTGATATGTTCAGCAGCAGTACACAATTGGCTGGAGATATCGAATTATTGAAGTCGAACCTAATCTTGACAAGAGCATTAAACACCTTACCTCTTGAAATATCTTATTACACAAAAGGTAAAGTTCTCAATAACGAATTATATACAGGTTCGCCATTTAGGGTAGAGCTCACCGTTAAAGATTCAGCAATAGCCGGTACATCCATTTTTATCAAACCCCTTTCTACTAATAAATTTGAACTCACTTATACTTACTTGGGTCAAAACATTTCAAAAGCATGCACAGCCGATCAGTGGTGCAACATGAAAGAGTTTGACATAAGGGTAAGAGTAATCAATGAGGAAGGTTTTTTTAGCGCCTCCAACACTTTAAATAAAAAATTATTTTATGTGGTTTTCAATACCACTGAAATGCTGATTGCCAAGTATAAATTTGCTATCACAGTATTGCTCATCAATCCATCTGCCCAAACGATAATGGTATCCGTTAAAGACAATAGTCCTTATTTGGCTTCAGATATTGCCAATGCCATCTGTTCAGAGTTCAACAAATACGATCAAGAAAGAAAATCTGCTGGAGCTACCCGATCACTTTCATTTATAGACAAAACGCTACAAAATTTTGATGATGATTTACGAATAGCAGAATTAAACGTAGAAAGTTTCAAAAAAAATAACAAGGTATTAGATCCAGCACAAAATGCACAAACTGATCTGGCTCAGATAAGTGGTGCTGTTGAAGAAAAAGCCGAACGACAATTAGAGTTGGCGATATTAGAAAACATAGCGCTACAGGTAAATAGAGAGAGTAAATTAGCTGAGTTGTTACCATTGTTAGCAGGCACTTCTGCTGATCAAATCATTAAAAGTGAGATTGGCACCATTCAAGACCTTGAAAATAAGATTGAAAATTTAAAACTTCAAGCCACAAATAATAATATCGCAGTAAAGGCTATTGAAAAACAAATTGAAAACCATAAAAACATTTTGTTGAGATCTCTTTCAGGACAAATAGAATCATACAAGGTGCAAATTGCTGATATCAACAGAAGGATTAATGAATATGAAAATACCTTCTTGCAATTACCGGCTAAAGAGGCAGAGCTCAAGCGATTAAACAGGGTTTATGAAATCAATCAAAAGTTTTTCTCCTTGTTACTAGAAAAAAAGGTGGAGTTTTCAATTTTGCAAGCAGGAATATTGAGTAACAATATTATTTTAGAAAAGGCATCTCCAGTACTTTATCCTATTTCTCCAAATAGAAGATTGATCATTTCAGGAACCATATTGGTTTGTGTTATTTTAGGGTTTATATTAATTTTTATTCGATACCTATTTTACAATGATGTTACTTCATTAGAAGAAGTAAATCTTTATACGGATGCTTCACTACTTGGAATAGTACCAAAATATAAAAGTGAAATTCCAGTTTCTCAGTTATTGGTGGATAAGAATCCCAAATCGGCCATCAGCGAGTCTTTCAGATCCATTCGCACCAATTTACAATTTATCAGTAATACAAGTGGCCCTAAAACATTGGCCATTACTTCTACCATTTCGGGCGAAGGAAAAACATTTGTAGCCATCAATTTATCTGGAGTAATTGCCTTTAGTGATAAGCGTGTAGTGATCATTGACTTAGACATGCGTAAGCCAAAAATTCATATCGGCTTTAACGTAGATAATTTAAAGGGAATGAGTACTATTTTAATTGGTCGTGACAATATTGACGACTGCATCAATCATAGCAAGCTTAAGAACCTTGATTTTATTACTGCCGGACCCATACCACCTAATCCTTCTGAATTAATATTAAGTAAAAAAATGGGCGAGGTAATAGAATACTTGAAATCAAAATATGATATTGTAATTATTGATACTCCTCCGGTAGGGATTGTTACAGATGGAGTTGAGATTATTAAAAATGCTGATTATCCAGTTTACATATTAAGAGCGCAATACACTAAAAGAATGTTTATTCAAAACATCAATAAACTAATTGATGAAAATAAGATATCGCATCTTGCAGTTGTGTTAAATGGTATTGAAAGTTCAAGATTTAAATACGGCTATGGATATGGATATGGATACGGTTATGGATATGGATATGGATATGGATATTATGATGAAGAGAAAAAACAACAATTAACCCGATGGCAGCGATTTATTTCAATATTTAAAAAATCCAATTAATGGAAATAGAATTAACTGGGATAGACCAATTAATAGTACTTAAACCAAAAGTATTTGGTGATAGCAGAGGTTATTTTTTTGAAAGCTATAGCGCACTCCAATTCGAATCAATGGGCCTATCAGCAAAATTTGTTCAAGACAATGAATCAATGAGTTCTAAAGGTGTACTAAGGGGCTTACACTTTCAACGAGGTGTTCATGCACAGGCTAAATTAGTAAGAGTGGTGCGTGGAAGTGTGTATGATGTAGCAGTAGATTTGCGGCCAGATTCTCCAACCTTTGGTAATCACTTTGGTGCCGTATTGAGTAGTGAGAATAAAAAAATGATGTTTATCCCGGAAGGTTTTGCACATGGATTTTTAACCTTGGAAGATCACACTGTCTTTCAGTACAAAGTCACTAATTACTATAATAAAGAATCAGAAGGAGGTATTATTTACAATGATGTTGATTTAAACATCAATTGGCCGGAAGGAAATTATTTATTGTCTGAAAAAGATCTAACGCTACCCACTTTTAATACATTTAAATTAAAAAAAGACCTTTCAATTTTTTAAACCGTGCTCAGTTTACTCAATCAAAATTACCCTTTAGCCTATGCACTTTTTTTCTTAGTGAGTGTAGGTTTTTCCTTATTAATCAATACCCTGTTTTTGAAATTTGTGAGAACACTTGGCATTAGAAACAATGACAATGAAACGGTCATTAGATGGGGGTCAAAGTCAAAACCAGCAGTTGGTGGATTTTCATTCTATATAAGTTTTTTACTTTCAATTATAGCATACTCCATTTTGTTTGACAGCCGTCAAGTTTTTCTAAACCCACAGCTTATAGGAATTTTGCTTGCCACACTTTTAGGATTTTTACTAGGCTTAACGGATGATGCCTATAATACAAAACCACTTTTAAAATTTACCACTCAAATAGCCTGTGGATTTATTTTATTGATCACGGGTACAAAAATTAACATTTCAAGCTTAGAGTTTATAAATTATTCACTTACCATGATTTGGATTGTAGGAATGATGAATTCACTCAACATGCTGGATAATATGGATGCTATTACCTCTTTAGTTTGCGGAGCAATCATATGTGCTGTTTTAACTGTAATAAGCATTCACAATGAAGAGGCATCCGTTTTTTACATGATCAACATAGGAGTTCTGGCAGCCATAATAGGTTTTCTAAAATACAATTGGCATCCAAGTAAGATGTATATGGGTGATACCGGATCTCAATTTTTGGGAGTATTTATGGCAGCAATGAGCATTAATTTTCTTTGGAATGCCGATGCCCCATCGGGTGATATTATCAGTGTGAAAAATTTTATAATTCCTGTTTTGGCTTTCATCATGCCCCTAAGCGATACTGCTACGGTGGTCATCAATAGGATATCTAAAGGCAGTAGTCCATTTATAGGCGGTAAGGATCATACCACGCATGCGCTTGCACATACCGGAATGAATGATCGAAAAGTGGCTATCGTCTTTTTATTAGTAAGTCTTTTTTCCGTAGTACTTATTTTTATAATCGAAAAAATGATTGCGATATGGAGTCATTTATACAGTGTGATTTTCATTGCATACATCATTTTAGTTTTTTCAATATTATTTAAATTAACCAGAAAGGTAATGAATAATTAATTCTTACTAGACATAAAAAACAATGAAAAAAAACTTCATCCTTTCACTCTTTGCGGTGATCCTTGGAACACCGATATGGGCCCAAATCACCATATCAAGTGCAGATTTACCACAGTCTGGCGACACTATAAGAAGCAGTATTGGCACTGCTTTTGCTGGTATGGATCCTTCATTGACAGGAGCTAATTACAATTGGGACTACAGTCAATTAGGATTAATCAATCAAACTGTTGATACCTTCGTAGATGAATCAGTAACAAATCCACTTTTTGCTGCGGTATTTATAAATGTAGGATTTAATACCAACAGAGCCAATCAAGCCACTGCTGGTCCATCCTTCACATTGGGAGGTGTAAATGTAGATGACGTTTTTAATTTCTATTTTAATGGCAATACTGAATACCGCCAACCAGGGCTAGGTGCTACAGTCAATCAAATACCATTACCCATCATATTTGATCAACATGATATTATCTATCACTTGCCGATAGTATACAACGCTTCTGATAGTTCTAATAGCTCTTATGGCATTGACCTTACAAGCACACTTGGTGTATATTATGGATCCACTACCAAACGGGTAAATAATGTAGATGGTTGGGGAAGCTTAACCACTCCACTTGGCACTTTCAATGCCCTTCGTGTAAAAACTGTACTCACAGGTAGAGATAGTGTTTTTATTGATTCCTTGGGTTTTGGTTTTGGCATAAACAGACCTGCTAATATTGAATACAAATGGCTAGGAATAGGTCAAAAATTACCTTTGCTTCAAATTAATATGAGTCAAAACGTAGTCACACAAATAAAATATCGAGATATTTATAGAACACCCAATGGGCAAACTAAATTAGAAGATGCCAATTCTCCACAATTTAATTACGCATCATTTAATAATAAGCTTAGTTGGGATGGGCCAATACTCGAACATATAGCAATCTATAATCTAACTGGGCAAAAAGTATATGAACAAAATGGATTGTTGATCAATAGCATTACTATCAATCAAGATTTTAAGGATGGTATTTATTTAATTCAATATTTGGACACCAAAAATCAATTGGGGGCGCAAAAAATAACTTTGTATTAATTTAGGTGCTGCAGTTTGATGAACTCAACTGTTTTATTAATGTCAGTGTAAATGATTCTATCTTTTTCAAAAGGTTCAACAATGCTTCTATATTTAGTAATTAAAGATTCCAATTTAGCACTAGTTTTCAAAGGGCGCCTGAAGTTCATTGCTTGAGCGGCATTCATTAACTCTATGGCAAGAATGGTGAAAACATTTTCCACCACTTCCAATAGTTTTACCGCGGCATTCGCCCCCATACTTACGTGATCCTCTTGTCCATTAGAGCTTACAATACTATCAACTGAAGCAGGGTAACACAAACCCTTATTTCTACTAACTATACTTGCAGCAGTATATTGAGGAATCATAAAACCAGAGTTCAGGCCAGGATTAGCAACCAAGAAATGAGGCAATTCACGACTGCCACTAATAAGTTGATAAGTTCTTCTTTCAGAAATATTGCCTAATTCTGCGATGGCTATTGCTAGAAAATCAAGTACAAGGGCCAGTGGCTGACCGTGAAAGTTACCGGCACTTATTACTAAATCCAGGTCAGGAAAAATAGTAGGATTATCAGTAACACTGTTCACTTCACGTAATAACACACTAGAAGCATAGTGGATAGTATCTAAGGTGGCCCCATGCACTTGCGGAATGCAACGGAAGGAATAAGGATCTTGAACATGTTTCTTAGGTTGTTTAATAATTTCAGAATCATGTAATAGTTCACGGAAAATGGCAGCGGTTTGCATTTGTCCGGGGTGCGGCCTAATCTGGTGAATAGCTTCATGAAAAGGCTCTAACCTTCCATCAAAAGCATCGAGAGAGATGGCTCCTATCCAATTAGCCCAGTTCCAGATTCGAAGTGCTTTTATAACTCCAAATGTTCCAAGCGCACTCATAAATTGTGTGCCATTGAGCAAGGCCAAGCCTTCTTTAGATTGAAGACTTAAGGCCTGCCAATTTTTAAGTTTTAGTATGGCGTCAGTATCTTCAATCTTATTACGATAATACACCTGTCCATCGCCAATGAGTGGAAGACATAGGTGAGCCAAGGGTGCGAGATCACCAGAAGCTCCTAATGAACCTTGTTCATACACGACAGGAAGAATATCATGGTTAAAAAAATCGATTAGTCGTTGAACAGTTGCCAGTTGTACTCCACTTTTACCATAGGCCAACCCTTGCACTTTAAGTATCAACATCAGTTTTACAAGGATGGGGTCAATTTTTTTTCCGGTGCCACAAGCATGCGAACGCATTAAATTAATTTGCAATTGCGATAGATCTTCCGTTTGGATACTTTGATTATAGAGCGAACCGAATCCGGTATTGATGCCATAGATGGGTGTAGCTTGTGTAATCATTTTTTGATCAAGAAAATGTCTACAATTGTTGATGCGATCAACTGCTGCTGGGTGCAATTCCAATTGCACTTCACCATAAAGCATTTCTTCTAAATCCCTTAATTCAAGTGGGCTATTACCAATTTGGATTTTCTTCATTTATTAAAATATTAATTATAAACCAGACTTCTTTAGCGCTTTGGCTAATTTGCTCGCAAATATAAATTCATCAAGTTCCTTATGGTCAGATCTTAAAATATCAGAGCTACTTCCCTCCCACTCTTTTCTACCTTTGTAAAGAAAGACTACCTTATCACCAATTTCTATGACTGAATTCATATCATGTGTATTTACAATAGTGGTAATTTGATATTCTTCTGTAATTTCTTTGATCAAATTATCTATTACTATAGAAGTGCGCGGATCTAGGCCACTGTTAGGTTCATCACAAAATAAATATTTAGGGTTGGGTGCAATGGCTCTTGCTATGGCAACTCTTTTTTTCATTCCACCACTAATTTCGCTAGGCATCAATTTATTTACATTGACCAGATTCACGCGCTTCAAACAAAAATTAACTCTATCTAATTTTTCTTCACGAGTCATCTTGGTAAACATGTTTAATGGAAACATCACATTCATTTCTACATTCAGGGAGTCGAAGAGTGCACCTCCTTGAAACACCATTCCAATTTCCTGCCGAAACGGTTTTTTTAGTTCATCATCAATACCTGAAAATAATTTGCCATCATATAATATTTGGCCTTCATCAATTTCTAGAAGCCCAACCATGCATTTCATCATCACCGTTTTACCAGATCCACTGCCTCCTATTATTAAATTAGTATGTCCTTTTTCAAGCTTTATACTTATATCATCTAAGATGGTGCGTCCATTAAATGATTTCCTAATTTTCTTTAATTCTATCATGCTAACAAAAGCTGTGTTTCAATATAATCAAAAATCAAGATAAGGATACTGGAATATACTACTGCTCTAGTACTACTTTGCCCTACTTCTAATGCTCCTCCTTCGGTATAATATCCATGATAACTGCTAATAGTAGTAATTAAAAAGGCAAATGTGATTGTTTTAATTATAGCAAATGTAACGTTGAAAGGAAGAAAAGAGTCTTGAAGCCCTCGGATCATATCAGCACTCGAAATAACATTAGCCGCTACCCCAGCCACAAATCCACCACCGATTCCTAAGAACATGGCAATAACAACTATAAAAGGGAAAATAAAAATGGCTGCTAAAATTTTAGGTAACACCAAATAAGCTGCAGAATTAATTCCCATTATTTCTAGTGCATCTATTTGTTCAGTTACGCGCATTGTGCCAATTTCACCTGCAATACTCGATCCTATTTTGCCAGCTAAAACAAGTGATATCATGGTTGGCGCAAATTCAATGATGATCGAATCTCGAACCACTATCCCCACTGCCGACAGCGGTACTAACGGATTGACCAAGTTATACACTGTTTGAATAGTAATAACCGCACCCATAAAAACTGAAACCAATGCTACAATTCCTAAAGACCCATAACCAAAATTATCCAACTCTCTATTAAATTGTCGTTTATAGATTGAGTATTTCTCAGGTTTAGAGAATGCTTGCTTTAAAAAAAGCCAATATCTTCCCAAATGAAAAAGCCACTTCATAAGCCGCCAAAATACAAATTAATAATGGGTTCAATCGTAATGGTGACCAATATCTTTTAAGCTTAAGATTTAATTGAATGTTTATAAATTTATCTGCATTACTTTATTACTTAAATCAATAAGTGAGACCTTTGATCTAAACACTGTTGGATGAAAAATTTTCTTAAAAAAACTTGCTTCCTTTTTATTGCTGGAAGCATTGTGTGCACTACCACATCATGCTTTGTTTTTAAAAAGAAATGCGATTGTCCAAAATTTGGCAAGCAGGTAAGCAAAACTAAGTCTGGTAAAATCTAACAAATTGTTTATTTTTGGACTTTGTTTATAATCATTCTAAATTTTTTATTACTTGTTACTCAGCGAATTAAGACCAAATCAACTAGCTACTATTCAATCTATCGATAACAGCGAACTTACCCTGCAATTGATGGAGATGGGTTGCCTTCCTGGCGAGCAAGTTGAATTATACCATATTGCACCACTAGGCGATCCTATAGCAATCACTATAAGTGGTTATGTTTTGTGTTTAAGAAAATCAGAAGCCGCTGCTATAAGGATTGTTTTGAATAATGACTAGCAGTGTACGAATAGCTCTTATTGGAAATCCGAATAGCGGGAAAAGTACCCTCTTCAATGCCTTAACTGGCCTCAATCAAAAAGTAGCAAATTTTCCAGGAGTTACGGTTGATAAACATGAAGGCAAATTTTCTATCCTTAATAATGGGCGTAACATGGATTGCACCTTGGTAGATTTGCCGGGTATTTATTCTTTATATCCAAAATCTATTGATGAAAAAATAGCAGTAAATTATTTACTAGATAGCACTCGAAAAACCACAATCGATAAAGTCATAGTGGTGATTGATGCATCCAATATCAAACGCAATTTATTTTTAGCCTCCCAAATTATTCAATTAGGATTGCCCACTATGTTGGCTGTAAATATGGTTGATGTAGCAGCTAAGGAAGGATTTAGGATTGATATAAAAAAACTAAGTAACTATTTTGGGGTAACTTGTGTGGCTTTGAATGCCAGAAGCGGAGAAGGAATAGAAGAGCTTAAAAATGTAATTGGTGAAGCCTCACCTATGGGCAATATTGAAAATTGGTACCAACCAGCTCCGCTCCCAGATGCTGTTCAACTATTGGCTAAATCGCATTTTCCACATTTAAGTAATTACGGTTTTGTACAACTGGTTTGTAGCCTAAGCGAACAAGAGGCTCAAACATCAGACAATAAGGAGAACAGCATAATCAAGAATCTATTGCTATCCATTGATTTTGATAGCATGGACTATAAGCAGGCTGAAACACTAGCCAGGTATCAAGCATTGGCACCTTTGGTTGATCAAATAAAAATTCTAACCGATACTCAATCAAATAAAAATTTTACGTCCAAAATAGACCGAATACTTACTCACAAAATTGGCGGATATGTAATTTTTCTAGGTATCATGTTCTTAATGTTCCAAGCACTTTTTAGTTGGAGTGCCTGGCCAATGGAAAAAATTGATGCACTATTTGGCCTACTAAATGAGGAATTAAAGTTGCTCTTACCAGATGGAATAGTGTGTGATTTAATTACCGATGGCATATTGGCAGGATTAAATGGCGTATTGGTTTTCATTCCGCAGATTTGCTTGTTGTTTTTTTTCATAGCATTATTAGAAGATACAGGCTATATGGCTAGGGTGAGTTTTATAACTGATAGGCTATTAAAAATATTTGGGCTCAATGGTAGATCCATTATACCGCTTATTAGTGGCGCTGCATGTGCTGTTCCGGCTGTAATGGGCGCACGAACTATTAAAAACCAAAAAGAGCGTTTGCTAACCATCTTGGTCACACCATTGATGAGTTGTTCTGCACGGTTACCAGTATATGCTTTGATGATTTCATTGGTAATTCCTTATAAAATTTTTTATGGATTCAATTTGCAAGGATTGGTATTGATGGCCTTGTACCTAATAGGATTTGTAGCCGCATTACTGGTAGCGTTTGTGCTGAAGTATGTTATTAAAAGTAAGGAACGCAGCTATTTTGTAATGGAATTACCGACTTACCATTTACCTAGGTTAAAAAATATAGGATTACAACTTATAGAAAAAATCAAACTCTTTGTCACCGAAGCAGGAAAAGTAATTATTGCTATCAGTATCGTATTATGGGCATTGGCTAGCTTTGGACCTGGAGATAATTTTAAAACTATTGAATCAAAATATACGCAATTGTTAACTGAGGGTAAGCTTGATAGCCTTGCATGCGCTCAGCAGATTGCATCAGAACAATTGGAAGCAAGTTATGCCGGTCACCTGGGCAAATTAATAGAACCAATAATTTCACCAATTGGATTTGATTGGAAAATTGGCATAGCATTGATCACCTCATTTGCGGCTCGCGAAGTTTTTGTAGGAACCATGAGCACCATTTATGCTGCGGATGCTGAAAATGCCAATACCTTAAAAGAAAGATTATCAGAAGAATTCATTTCAGGAACAAACACCAAGCGATATACGCTAGCTACAGGGCTATCGTTGATGATATTCTATGCTTTTGCCATGCAATGCATGAGTACATTTGCTGTGGTAATGCGTGAAACAAATGGATTCAAATGGCCCTTGATTCAATTCATCATCATGTTGGGAATGGCATATGGTGGAAGTTACCTAATCTATCAACTTTTCTCCTAAAAAATGAATTACGAAGAAAAGCACCAAGAAATCAGCTCTATACTCAATAAATATTTGCCTGAAGGAACGGTAAATACCTTGGCAGATTGGATTATTAAATACAATGTGCATTTAAAAATAACCAAGAGCAGGGCCACCAAGTTTGGAGACTATATGCCATTAAGTTCTGGCATTAGGCATCACCACATCACCATCAATCATGATCTAAATAAATATGCCTTTTTAATAACCCTTGTTCATGAATTCGCCCACCTCTATACATTTTTAAACTTTAGACAACAAGTTATGCCACATGGTGTAGAATGGAAAAATTCATTTCGTTTGCTCATGACTCCTTTTTTTGAAGTCTTTCCGGCTTCTTTAAAAAGTGCCCTAGAAAGCTATTTGAACAATCCTGCAGCGAGTAGTTGTAGCGACACCCATTTAATGGCAGCGTTAAGAAAATATGATCAAACTCCTCGCCTGCTCTTAGAATCGCTTGACGAAGGAAGTCAATTCAAATTAGATGGATCACTAAAAACAGCTATTTTTAAAAAAGGTAAAAGACTGAGAAAGCATTTTGAATGCATTGACTTAGTAAGTGGTAAAAAATATAGAATTCATCCGTTGGCAGAGATTAAAAAATTAGAAAAAAATTAGTCGGCAAATTTATTAGCTTCGCCCACATAAAATCCATTTTTACATAAATAATACCAGTTAAAACTTGGGGTAATTAAATTGCCATTATTTACTAAATTTGTAAGACCAATATCACTACTATGATAGCCAATCCCACCACACGATTTCAGGTATCAGCAATGGCCGAAAACTTAATCGGCTCAGAAATAATTAAACTTGCGGGAGAAATAAATGAAAAATTGAAGCGGGGCGAAAAAGTTTACAACTTTACTATTGGCGATTTTGACCCAAAAATATTTCCAATTCCAACAGCTTACAATGATGCCATTGTAGCGGCTTATGGAGCGCATCAGACCAATTATCCGGCAGCTAATGGAATGTTAGAATTAAGAAATGTTGTTTCAAATTTTATCCAATCACAACAGGGCCTGTACTATTCAGCTGATGAAATATTGATAAGCGGAGGTGCCCGTCCATTAATTTATGCAACCTACATTACCTTGCTTGACAAGGGAGAAAAAGTAGTTTTTCCAGTTCCATCATGGAATAACAACCATTACTGTCACCTTTCTGGCGCCACACCAGTTTATGTAACCACACACGCGGCCGATAATTTTATGCCTACGGCCTCACTGCTGGAGCCTTACCTAAAAGATGCCAATTTATTGGCATTGTGTAGTCCACTAAACCCAACTGGAACTGTATTTACCGAAAAGCAATTGCTCGAAATTTGCCATTTAGTAGTGGCAGAGAATCAAAGAAGAGGAACAAATCAGAAACCACTTTATTTGATGTATGATCAAATTTATTCAGTATTATTATTTGGTGAAAATAAACACTTCGATCCAGTTACGCTGTGCCCAGCAGTAAGGGATTATACCATTTACATAGATGGTATTTCTAAATCAATGGCAGCCACAGGGGTTCGGGTAGGATGGGCTTTTGGGCCTGCAGTTATCATTGACAAAATGAAAGCCATTCTTAGTCACGTGGGAGCCTGGGCACCAAAGGCAGAGCAAATAGCCACTGCTAATTTTATGCAACAGGAAGAAGAAGTAAATAAATTTTTAAAAAAGTTTAAATCAGAAATTGACTACCGTTTGAGTGCACTCTACAATGGATTTAAAAACTTAAATAAAAAGGGATATAAAGTTGATTGTATTCCACCACAAGCGGCTATCTACTTAACCATAAAATTAGATTTGAAAGGAATGCAAAGTAAAAATGGTCACATACTAGCTCAGCAAACTGATGTAACGGACTATATGCTCAATGAAGCAAAGCTTGCAGTAGTACCCTTTAGTGCATTTGGTACAGATACCCAATCGCCATGGTATAGATTAAGCATTGGCACATCTAAAAAAGATGAAATCCCAGATGTACTAACATCATTAGAAAACGCTCTAGCACAATTACAATAAAATACAATTTTTAAATATAAATTATGAACAAAAATAATTACTGCGTGATAATGGCAGGGGGAATTGGCAGCAGATTTTGGCCGATGAGTAGAAATGCAAAACCGAAACAATTTATTGATATACTAGGTAGCGGTCAGACTTTGATCCAACAAACCTATAACAGATTTACAGACATTTGTCCTGAAGAAAATATTTTTGTAGTGACCAGCGATAGTTATGTGGAGTTGGTTTCAAAACAATTACCAAAATTAAAGCCAAATCAAATTTTGGCCGAGCCTCAGCGAAGAAATACAGCACCATGCATAGCCTATGCTGCATTTAAAATTGCGAGTATCAATCCTGATGCTAATCTAATAGTAGCCCCAAGTGATCATGTAATTACACAAGAAAGGGTTTTCCAT
Organism: Bacteroidota bacterium; assembly: GCA_039806065.1. GTDB lineage: Bacteria > Bacteroidota > Bacteroidia > AKYH767-A > 2013-40CM-41-45 > JBDKJS01. Next base: position 1,925 of record JBDKJS010000056.1, on the reverse strand, counting down.
GATGTGATTTTAAAAGGTTTGAAGTTTACTGCCGAACAAAATAGGTTACTCACCATTGGCATTCAACCTAGCCGCCCAGATACCGGCTATGGCTATATTCAATTTATGCCTGAAGAAAATAGCCAAGCTAACCCAATATTAAAAGTTAAGACATTTACAGAAAAGCCTAATTTAGAGATGGCCAAATCGTTTTTGAAGAGTGGAGATTTTTTATGGAATGCTGGAATATTTGTATGGAACGCCAAAAGTATTTTAAATGCGATCAAAGAATTTCAGCCTGACATTTACAGCCTTTTTGACGAAGGTCAACAAAAATATAATACCCCAGAAGAAGATGCATTCATTCAAAGAATCTATGCTCTGTGCACCAACATATCCATTGATTATGGAGTAATGGAAAAGGCCAAAAATGTGTACACCCTGAGTACTGATTTTGGTTGGAGCGATCTTGGCACATGGAAATCACTTTACGAACATCTCCCTCATGATGCTCATGAAAATGCCATTCTTGGAGACCAAGTAATGATAGAAAATACAAACAACTGCATCATCCACATTAGCAAAGATAAACTTGCATTGATCCAAGGTATGGAAAACTTCATCATAGTAGATACAGAAAATGTACTACTCATTTGCCGTAAAGATGATGAACAGCAGGTTAGAAATATGGTAAACGAAGTCAAGATAAAAAAAGGCGAAAAATACACCTAAAGGCCATTCTTTCCCCCTCTTTACCTACTTTAAAAAATAATATTACATTTGAAGCGCTATTCACCTAGCTAACCTAAATTATGCAAAGTATAACTGTACAAGAATTGAAAAAGTTGCTTGAAAGCAAAGCTAATTTCCAACTCATAGATGTGCGCGAAGCCAATGAATATGAAATTGCAAACTTACAAGGAGAATTAATACCTCTTGGTGAAATTATTACCCGCGCTGAAGAAATTAAGAAAGATGTTCAAGTGATCATCCATTGCAGGAGCGGTGCACGTAGCGCAGCTGCCATTAAAGCACTCGAAACACAATTAGGTTATACAAATCTATTTAATTTAACAGGGGGTATACTGGCTTATGCCCAAGAAATAGATCCTAGCCTCACCAGCTATTAATTTTAACAATCATGGATCTTTTCAAAGAACTATTAGACTTTATTCTCCATATTGACCACCATTTGAGTGAATTTGTTTTAGCCCATGGAGCACTTACCTATGGACTACTTGCGCTCATCATTTTTTGTGAAACGGGATTGGTAATTACTCCATTTCTTCCTGGCGATTCGCTTCTTTTTGCTGCAGGAGCGCTTTGTGCACAAGGTTTACTAAATTTACCGCTATTGTGTTTAATACTTTTTATTGCAGCCTTTTGTGGTGATAACTCCAATTATTTTATTGGTAAATTTATAGGTCAAACTTTGATCAAGGCCAAAAGATCTCCTATCAAGAAAAGTTATCTAGACAAGACACATCAATTTTATGAAAAGCATGGAGGAAAAACAGTAATAGTAGCTCGTTTTGTTCCAATAGTGCGAACTTTTGCTCCGTTTGTGGCGGGGCTCGGTAGCATGACTTATAAAAAATACATTTTAAACTGCGTAATCGGAAATATACTATGGATTGGGGTCTGCACACTTGCAGGATATGCTTTCGGGAACTTACCAATAGTTAAGGAAAATTTTTCTTTAGTAGTATTTGGTATTATAGGCATATCATTGTTACCTATGGTAATAGGATATTTGAAGATTAAATTTTTTAACAAATAAAGTGAGATGGATACCTATGGATTAATTGGACAGTCACTGTCCCATTCTTTTTCGTGTAAATATTTTGAGGAGAAGTTTTCACGGCTTCAGCTCAAGGACAAATCCTATAAAAATTTTGAAATTAAAAATGTAGAGGAAATCAAACAGTTATTGATCGAAGATAGAA
>JBDKJS010000055.1:0-3545 GCA_039806065.1 Bacteroidota bacterium | reverse complement strand
AGGGTTAACGCTTAGTATTTCTCTCACAGAAAGCACAGAAGACAAAGAATGGTTAAAGCGTAGTTTTTCTCTCACAGAATGCACAGAAGTCACGGAAGGGTGTTGGATTTTATGTGTGTGATCTATCTAATAAGCAATCCATTTCCATCTTGGGCTTATTCTTTGCATTCTGTATGGCCAATATGTTATGCTTATGGTAAAGATAAAAAAACCACAACTTAAAAAAGAGTTGTGGTCTTAAATTTGGGAGAAAAATGCAACTAAAACAGGCCGTTTATAGCAGCATTAATTTTATTTACTATGAGACCTAAGTCTTCTGGTTTATCGGCAAAATTCAAATCATCGACATCAATGATCAATAATTTGCCAGCATCATATGTACTAATCCAAGCTTCATAGCGCTCATTTAATCTTTTCAAATAATCTATGCGAATAGAGTTTTCATAATCACGGCCACGTTTTGAAATTTGGTTTACTAAATTTGGCACCGAGCTTCTGAGATAAATCATCAAGTCAGGAGGTGAAATAAATTTATTCATTAGTTCGAAAAGAGCGATATAGTTATTGAAATCGCGTGTTGTCATTAACCCCATGGCATGAAGATTTGGAGCAAAGATGTGAGCATCTTCAAAAATAGTACGATCTTGAACTACAGTTTTACCTGAACTTTTAATTTTCACAATTTGATTGAACCTGCTATTGAGAAAATATATTTGAAGGTTAAAGGACCACCGTTGCATGTCATCATAAAAATCATTGAGGTAAGGGTTGTCATCAACATCTTCATAATGAGGTTCCCATTTCAAATTTTTAGAAAGCAGATTGGTAAGGGTAGTTTTACCTGCACCAATATTGCCTGCAATGGCGATGTGCAATCCGGTTTTTTTCTTTTCCACCACAGGTAATTCTGCTACCACTATAGGAGCCTTTGTAGTTTTAGGAGTAGACTTAGCAGGAATTTTAGCTTTAGGAAGGGACTTAACTGCCTTTTTAGGTGCGGGTTTCACTGGAGTACCTCTGAGTACTTTTTTGTTTTTTGCCACAGGTTTTGTTTTAACGGCCATAGTAATAGATGAGTAATAAGATAAAAAATAGTATGTGAGGCGAAGCTAAAAAGAATAAAGCAGTAGAGAATCGGTTGTTGATAAAAAAAGGCGGTTAGTCGCTATTCTAGCGGCCTTCAGGCCCTTTACTGATGGTAAATGATAAAACTTATCGAGTAAAGTTTTGAGGTTAAAGCTGTGAACTTCATCATTTTTGACATAAATCAATTCCTGTTGAACTAATTGAAAATCATAGAGGCCTTTGATAGGGATGGTTTTATAATAGGAACCGAAACGATCGAAAACAAGAATACCATGTTGCGGATCGTTAACATATAACCGTTCTTCAAATTCCACCATATAATTTGGTTGCAGTTTATATCCCAAAATTTGCGTAAGGTAACCTGATGATGCATTCACAACTGCCCTATCATCAATTCGTTTTAACTGATCATCGCCAAGGTCATAAATCCAATAATTTTGAATATTGCTTTGACATACTAGTGAAGCTTGAAAGATGGCCGATGTTCTAAGGTTGATTCCTGATTGGTAAGCTAGCTGATTGTCTAATTTTTGAATCAACTGGAAGTCGGGAAAAAAAACTAGTGGCTTTAAGGGATCGTTTAGATCTATCATACTGATTATACCAGCGCGTGCATCACGGTAAGTGATGATGAGCCTTCCATTGTGATCATATTTAGTGACAATACTTCCACTAATCAAGTAGATGTTACCCATGTTATCTACATTCATAAGGTCGGCTTTAATGGGAGCACTGAATAGTAATGTCCATTTAGAATCTTGACCCGAAGTGTCAGACTCCAAGAAGACAATCAAAAAAAATATGATCCTAATAAAGCGGCAAGCATTCATAAATAATTTAATAAAAATTCAATTGAGCTTATATTTTAATTTCATTGATGAGTTGCCACACTAAAGTAGGTTCATACCCCTTACCAATTGCATAACGGGCAATCGCAGCATTTCGTTTAAATACATTATCATTTTTTATTAATTTCATTTTTTTTGCAATTACCTCATCTAAAGTGCTCTTGTAAATTGGATCTTCAAATTGCATAAGTGCCTTTTTTATATTGTATTCACTTACCCCTTTTAATTTAAGTGCATTTACTATTTTGGCTTTTCCCCACCTTTTTATTCGAAACTTTCCTCTAGCAAAATTGATTGCAAATCGTTCTTCATTCAAAAAATTTTCAGCAATTAATTCAGCAATTATTTGATCCACTTCTTTACTATAGAGGCCCCAATCAAATAGTTTATTTCTTACTTCTTGATGAGATCGTTCCTGATAGGCACAAAATTTCATTGCCTTTGTTTTTGCAATTGCCGGGGAGTACCTAATCTTCGGTTTCAGTGCTGGATCAAACTCACTCATTTGACTCTTGCTATTGGATACTAACTGTGTCAGCCGGTGTTGTTGCAGAGCTTGTCTCTACAAATGATTTCAAATTTTTCAATCCGGCTTCATAATCTTGAGCGATCATGGATTTAATATAGGACCCGAATAATCTACCAAGCGGATTATAACCCATATCACTTTTAAAGGTCCAGGTAACTTTGGTTCCACTTGGTTCTGGCACAAGATCAAATATTCCATAGCTAACCCCATTTTCCATAAAATTTACCTCTGTAACCAAATGCTTATCTGCCACTACTTCCGAAATTTTCACAGTACCCTTTCCCACTTCCTTATTCTCACTTTCCCATCGGTAGCTAGCATTAAGTCCTGATGAAGGAATTTCGTAAGTGTATTTAGTATTTGGATCTTTACGGTGCCAAGGCATCCAATTGGGCCAGTTTTTTAATTCATTCAATTGAGTAAAGACAGTAGCTGCAGGAGCATTGATGAAAATACTTTTATTAGTTTCTATTTTTCTATCGAAAAAGAGGGATACCACAAAAATTACTGCTATTAGTACAAGCAGGAACGCTGAGATTTTCTTAATAATTTTCATTGGAATGAGGAAATTAATTGGTTAATGGTAACGAAGCTAAACAAAAAACAATAAAAGCAGCAATGCTTAGCAATTAATTTATTGTAGTTTGGCACTTGGCTAAAATAGTCTATAATTTTTATACTCTCCAGGCAACCATCCAGTATACTTTTCAATAGTAAGTTTAATCCATGCTTTTAGCCCTAATTTGTTTTTAGCAATATCATGTTTAAAATACCAATTTTGATTAGCTATTCTGGGTTGTATAACTTTAGGATGATTACCTTCAAACTTTTTAAGACTATCAATAGCACTATAGTCAAACTCATGATGTGTGCCCACATGATTTTTTACCCAACCATCGCTATGCCAAAGCTTGTGAAAAGACTGCTGTTTGGCTTGTTGCAATTCTGGCGGTTTAACCCATCCGTAGTGATGAATGGTAGCCTCAGCTCTTTTTACTTTTAATGGCCTATTCAATTTTTGAAAACCTTGAGCGTCTTTGAAGGATCTAATGCTATTGTCCCGTCTAATAACTCTCACTTCT
>JBDKJS010000054.1:0-26458 GCA_039806065.1 Bacteroidota bacterium | reverse complement strand
CACCAATAAAAAGTTGATGCCTGATTGTGCCAATGTGAGGGCCGCAGCTGCGCCACCAGGACCTGCTCCTATGATTACTACATCATAATGTGTTGTCATAATTTAGATTGCTTTTTTCTTTCCGTACCACCCTACCCGGCTCTCTTCTCCGGCTAGCAGTCGTTCGATGTTGCGTTGATGGGTAACTAAAATAAGTATGGCCACTACTACAGAAAAAATATTGATACTACTATTGGTACTGTAAAATACCATGATAATGATTGGAAAAAAAAGCCCAGCTACCATGCTTCCCAATGAAACATAGCCGGAAAGCAACAGTACTACTAAAAACACCAAAACACAAACCAAGGCTGCCTGCCAATGAATGGCGATGAGCAATCCCAACATGGTGGCCACACCCTTGCCGCCACGAAAACCGGCAAACAGCGGAAAGATATGTCCTAGCAAGGCACATACGCCAAGTGCCAATTCATAATCTATAAACTCTGGCGACTCAGAAAGTACGCGGTAATCGCCCACTACATAGGCCAACTTAACGGCTAAAAACCCTTTGAGCACATCCATCACCAGCACCACGGTTCCTGCCTTTTTGCCCAACACCCTAAAAGTATTGGTAGCACCGGCATTGCCACTTCCATATTCGCGAACATCGATGTTGTAAAATCGCTTACCAATGAGCACCGCACTGGGCAAACTCCCAAAAATATAAGCAATAAAAAGTCCGAATATGTTGGTTAAGGTGAGCACAAATAACTAGCGAATTACAAACATACTGAAATAATTCAATTTTTTTAACCCCATTTTTACCAGCTTGATTTTCAATAGTGAGCAAGCTAAATTCCCTTGTAGAACCCTTGTTCACTTGTTGTAGAGCCATCTTTAATGGCCACTTAAAAGATTTTGGCTCAGCCGAAAGAATTTTTAAATTGGGCTGGTCAATGGAAGGTTACAAAATGCGATTTAATTGACTTAAACTTAACATTGGCTTAAATTTTTTCAATAAATAATGTTCAACTTTGCCATCGACAATTACAATTAAACAATAAAACAAACTTCTTATCAACTAAAACTACTTCAATGAAACAAATTACGATTCGCCTCATCTTACTTTGTTTGTTGCTCACCTGCAGTAGCAGTCGCGCACAAATAGTGATCTCTGGTTACCTGGCCAACCCAGCCGGAACCGACTCTTCGTTTGAGTATGTGCAGCTCAAGGCCACTCAAAATATCAATTTTGCCAGCACGCCATACGCTGTAGTGTTCAACAATAATGGCACTGCCACAGCCAATGGCTGGGTAGCGGGTAGTTCGCTCTCTTATGGATTTAATTTGAATTCAGGTTCGGTGAATCAAGGGGATGTTTTTTATGTGGGAGGAAGTGGTAAATTGATCAATGGAGCGGGTTCCACTGACATAAGCAGTGCAACCTGGATCAGGACAAAATTTACCGGCACTACTGCGGGTGACGGCTTTGGTTCGGCCAATAGTTCCGGATCATTAGGAAACGGAGGTACCAGTGCTGATGGTATAGCCGTATTCAGCGGATTGACTTCATCGCTCACCAACACTACGGTACCCATTGATGCCATCTTCTTTGGTACAGCTGTAGGCGGTGCCAATCCAGCTTCGGGGGGTTATACCTTGCCCAACAACGACCGTTATAGTACCGCACAAGGTACTTATGGTGATGGAACCAATACTTGGTTTTATGGCGAAGGCGTTTCAGGTAGTTTTGCTCGATTTACCGGCACTTACAATGTAGGATCCAATTCATGGACCACCATTAGAACATTGACCAATGTAGCGCTAACTGTTTCAAGTCCATTAACTGCAATCAATTCTGACATTACCCTATCGGGATTGGCTTCACCGTTGATCAATGTCAACTTAACCGGATTCAATGGAAATTTTGGAAATGCGTTTACAGGAAGTCAATCGGCATCGAGTAGCTTTACCGTAAGCGGAACCAATTTAGTGGATAGCCTAAAGGTAGTTTGTCCAACCGACTTCGAAATAAGAACGGGTGTAGATCCCTTTTCAACCGCTACCATTAAATTTTTACCTAGTGGAGGAACCGTTACTGCTCAAACGATTGACGTGCGCTTTGCACCCATCACAGCCGGAGCCAAAAGTGAAAATGTAGCCAATACCAGCCTTAGCGCCACTACTGTGAATGTGCCGGTTACAGGTACAGGTATTACTCCGGTACTCCCAACCAATTTACGCGTGGCAAATGTAAATAGCGGAGGGAATGTTTTTGAAAACACTGCATTCTCCATCACCGTGGAAGCAGTTGATGGAAGCAATAACCTTCAAAATGTAAATACGAATACTACTGTACAAATAACGATTGCCAATGGTGGAGGCAGCTTAACAGGAACCACAAGTGGTATAATTACCAGTGGCAACAGCAGTGTTACCATCACTGGTTTAATTTACAATCCAGCAGAGACAGGCGTTGTATTACAAGCAAGCACCAGTGCAGGAATGTCGTTAACTTCGGCCATCAGCAATTCATTTGATGTTTTAGGAAGCGCTACTTCTATTTTGCTATCATCACAGCCCGTAACTGGAATAGTAGGTATAACCACCACCTCATTCAGTGCCAGCGCCAGACGCAATGACAATACAGTAGATGCCTTTTACACCTCACCTTGTACACTCAGCGTGGTGTCGGGCCCGGGAACCATCAGTGGTACTACCATCAAAAATTTTTCTAGCGGATTTGTAAATTTCAATGACATTCAATTTTCTGCTGTTGGCGATTATGTGCTGCAACTTGCATCAGGTTCACTTACTTCAGCAGTTACTAACACAGTGAGCATACTTCCTCCTCCTATCTTAACTGAGTTGGTTGTGCCAAAATTCTTTGCAGCAAAAAATTCTTCAGGAACAAATTCGCAGCGTACCAGCTTCGCAGCATGTTTTCAAATAGATAATTTATTACCCTTCACGCTTTATGATGTGCGCACCGGAATAGTGAATACTACCGGTGAAGTAGCCAATACCTATGGGGCAGGTGTAATTTGGAACGGTACGGATTTTAGCGGTACAGATCTTAATGGCCTATTCTTTACCGACAACAATGGAAGCAGTGGTCCTTTCTGGATTTTCTATCAACCTACTCCAAATAATACCAATTCACGCTTTGAACCAGGGATAGATCATAAAATAAGAATCGGTTATAGAGTAAATGGCGGTGGAAGTATCCCTTCAACGCCACAATTAGAAACTTCTAAAACATTAAAAGCACTTGATATTAATACCACTGCACGTACCGTAACCACTAGTGATGATGGTGCTTATATTAAAGGTACTGCCAATGGATGTGCCGAAGGAAAATATGTACTCCTGTATGACAACACAAGCGGAACAGGCGATCCACTTTTCTCCTACCAAGTTAGAAACACTACGCCAACTACTATCGCAAGTTCTACTACTCAAATGCCTACGGCCATTGCTGATGTATATACACAAACTGGAACATCGGCTGCTGGCGATTATGCTGCAGTAATTCCTATCGGAGCCAATAATCCAAATGGAGTAAGAAGAATAGAATCACGCAATGCAGATAATACTGTCCTTGGTTTTAGCACCGATGCTGACGGTGTTTGGCCAAGTGGGGCTAATACCCTTACGAATGCAAGAAGATCAGTAACCGTAATCACCAAGGTAGATGCTCCATTGGTGAGTATTTCCACTGCCGCTTCAAGTATTACCATAGACGATGCTGATAGTGAAATTTGTGTAGGAAGCAATATAACGCTCACTGTAGTAGGTGGATCATTAGGTCTGAATGCCGATTGGTATTGGTATGATGGCACCTGCGGAGGCACTCCATTTGCTTTTGGCAACAGTGTTACTTTAACACCGAGTGCTGGCAACAAAACCTATTATGTACGTGCTCAGGGATGTGATACAACCACCTGTACCAGCATCAACGTTATCGTGAGGGCTAGTGCACCCACAGCCACAGTGCAAAGTCTTACAGCACCTGCAAGTGCTTGTGCAGGAAATACGATCAACGTAAGTGTTCCGCTTGTAGCCAATGCAAGTTATTACAATTGGAGTGGCCCTTCAGGAACAACTTTTAATGGTCAAGCTTCGCCTGTACAATTAAATACGAATACACCTACTGTTACTTTAGGAAATCCGCTATCATCCGGTTGGAGTCTATGTGTACAGGCAGAAAATGCTTGTGGAACAACGATCAATACCAAATGTGTTTTTGTTAGAGGAACGCTTACCACTCCCGGAACTATTAATGGCAACAGCATAGCCTGTGCCAATACCAGTGGAAATTACAATGTGACTGCTGTAGCCGGTGCCGATAACTACAATTGGGCCATCACTGGTGATGCTACTATTAGTGGTAGTGGCAATGCCATCACCGTAAACTTCGGGCCTTCCTTTACTACAGGAATATTATCAGTAAATGCTGGTCTTAACTGTGGCACCCAATCTGGAGTTAGAACCATGACCATTTCCAATTCAACTATTTTACCTGGAACCATTGCTGGCGCTGCTACTGTTTGTCCTGGAGGCACTGCAACGTATAGTATAGCTGCTGTTGTTGGTGCTTCTAGTTACAATTGGACTGCATGCCTTGGCGCAACAGTGGTTAACAATGGAACCTCTGCAGATATTACTTTCCCTGCCACCTTTTCACATTGCGTAATTAGTGTAAGTGCTAACAGTGTTTGTGGCACTGCATCAGCCTTAAGAAGTAGGGCCATTGCACCAGCTACCGTAGCAGTTCCTGCCAACATCATTGGTGCCAATGAAAACTTATGCAACAGTAACAATGTAAGCTATTCATGTGCCGCTGTAGCGGGCGCTACCAGCTATACTTGGTCAGTTGTCAATGGAAGTATAGCTACAGGCCAAAATACCAGTAGCATAACTGTTGACTGGGCCAGTGGCCTCACAGGAACACTAAGTGTGGTAGCCAATAACGGCTGCGGATCATCCGGTATAAGATCCATCAATGTACGTTTAATACCAGGTGTACCAAGCGCTATCACCACCAATCAAAATGTAACCACTGGAGCAATTGAAAATGCCAGTATCAATGCACTAGGTGCAGGGGTAACTTACAACTGGAGTAGCAATCCTGCCGGAATTAGTGTAGTTGGTCAAGGAAATAGTAATGTGCAACTTGACTATGCAAGTGCGAGTCCAGGCGTTTATACCATTTACTGTGTGCCTAGCAATGCCTGTGGCAATTCGAATACCAGAACGATCAATGTAACGGTAGTACCAGCGCGGAAGCAAACTGCCATTGGAGCAAGTTCAACTTTAGTAGCATACCCTAATCCGGTAAGCAATGTGGTGAATATTCTATTTGATGCCGATACGCAAAGCGAGGGTACACTAAACATTACAGATGTTTCAGGAAGGATCCTTCTTAACCAGCCAATCAACTCGATAGCAGGAAGGAATCAATTAGCGATAGACATGACAAAGTTTGCTCAAGGCGTTTATTTTATTCAACTGATCGAAAAAAATAAAGTGACCATTCAAACCATCACTAAATTATAACACAAAAGCTCATCTCTTCTTGGAAGGCTGCCAATAAACAATTGGCAGCCTTTTTTAATGGCTCTGTTAGCATGCCAAAATTTATCAACTTTTGACCTACCTTTTAAAAAAATTTACATCTTTGTAATTCATAAAAAATAAATTTACAATGGACATTACAGGAAAAATTAAGCAAGTATTTGAAACGCAAGTAGTGAGTGACCGATTCAAGAAAAGAGATTTTGTGGTAACAGAAGTCAGTAACGCACAGTATCCTCAGCACATCAGCTTTCAATTAACGCAAGATAAATGCGATCTGTTAAATTCGTACAGAGATGGCGATGATGTGAAAGTACATTTCAATCTAAGAGGTCGTGAATGGAAATCGCCACAAGGGGAAATAAAATATTTCAATACACTAGAAGCATGGAAGCTTGAAAAAATTGGTAGTGGTGCTTCAAACACTAACTATGAACAAGAAGCAGCCAGTATGGATACTTTTAATAGTGGCCCCTCTGAAGCTAGTGACGATTTACCTTTTTAAGCTAACTTGGATTCAATAACGCATGTGGTAGTGGGTGCCGTAATGGGTCACGCACTGGCAAAAAACAAAATTGGGAAACATGCTTGGGTGCTGGGAGCACTCGCCAATAGTTTACCAGACATAGATGCATTGGGTGATCTGTATTATACAGGACCCGATGCATTTTTATTTCATAGAGGCATAACGCACTCTATATTATTCCTAATGATTGCTCCAGTTTTCTTTGGCTGGTTGTGTAATAAAATAAGGACTTACAGCACCTTTGGATTTAAGTTCTGGTATGCCTTTTGGTGGCTAGGCATTTTCTTGCATTTACTATTAGACCTTTGTACTTCTTATGGCACCGGATTATTATCCCCTTTTAGCCAACAACGATTTTCCTTCAATCTCCTTTTCGTAGCTGATCCTTTCTTTACCATCCCTATTTTGTTGGCGAGTATATTCCTGCTTTTCGGTAAATTTAGAACTAACGTTTACATTAAAAAAATTACCTTGTATGCAGGCCTTTGGGTTGCATTGTATGGCATGTGGACCATGTTTAATAAAAAAGTTGTTGCTGACCGATTCACGGCCCTACTAAGCCAATCAAATATTACTGCTCAGAGGTACTTCACTACCCCTACTCCATTGAATACCGTATTGTGGTATTGCGTAGCTGAAAGGAATCATGAATACTTTATAGCCCATCTTGGTGTATTGGATACCAAGGAAGAAAAGCTCACCAGGTTTTACAAATTGCCACCTGCCATCCCAACGAATGAAGACGAACTAAAAAAATTAAAAATTTTTTCAAGCAATTACTACACCACTGATACCATCAATGGATTGGTACACTATTATGATATCCGATTCGGCCAATTTGGAGGTTGGGAATTTCCAGACACCAATTTTGTTTTTGAATATGTGTTAAACGATCACTCGAACCAAAATATGGCCATTCAAAAGGGTAGGTTCAAAGGTGATATGAAGCAAGCACTTGCATCGCTATGGAAAAGAATGAAAGGAAACTGATGGGCTTTATTTTACCAACAGTTTGCAATTGGCTATTTGATCATTGCCAAATAGTCTTACTATATAAATTCCGGCAGAGAGAGAAGTCCCACCGGTTTCTATTTGCTGATCGCCAAGTCCAAGAGAGACAGATTGATTGACCACCATCTTACCTTTCGCATCCATTATTTGAAGTGTATAATCACCAGTACCGGCATTGGTAATTTGGTGACGAATACTCGATGATTGATCCGTCTGATAAGAAATAATTTGCAATCCATCCAAAGCAGTGCAAGCTCTTAGGGCCACAGGATTACTAATTTCAATCATTCCATCAAAGTCAACTTGTTTTAGCCTGTAATAACTATTGGTGAAGGCAACATCGTTATCCATAAAATGGTACACAATGGTTTGATTGCTGTTGCCAGCACCTGATACTACTCCAATTTCTTCCCACTTATTGGCATCAATACTTTTTTCAATAATAAACTTTTCGTTATTTATTTCAGAGGCAGTTGCCCACTCAATCAATCCCTTTTTATTTTGGCAGCTTGCTTTCACATAAAGTAAATCAACCGGAAGTGGGTTGGCTTGAGAGGAAAGTGTCCACCAGTTAAACAAGAAAGGAATTGCATTGGCTTGGGTACCATTAGCAAGGGTACTTTGCACACCTAAAGGAGCTTGCCAAGAGTAAAGAGCCGCCACCCAACGCTGAGCACGTGGATTAACAATACCTGTGAGTTCTACTGGAGCTGCTATGAAAGTAACATCAACGCCTAGCGGAGGTGTTGCTCCGCCATTGGCAGCTATGTACCAAAATCTATCTGCAGTGTTACCACTGTTGTCCACAAAAGCATTGTCGCGAACGTGGGTTACTGTAGGAGGATAAGGCAAATTAGTTGCAGAACTTCGATAAGTACCCACCATGACCGTTCCAGCATTTCCACCTGTGAAGGTAAACGTAAAGGGAATGTAAGTAGCTGCATCGTAACCAAAAGGAATAATGTGCGCACCTGTAGTGGTATTCATCTTCCATTTCACAAGGCCATTGCCTCCGTACTCTTCACTACGAATGTATCCACTCGTACGATTGATGGCTGTGATAGCTCCCGATTCGATGATGATACCTCTTCCACCACCGTTGGCAGGATTACGATCATCGTCAAGGTTTAATTCACCCTGAACCAATTCTAATCTTGTTCTCACAAATACGCTGTCGTTGGCACCAAATCTGTCAGGATAGCAATAGTTGGCTGGTAAGCCATTATGATTTATTCTAAGTATGCCATACTTCTGTGCCGAACCTGTAGCCAATCCCTGGCCAATGCCTGTAACTATTTGTGTAGCGGTGCCATCATATTCAACTATGCTGGTGCTTGCCAATAAAAAATACAGCGGGTTGGTTGAATTTAAACATGCTGTTCCAGCACCGTTGTAAAAACCTTGAGGTCTTGCAGTAAACAATCTTGAATCACTGCTCATCAACAATCCTGTTGAGGTTCCCCCTGTATTAGCATACATTTGACCAGTGTTCATGTCAACTACTGCATTGCTATTGATAAAGAAAAAATAATTGGGGCCTACCAGTGGGAAAGATGAAACTTGAATATTGTTGACCACATTTAAAGTACAATTTGCAAAAACAGTTTGTTTGGACCATTGGTTAGTAAAGGCACCAATCTCGTTGTAATTGATGGTACCAGTACGTGAGTATTCTACCTCAGTGAAGATCGAACTTGTACCTGAAGGTCTGAAAATACCAGTACCCGCACCATAGGTGATATTGGGCGTTTTAAAAATCAATTTATGATTAGGTGCTGTGCCTCCAGTATAGTTATCAACTACTAGGGTGCCTCCAGTCATGCTAAAATCGCCAGTAGCATTATCATCTACATTGAAATTAACAGTAGCTGCATATTGACCACCTACTGAAGTGTTATTATGGATGTAGGTATTTCCACCACTTTGTGTAAAGCTTCCGAAGATGTTTACAATTAAGGCATCGTTAGCTGCTGAAAAATTTAACTGCCCAGCAGTTACGGAAATATTTCCATTTACAGTGATGACATTGTCATCAGCATTTAAAGCAGTAAGGGTGAGCTCACCGCCATTTACATTGATATTGGTACAAGTGAGGTAGACATTTCTTCCACTCAGTGCGGGAAAATTTTTATATCCATTGAAAGAAACCAAACCATTGTTAACAGTAAGAGTATTTACGTTGATGGTTTCTATTCCTTGATTGGTACCTATGGTAGTACTAAAAACGCCATTGGCACCACCAATGGTGAGCGTACCACCTATAGATGTAGTCAAACCGCCATTGTTCACTTGTGCCCCAATGATGCGAATAGCACTGTAGGCAAATGTATCAGTGGCAGCTGCAAAAGTAATGGAAGCATTATTGGTAACCGTAAAAAGGTTGGGGGCATTATCCGTATTTACACCGTAACATATTTTGGCCCGGCCTCCTGTGAAATTGATACTATTGGCTGTGAAATTGGTGCGCACACCGATTAAGGATGAGTCGTTATTGGTCAACCTAAAGATTCCCCCACTTTGTTGATAGGCACCAGAAATGGTAATGGCCGTGGATCCTGTACCTCTAAAGTTACCCGAAAAATTACCATTACTAAGGGTAAAGTTTCCACCAACCGAAACCGATAAACTTCCGGCTCCTCTATTGGATAAGGTAAAAGAATCTCCCCATGTGGTACCTGTGTTTAGGATACTCATGGAACCTAAGACTTGTACTACAGTATTTCCAGCACTTTGATTGAAGATGAAATAATTGGTAACATTAGGATTGTTATAAACAAAATCTACACCAACATAGAGGGAGCAAGCAGTGGCAGCCAATGGATTCATTTGTCCGATTAATGAACCAGCAGTGATGGATAAATTTCTATCAACTCTTAAACTAAAAATACCAACCCCATTAAATCCTTGAAGTTGAGCAGTGGCAGCGCTCATAATGAAATCGCGACCCACGATTAACCGAGTTGCATTGAGGTTGTTGGGTGCCTTAGTGAGTGAAATGATAGAACCACCAGCAATGGTTAAGTCTTGCGTAACGGTGATGGTGTTATTTCCAGTAGCTTCCGGAGTGGTGATTAATCCACCGCCTAAGAATGTGATGTCATTGCAACCATTGATGTTAAGGTTATTGGTTGTAAAACTTACTAGTCCTGTATTTCCATCTACTATTCTAAATTTATCTAATGATGCATGTAGCGTAGTATTGCCATTCACAGTTAATGTACAGGGAGCATCGGCCTTGGTAACCATTTCAGTCTTGCCATCAATTAGATCTAGATTTCCAGTAACTGTAAGTCGAGCAATTCCGCCAGTTTCTATGCCAGTACCTTCTATCAATCGCAAATCACTTCTTACGGTCATGTTTCCTGTAACGGTCCAAATAAGCGTACCAAATGTATTGTTCATTGCAATTACAGGAGGAGATGCCGCAGTTGTATTCTCTATAAAATTACCTGTGGTGAGCGTCAGTGCCCTATTAGGTCCACTAGCAAAAATAATGGAACCGGTTCCATTTATTTCGACATCATTCAAGGCCAATGATGTGGTAGCTCCAGTGCCATCATCCATGGTAATAGGCACATTGGTTACTGTCAATTTACCCTTAATTTTATTGGGAGCAAATCTTCCATCCTGATCCCAATTAAAGGCAAAACTGTCTTCCATGGTAACATTCCCTACATTTCCATTTACCCTTGTGGCATCACAAAGCGGAACCGAATTATCATTCCATTTCTTGATAATTAAATTAGAGGTGGGTGCAAATGTTTCTAGCGTATTAAAAAATGGACTTTCATCATTTAATATATTAGCTCTTGGATTGTGATAATAGGTGGCTCCAGCATTGAGTGCCCATGTGCCACCATCAATTACATCAAAGTTTCCGTTGTTGAGTAAACTACCATTGATGATAATGTTACCATCCATGGTTAAAGAGCTGGAAGCAGTATTGGTAATATCTAATGTTCCATTTACTGATAGATTGGCAACAAGCGCAGTGTTAACGCTTACAGTAACAGTGTGCCCCAGGGTAATGAAAACATCTGAACCTGCTACCGGCACCGATCCTTGATCCCAAATGGCGGGATTAGACCAAGCTCCACTTGCTATTGAATTAAAAGGTGCGGCTGTGCTCGAGATACCTAGCGATAACATGGCTGCAACAATTAAAACGTGTCTGTACAGTTGTAAAATTGTTTTCAAGGTTAAATATTATTAATTAAGATTTTGTGTTTTGTAAAAAGTTAGACAAATCAGGTCTTCCTATCACTCTGTAAAAATAAGATTTTATCCAATAATTCAAAGGCTACTTGGTATGTTTTTGTTTTTTTTATGCCAAAGACCTTGTATAATGGGCGAACGCAACTAGCAAGGCTTGATTTTTTTTATTTTTTGGCACATTCTGGCTAATCCTTAACCACCCTATATTTCTAATTGCAATTGACAGCAGGGCCAATAAACCTACCCTAAACTGAGCTGCGACACTTTAGTAACGTTTCTAGGCTCATTCACCCAATTTTTGATTTGGTTCTACGCTTTTATTTTTTTTTAAGAAAAAAAATCACTAATTTTTGCAGTTAGGAAGATTCAACAAAATCATCAATATTTACTAAACAATCAGTTAACCATTCAAATCACTCAATTAGGGGATAAGGGATCACTAAATTAAAACTACTTTTGATTTTCGAATCAAGCCTCATTCGTGAACAATGACGCCATTCGATTACTCTACCATAAATTAACACCAACTCCATGTTGCTACATGGAAAACATTAACCAAATACACAATGAAACAACTTACAACAATTCTCATCCTTCTTCAACTTTCGCTTCCCTTGTTTTCCAATGGACAAGTAGGCAGCAATTTATTGCGGCAAAAGACATTCGGTGGAGATGGAGAAGATTACCATTTACCCAATCTTGACAAAATCATTACTCCTGCACTGGACGGAGGTTATGTAATGGTTGGTTCCACCAACACCAATAATAACGGAGACATCAGTGGTTTCCATGGAGACATAGATGCTTTCATCGTAAAGTTTGATTCATTAGGCAATGTAGAATGGACCAGAAGTAACGGAGGTTCGTTAACTGATCGATTCACCTCGGTAATTGCTACCAATGATAGTG
Source organism: Bacteroidota bacterium (assembly GCA_039806065.1). Classification (GTDB taxonomy): domain Bacteria; phylum Bacteroidota; class Bacteroidia; order AKYH767-A; family 2013-40CM-41-45; genus JBDKJS01. Next base: position 14,238 of record JBDKJS010000054.1, on the reverse strand, counting down.
GCTTTATTGCCATCGGCTACAGCAACTCGAATGATGGTGATGTAACAGGTGTACACGGCTCCCCGATTGGTGATGTGTGGGTGGTAAAATTTTCACCACTAGGTGTTATCCAATGGCAAAAGGCGTATGGAGGTACTCAACCAGATTATGGGGTTGATATCGTTCAAGTACCTGGGGGCTATGTTTTTTTAGCCGGAGCGCAATCTAACAATGGAGATGTTTCTGGCAATAATGGCGGTAACGATTATTGGGTAGTAAGGATAAACAATAGTGGTTCCATCATTTGGCAAAATACTATTGGCGGATTTGCTCAAGAAAACCCTGCCAACATTGACGTTACGCTAGATGGAGGCTATATCATTGGCGGAACAACCAATACTAGCGCAGTTAGTGGCGATGTTACCAATCCACATAACTTGGAAGATGCGTTCATAGTAAAATTAAATAGCACTGGTGTAATAGAATGGACAAATTGCATTGGGGGAAATTTAGTTGACTACTGCGATAATATCATCAAACTAAGCGATGGCACATTTGCTTTTTGTGGTAGGGTTAGCTCCACTGATGGTGACTTGGCCTTGGCTTCAGGAATAGGTGAAACCTGGGTTACAAAAATTTCAAGTACGGGTACTATTTTATACATCAAACGCTTTGAAGGTTTTTCATGCCCTAGCATCACTGCCTTTGGATTCGGTTTTCTGATTGTTAGCACTTTTCAATCTGACGAAAACAATGGATTCGGAACAAATGATATCGCGTTAAGTGCACTTGATTCCAATGCTAATTTGATATGGAAAAGAAATTATGGTGGTAGCCAAGAGGATTACATTAGCATGGTTACTTTAAACAGTGAAAACAATATCGTACTAGCAGGAACAACCTATTCGAATGATTATATGGTGAGTGGTAATCATGGCGGTGCCGATTTATGGTTTGCATTATTATCTAACATTTGTATTCCTGCTCAGGCTCCTACCCTTAGTGCTCCCAACACCATTTGTGCTGGTGATAGTTTTGCATTGTCAGTTACTGCCGGAAATATATACAACAACACAGAATGGTATTGGTATACTGACACCCTAGCAGCACCTATTGACTCTGGGGTATCGATCAATGTCATTACTTCAGTACCTACTACTTACTTTTGTCGTGCACTAGGTGGATGTCCTGGGCCGGGCCCAATAGATTCTATCCGCGTAAACCCAACAGCTAAACCCAGTATCCAGCTTTCGGCCAACATTACTCCTCCTACTTCTTGTGGCGCTGAAGATGCCCAAGTTCAATTGAACGTGGTATCTGGAGGTTCACCTCCGTTTACCTACTACCTTTATAACTTTGTATCCCAATTTGAAGAAACGAGCTTTAGCGGTGGATTTTCTGATATTTTCGCTGGAGTTTATCAGGCAATAGCCAGTGATGCCAGTGGTTGCAAAAGTGATCTTGGCTTGCTAAGTGTTCCAATTGCTCAAGATTCAGTTAGTTATACCCTATCCTTTCCTAACGGTACTAGTGTTCCCTATGGAACCAAAGCTGCTGTAGCCCTAACCATCAGCAGCGGAACTCCACCTTATAATTTAGGGTATGGAGGTTATTCCGACCTAATCAATGGCGATACCATTTTATACTTTGATCCAGGAGTATATAATTTCGTCCTAACAGATAATTTAAATTGTTATGGAACTCCGGTTACTGCAACCATCACTGCCATTTACGATTCTGCTGATTTTAGAACCCTAGGTGATGGCACCTGGCAAACGCTTGCCAATTGGGAAATGTTTGACGGTAACTCTTGGTTACCAGCAACCCAAGTTCCTAACGGAATAAATAGCAATAAAATAATTATAAAAGCACCTCACGTTATAACCAATACAGCCGTAGTGACTGCTAATCAACTCGTAATTGAAAATAGCGCTTCACTATTAATTAACGGTTTTAACTTAGAAATTACAAATGGTGACTCTATTGACTTGATCAATAATGGATTGCTTGATGTTCAAAATGCAGACATGTACTTGCTTGATTCAGCTCTATTTATTAATAACGAAGGTGGATCTTTTACTATGTACTCTGGAACTCAACTGAATGGTTCTGGCAGGTTGACTAATACTTTAAACGGTCTAGTGAGTTTTGAAATTTCAACAAGCAACCTTCAGCTTAATACAGATATTAATAATTTCGGAATCATTAATATGAACAGTACGAGTTCAGACTTAGATATAAATAGAAATTTAAATAATTATGGATTTTTCCAAACAATCAATTCAGGTGCTATAGTGTCTGGTTCGAGTAATGGAAGGTTTAATAATTTTACAGGAGGAACTTATTACAAAGGAAGTAGTGGTACAGCAAGCTTTGGATCTAGTTTTGAGTTTAATAACTTTGGTTTATTCAGTGTATTGGAAGGAACTCAATTTTTAGGATGCAATATTAATTTTACAGATGGTAATCTATCAGTTAGCGCTGGTGCATCACTTCAAGGTTTTTGTGGTGTTTCTTTTTTTGGAGACACTATCACTAATCAAGGTTCTATCGAATTAGAGGTTGGCCTCAATGGATCAACTCCTCAGGTACTTGATGGCACAGGCTCCTACACTTCACTATTCATCAATAATGCAAGTGGCGTAAACATGATGAGTGACTTAACGATTACTAATCAATTGTCATTAATTACTGGACCCTTAAACACCGGAACAAATAAAGTTACCATCGCAAACGGAGCAAATGTGTTCAATGGAAGCGCATCAAGTTTTGTGCGAGGAAATTTAAGAAAATGGATAGCCTCATCAGGAATAACTAATTTTGAAGTTGGGCATGGAATGTTCTATAATCCTGTTGCGGCTGATCTTAGCCTTTTAGAAGAAGGCTTTCTTACTGTTAGCAATATCCAAGGTGATGCACCCGACTTTATCAACTCAAATTTAGATATCAACAAAAGTGTAAATACACATTGGAATATCTCTTCTGAATCTCTGGTTCTAAATAACAGTAACATCACATTGAATTGGAATGCTACTTTAAATGATGTTGATGTTGATACCAATGAATTTATCAGCCAACAATACATTCTTAATGAGTGGAATAATTTAACTGAAACGAATATCACGGGTGGTAGTATTACGCTCAACAACGTTATTGGTTTTGGCACTTTCCAAGTAGCAATGCCATTGTCTGAACCAACCCTGGATGATTATAGAAGTGTAGCTTCTGGCGATTGGAATAATTTAAATACATGGGAATATTATGATGACACCCAGTGGACTACTGCACCTGCTATTCCGAATGGAGTAAACTCCAATAAAATACATATTAGAACTGGACATACAGTAGATGCCAATAACCTTGCTTACTCCATGGATCAAGTGGTAATTGATCAAGGCGCATCATTGGGAAGTGTAGAAGGTAATTTGGAAATACTCGCAGGACCCGGAATAGATCTTGAATGCTATGGCACTATAGGTATGAATACCTGTGTCTTGGAAATAAATAATGGAGCCATCTTAAAGGTGAATGCGCTAGGTAATTTAAATAATGGCTTCCAAGCCAACATCGAAGGACCAGGTACCTTGCAAATAGCTGATGGTGGAAATTGGAACGCTGGTGGAGATGGTAATCCTATTGAATTGCGGAGTGCGCTTGCAGTTGGAAATGATGGAACCATCAATTTTTACGATGCCACAATAGCTTTAGAAGGAGGATCAGCGATCAATAACTTTGGAACGATGAACCTTTATGGAGGGGTAGATTTAATAAGTGCCACATCTGGAGCTTTAACCAATGATGCCGAAGCAAACATTATGGTTTCGAACAACGAAGAAACCCAAATTGATGGTGGAATAGCAATTAGTAATTCTGGCCGTATCTACATTCCGTTTGGATCATTAAGAGTTAATAGTGGTTCCAATGTTCATAATGGTATTTATCAAGTTAGTGCTGGCGCTAGCCTTTTAAGTGATGATCCTTTTGAATTTACTGGTGATACAATTTTTAACGATGGTAGCATTGATTGCAATCCATTTATATTTTCAAATGGATTCATTCAAGCCTTAAATGCCCCACTCGGAAGTTCAGATTTTACCAACTTAGAAATTCAAAATGATTTAGCTATCAATGGCAACGTAAATATTTCGAATGAATTAATATTATCTTTTGGTAAAATTATAACGCAATTCCACACATTGTCACTTTCTGAAGACTGTAATTTAATTGGAGGCAATTATGATAGTTACGTTGCAGGTAACCTGGTAAGAAGTTACAACACATCAGCTACTAAGTTTTTCCCGATTGGTGATGTGAGTAATTATGCCCCTGTTGAATTGTCGCTTATCACCTCACCGGGCACTACTTCGGTATTGGCCTCTACCCTTTCTGGTGATGATATGGATATTGTGTTATCAAACATCAACTCTGAAAAATCAATAAATAGAACTTGGAATTTGGATTTAGTACAGGGTGGATTCAATTCTGCCACGGTTCAATTTAATTGGAATCTTGCTGATCGTGATCCTGGCATTGTAACCAATAATCTAATTGTTGGAAAAAGAAATGGCGCAGTTTGGTCGTACCCAACTGTTGGTTCCGTGTTTGACACCTCTATCGTTGCATCGGGTATATTATCTTTTAGTCAATTTCAAGTTGGCGAAAATAACTTCCAGAATTGCACGCCTGCAGCAGCTCCTATTGTTACGGTTGATGATGATAAGATTTGTAGCGGGGCTACAGCCACACTTACCATTGATGGGCAGAGCAATTTAAATCAATCAAGCACTTGGACATGGTATGCTGACAGTTGCAGCGGTACAGTATCAGGCACAGGTTTAACGCTAGCAGTAAGCCCTACAGTAACCACCACCTATTTTGCAAGGGGTGAAGGAGGATGTAGTAGCAATGGGCCTTGCAGTGCTGTCACTGTTTATGTGGGCACCACACCTAATGTTTCTATCGAGGCAGATGGACCACTCTGTTCTGAAGGAAATACTGTGGTATTATCACTTCCTAGCACAGGCGGTGGAAATGCCATTCGTTTTTATCAAGACAATGATGGCGCTGCATCAGGAACCATCAGCAATCTGCCACAAGGCAATTCACCCATCACTTTAGAAACATGGGTAAAGCTCCAAGGAGCCAACCCAATTGCCAATATTAGATTGTTTGATCCAAATCAAAATGGCAATGAGTTTGTAATTAGTATAAATAACTATAAAGTATCATTTGGCACTCAAAACAACACAACACTTTTTGAAGGGCCATCAAAAATTAGTGAATATGGATGGCATCATTTGGCAGTTACCTATAATGGCAATACTTTATTGATGTATATCGATGGGCAGCTTGTTGCTACCTTTGGTGCATCCCTAGCTACAGTGGCAAACACTTTAAGTGCTAGTGTAGGTTTCTCTAGTGATTTCCCTTCAGGCGGAAGTTATATAGATGAGATACGGGTTTGGAATTTTGCAAAATCTGCTTTTGAAATTAGCTCAGGAATGTATGGGTCAGTCAATCCTTCGAGCATTGGATTGATCGCCAACTTTACTTTTAATGAAGGAAGTGGCCTAACCTCGACAAATAAAATTACAGGTAGTACAGAAAGTCTAACGCTATCTTCTCCTAATTTTTCTATTTGGAGTGCTTCTGATGCACCTATCAATACCTACTCAAACATTAGCTGGACTCCAGGCGGTGAAACCACAGTTTCTAAAAACATAACCTCAGCGGGTGTATATGAAGTAAATGTTACTAGTGAATTTACTTGCAATGCAACCAATGCCAGTTATGCTGCCAACTTAGTGCCCTGTTTGATTCCTTATTACGAACCACCAGTTGATGGACTTGAAACCAATATTATCGGATCTGAACTTACGCAATTATACACTTACCCTGATTCATTAGTAGATACAACTGCAACCAATACGGTATTTTTATTCGATGATCTAAATGGTGAAGTTTTGATTGAGGTTATTGCTAATGACAACCAATATGATAGCGTTTTGGCTTTACTTCAAACAGCTGCATATGGCCTGCATGATATCATCGACAATGGCGATACTACCTTAATTATAACAGGTATGTTCCCAATAGCCAATCTGCCTAAATTGGATTCACTTCCAAGCTTAATAAATTATGTAAGACCCTACTATCCTCCGATTGCTTCTGCATTTAATTTCGCTAGCACGGGCCTCACCACCACACAAGGTGATACTGCTCAAAGAAGTAACAAAGCTAGAGCAGCTTGGGGCATGAGCGGTAACGGTATTAAAGTAGGTGTGATGAGCGATAGCTACAATACCAGATTTGGCAGCCCTGCTGCACTGGATGTTGTTAATGGCGATTTACCAGGTAGTGCCAATCCCAACTATCCAAAGCCGGTAATAATTTCTGATGAATACCCTTATGGAACAGGATCAGATGAAGGAAGGGCAATGGCCCAAATCATTCATGATGTAGCACCTAATGCTGAGTTAGTGTTCCGTTCAGGTTTTGTAAGTGCCGGAAATTTTGCTGATGGAATAAAGTCACTGCGTGATTCAGGATGCAACATTATCGTTGATGACATTACTTATCTCACCGAACCATTTTTCCAAGATGGTGTAATTGCACAAGCCGTGGAAGATGTATCGGCTAGCGGTGTAAATTATTTTACTTCTGCTGGTAATTTTGGTACCAAATCATACGAAGGATATTTTAATGAAATTCCTGCTCCTGCTGGATACTCTGGTACCGTTCATGATTTTGGAGGTGGCGACTATCTACAAAGTATCACCTTACCTGCTGGCACCTATTCAATCGTATTGCAATGGGAAGATAATTTTTACTCACTCAATCAGTTTCCAGGTGCTGTTAACAACTTGGATATATTCTTGACGGATAATATCGGAACTCCATTATTTGGATTTAATAGGAATAACCGCTGGGGCGACCCAATAGAAGTGTTACCATTTGTTTCAAAAAATACTGTTACTGCCAATGTGATGATCAGAAGAACAATCGGTAGTGGTAATGTTAGATTCAAATACATTATTTTTAGAGGCGAGGGAGTAATCAATGAATTTGTACAAGGCACTGGAACCGTTGTTGGACAAGCCAATGCAGCAAGTGCTATTTCAGTAGGTGCAGTATTGTATACCAATACACCTGCCTATGGAGTGGCAAGCCCCACTGTAGCTAGCTTCTCATCAAGAGGAGGCGTGAGCATTGCTGGAAATGACAGAAACAAACCCGACATCACAGCGCCTAACGGTGTGAATACTACTGTCAATTTCAACGGTGTAAATATTGATGGCGATGCGTTTCCAAATTTCTTTGGAACCTCTGCTGCTGCTCCTCATGCTGCTGCGGTAGCAGCGCTTGTTCAAGAAGCAAAGCAAAAATACTATGGCAATGGAATGAGCCCCGCTGAAATGAAAGCTACACTTCAAAATACAGCACTGGACATGTATACACCAGGATATGATGCGCAAAGTGGATCTGGGTTTATTCAAGCAGACGGTGCATTGCAATCGATAGCCAACCCAACTCCATTGGTGATCAATATGAGTTTGAATGATAGTTCCAAATTACCAGGAATAGACACATTATCGGTAACAGTTAATGGCTCTTATTTCACCGATGATGCAGCAGTAATTTTTCAATACGACACCATCGCAGCAAATGTAATTTCGAGTACGCAGTTAACAGTTATAATACCTCCTTACGTTGGGAATCCTCCATTGATGGTTTACAATCCACCAATGAGCATTAGTGGCCTTGACGGAGGAGTTAGTGATTCGCTCTATTTTGAAGGAACCATTCCGCAAAATGTAAGAGTAGTAGTTAATAGCGCAACCAAAAAATTTGGTGAAGTGATCCCTGGCTATTCTTGCTCGGTTTCCATTAATGATGTTCCAATTGATTCTACCACCTATACTCTTTCTGATTTGGGATTAACAGACATTACTTACAGTACTTCTGCTACTAATTTAAGCAACATTGGTTTGTATTTCAGAAGAGCTAGTTCTGCCGTTACCGATCTGAGCATTCCTGCTTCACTTAGCCTTGCTAATAATTTCAACTATCAATTTATTGATGGGGTACTCACTATTGAAAGACTTCCATTATTGGTAACACCAAAAGATACTACCTTGGTGTATGGTGATAAGATCGATGGTAAACTGATGCAATACTATTACAACTATGATTCCACTAACATTGCCCCTGGCGATTTGGACGGTGTAATACAAATAATCGATAATGATCATGCTAGTGTAATGTCTAGTTCTGTAGTATTGGTAGATGGAAAAGCAGGTGTAAATGGTCGTACCATCTCTGCTGCGGACTTTTTGAATATGGCATTTTTAGTAAGTGGCAAAGCAGGGGTAAATGGAAAGGCTGGAGTGAATGGAAAAGCTGGTGTAAACGGCATTGAATATGACACCACTTACTTTATTCCTGTTTCACCTGAAACCATATTTGACTATCAATTGGATTCAAATAATGCAACTTTAAAGAATGGTAAAGCAGGAGTGAATGGTAAAGCTGGTGTAAATGGGAAAGCAGGCGTAAATGGTAAAGCTGGTGTAAATGGCATTACGTTAAAAAATGGTAAAGCTGGTGTAAATGGCATTAACATAGTAAACAGTAGTACACTCAATGATGCTTCAAATGAAAACGTGATGTTGATTGTTGACTCACTGGATGTGTATGAAGATCCTACAGACTCCATCACTGGTTACACCAGTATGAATATGATTTCAGGCTACGAAGTTGGAACTTGGCTCATAGCGCCCGGAGTTTTACTTTCTGAAAACTTTGCCATCACCTACGGACTTGGTAATCTAACTATTTTACCTGCAGACTTGATTGTAAAGGCAGTTGACACCCTACCTGGATGTGGTAACTCCGCACCAAATTTCAGTACTTCTAAGTTTATATATAAATATGAAGATGCAGATAGCAATGTGATAGATAGTGGGCCAGTGTATGAATTGTTAGATGCCGGCAATAATCCTGTGGGCGCGGGTCCTTTAAACAATGGTAATTATCAAATTGTGCCTTCTGGAATTGTTCAAAAGCAATCACCAGCTAATTATAATATCATCTATCAAAATGGAACGTTATCTGTTGGAGATAGTTTAGCAATTACTGTACACAGCACTCCTATTCTATGCCATGATGGATCTACTTCTGTTTTTCTAACGATAAACGGAGGAGTGGCTCCTTACAACGGACAAACGATCTTCCCATTTGTATATTCAGGTACAAGCAGTTTTACTATTTCAGATGCCCAAGGTTGTAGTACTACAGCTGCCATAACTTTATCTAACCCTCCGGAGATAACAGGAAGTTTTGTTGTGGAATCACCTACTTGTGGATTGGCAAATGGTAATGCTGCCATAATTCCTGTAAATGGAACTGCCCCCTATTCTTACACTTGGATTCCTGGTGGAGCCACCAATGATCAAATAAATTTTGTAGGAGCAGGTAGTTACGAAGTAATTGTGAATGATGATAATGGCTGCGGTGCAGTATTCAATATTGTATTGCAAGACTCACTCGTACCACTTAGTGCTCCTTCATTTATCAATGGTCCAGCAGGAGCATGTAGAAATCAAAGTGGAGTGATTTATAGTGTGGATCCTATTCCGGGAGCAGCATATTATGACTGGACATTGCCAGCAGGCGTAAGTGGATCGTCAAATACAAACACGATCAGTTTAAGTTTTAGTAATTCATACAATGGTGGAACCATTGAAGTAACTGCTTCAAATTTATGCGGTCAAAGCTTGCCTAGTCTGAGAACCATTAGTAGATTAACTAACGCTCCTTCAAAACCAGCAGCCATTAATGGAACTACAGTAATATGTGGAGTACAACAAGTTGTTTACACAATATCGGCTGTGGCCAATGCTTCCAGCTATGTTTGGTCTGTTACTGGAGCCGGTGCTAGCATCATTGCAGGACAAGGTGGAACTTCTGTTACAGTAGCATTTACCAATTCATTTGCTAATGGTACGATCAAGGTTAGGGCTGCCAACTGTATTGGAGCCTCTACCGATGCTACTTTGGCTGTTAATGGATTCCCAGTGCTACCTCATCCTTCTATTGGTTCATTCCCTACTACTGGGCTTTGTGGAGGTGGCACCTATACCTTTAATATCCTATCATTAAAAGGTACCACCAATTATACTTGGACTGCGCCTGCAGGATGCACAATCACTGCCGGAACAAACAGTGGTAACCCTTTGATAACAACAGCCCTTACCGTGAATATAACTTTCCCAATAGGTTTTGTAAGTGGTACTATCAGCATAGCAGGAAGTAATCCTTGCGGAAGTGGAATAGCAAGAAATGTAGTAGTAAGAAGCACCCCATTGCAACCGGGAGGAATAACAGGACCTAATGCAGGTGTATGCAGCAGCATTCAATCCTATAGTATTGCCCCTATGAGCGGAATCAGCTCTTACGTTTGGTCTACAACAGGAGGAGCAACAATAATAGGTGCATCAAATGGAACGAGTGTTCAAGTAAGCTTTGGTAATAATTTTACAACCGGAAGCGTATGTGTAGCAGCGCAAAATAGCTGTGGAAACGGTGTGAATAGATGTCTATCCATCAGTGGAAGGCCAGCTACAGCAGGCCCAATTTCAGGATCGGCAACGGTATGTAAATCAGAGGTGAGTGCCATTTATAGCATCAGCCCATTATTGGGTGCAACTAGCTATACTTGGTCTGCTACCAATGGAGCTATAGTTTCTGGCTCAGGTAATAGTGTAACGGTAAATTTCGCTGCTGTAGGTTTAAACTCCTTCACTTTAAAGGCTAGAGGAATTAACAGCTGTGGTGCAGCACAACAATCGTCAAAGGTGATAACCGTTAACAATTGCCGCAGTGCAGCGCAATTAAGCGCTATCGATGCTATTGATTTTGATTTATTCCCGAATCCAAGCAATGGAGTGTTAAACGTGCAGTTCAAGGCTAACCTAGAGCAAAAATTTGTGATAGAAATTAAGGACATTTCTGGAAGATTAGTTTCAGCAATGAACGAAACAGCTATCGTAGGCGAAAATCAGGTTCAACTAGATTTGACGAGTTTAAGTAGTGGTGTTTATATACTTCAATTAAATCTAGAAGATCAACTTATTCAGGAGAAAATAGTTAAACAATAATGTTTAAATAATTAAAAGGAGGTTGTATCGACAGATGCAACCTTTTTTTATTTTAGGAGCATCAAATGAAGCAAACTAAAAATATATTTTTCAACCTCCTTTTGCTCTTAATCCTTGCTGGACTTACTCACCTTTTGGCAGCCGAAGAATCAGATAGCTTGAATAAATTGTTTCTTAGCTCACAATCTGATACTGTTAAAATAAATTTATTAAATAATATTTCAAAAAAGTATTTCGATAACAATCCTGATACGGCCATTATCATTGCCACTTCAGCAGTTAATTTGGCAGAGAAGAATAATTTCAAAACAGGACTTGCCCAAGCATTAAAAAATGTGGGCATTGGACACTACTTGCAAGGTCGTTATGTTGAAGCCATTAATAATTGGAATAAGGCATTAGTCGTTTATACCACGCTCAATGATCAAAAGGGCATTGCCAATATGCACAGTAATATGGGCGCTATCTATTTTAATCAAGGTGACGATGCCACTGCCTTGGAACTTTATTTAAAAGCTTTGAAAATAGCTGAAGCGATTCATGACACTGTTAGAATTGTTACTTCACTTAATAATATTGGTTCAGTGTATTTGAATAAATCAGCCACCTATGACAAGGCACTAGACTGTTTCTTTAGAGCATTACCACTGAGTAAGGCCAATGGCGATCCATACAATATTGGATTGGTGACAGTAAATCTTGGTGAAACGTTTTATAAAAAAGGCGATGACTCAACAGCACTCGTATATCTAAATGAATCGCTCAAGTATTATGAAAACACGGAAAGTGCACCTTACTCACTCAACTACATTGGCAGGGTTAATGTGAGGCGTAAGGCATATCTTGAGGCCATAGCTACTCACCAGTCGGCATTCGAAATATCAAAAAAACTGGACCTAAAATTAGATTTAACGCAATCTTTGGTCGGACTAGCACAGGCCTATCTATCCAGTGGAAATAATAATTTGGCAATCCTAAATTTTAAAGCTGCTCTGGAGGCAGGGGCACCTTTGAATGCTGTTACGGAAATGAAGGATGCTTATCAAGGGCTGACCAATGCCTATGCCAACATAAAAGATTATACCAATGCTTATCAGTTTCAGAACTTACTACTAGCCATTAAGGATACAATTTACAATATTAATACTGATAAAAAATTAGGTACCTTACAATTCACTTTTGACCTTGAAAAGAAAGAGTCAGAAATCAATCTACTTACTAAAGATAAAGAAATACAAAACAAAGAAATTGAAAGGCAAAAATTAGTCAGAAATGGATTTATAGGTGGATTTGCAATAGTACTGTTTTTTGCTGGAGTTGTTTTTAAACAACGTAACAGAATTAGCAAGGAGAAAAAGCGCAGCGATGAGTTGTTACTCAATATTTTACCAGAAGATACAGCCGAGGAATTGAAAACTACCGGTAAGGCTAGCACCAAAAGTTTTGACTCGGTAACTGTATTGTTCACCGACTTTAAAAATTTTACCCAGGCTTCAGAGCTACTAAGTGCTGAAGATTTGGTGGCAGAAATAAATAGTTGTTACAGTGCTTTTGATAAAATTGTAACTAAATACAATATTGAGAAAATAAAAACGATAGGTGATGCTTATATGTGTGCAGGAGGACTCCCTGTTAGCAACACCTCCCACCCTGTTGATGTGGTGAATGCAGGAATAGAAATGCAAGCATTCATTCAATTGAATAAAGCTGAACGGATGGCAAAAGGACTCCCCTACTTTGAATTGAGACTTGGTATTCATACTGGGCCTGTAGTGGCGGGAGTGGTAGGCACGAAAAAATTTGCTTATGACATCTGGGGCGATACTGTCAATACAGCCTCACGCATGGAGTCAAGTGGTGAAGTGGGTAAGGTAAATATTTCAGGATTCACTTACGAACTGATCAAAGAACATTTTCAGTGCGATTATCGCGGAAAAATAGCAGCCAAAAATAAAGGTGAAATTGATATGTATTTCGTTTCAACCAATAGCATAAAAAGTTAAACCCTGATTTGAGACATGGTTACTCTTCCCCTATGAGCAATCGCAATTTAGTTAAGTGTTCCATTTTGGTTTTACTTCTCAAAGTAAGCGATGTGGTAGTAAAATACTGATGGTTGGTTAAAAAATTAACTTGAATCCGGTTCCATTCCTCTACCGATAAATTGGCATTTGCATTTTTTAATTCCTTGAATAAATTGGCACTAATAGTTTCAAAATCGGTTCGGCCGAGGTAGTCCAAATCAGCATCACAAATGATTTTTTCCAATAAACACTTCGGTTGGGGTGGATATTTAGTGCTTAAAATTAAGTTGGCAATAATTTGTATTTCATCTACCTTAAAACTATAAGCTGGTAATATGACTTGAGCATAATTGCTTCCCCTCATTTCATGATCAACGGGGCCATTGATGAATCCAATGTCATGCAGTAGGGCAGCTACACTTAAAAGCTCTAATTCAAGTGGTGTAACTTTTTCCTTTTCTCCAATACTTTTTACGCATTGAACTACATCCAGCGTATGGGCAAGATTGTGGTAATAATAAGAAGAGGCTACCTCCTTGCTTATTTTAGCCACTATGAAAGGTGCTAATTTTTTGAAACGATCCATACCTGCAAGTTTATCCGCTACCTTTTATGTAATGGACAAAATATTTTTAATTACTTTTTCCTTCAAGTCTGCTGGCACAAATGGCTTCATTAAATAATCGTTCATACCGGAAGAAATACATTCGTCAATTCTTTCTTTGGTAACTGAGGCTGTCATGGCACAGATTTTAATTTGATTAATGGGCTTGGGCAAGGTTGTTCTAATTTTTCTTGTCGTTTCAAAGCCATCCATTTCGGGCAATTGAATATCCATTAGCACCATGTCATAATGCTGCTCACTCAATTTTTTTAATGCGATAAATCCATCTTCAGCTACGTCTACTGTAAGATCAGTGAATAAGTCGGCAAGGGTATCTACAGCTACCATTTGATTGAATTCATTGTCTTCCACCAGCAGGATTCTCCTTCCTTTAATTTCAGTTACATTGGCTTGGGTGTCTATAGTAGTCTCCTCTACTAGCTTTCCCTCTTGATAAGCAATGGTAAAGAAA
>JBDKJS010000053.1:0-13882 GCA_039806065.1 Bacteroidota bacterium | reverse complement strand
CACCTTCAAGTTTTGTTACATCAATTTCTGTTGTGGAACTATTGAAATCTAATGGTAATTCTTTGATTTGTTTTCCAATAGAACTAATGATTTTTAAATGACCATCATTAATAATATTGTAGTTAACCAATATTTTTTCTTTAGCGGGGTTAGGATACACCGTTGCAGTAATACCATTCTTTAGCACTTGTTTCTTTCGCATTACTAGTCCAACTTGCAAACAAGTTAATTCATCGTTGTAATCCATATCTAAATCATAAAGAGTATATAAAGCGCGAGCATCATATACAGCGCTACCACCAAGCAAAGGACATTGAATGGCTATTGCCAAAATGCTATCGGCTTGTTCTGATGTGATTTCATCCCTGCCTGAGCCTATGGTATTGTAGTAAAGATTGTTTACACGTGCCTGATTGTTTTCAATCAAATCAGATGGCACTATGCCATTGTCTAAGAGGTAGGGGGATGCGTGCATGGAATTATTTTTGTAAGCTGCTATGAAAGGGCAATTTACAAAATTATTTTATCATTTAACCATGCCTTCCCCTACCCTGCGGCCCGGGGTGAGCGGATTAGCTGCCGCCAAAAAAAACTTTTTTTGGTGGCACTATGAGCAAACACCGGCACTGCTGCTGATGAGTGGCGGTGGTGGTGATGCCGCCTAAAAAAAATTGGGATGCTTGGCCGGGTAATAAAAAAAGCTACCTGATGTGATAGCTTGAATGGATGTGATGAGGTGATGGTATTATTTTCTTACGCCACAGAAGTCTAATAAAACCTTGTCAGCATTGATGGGCAAATTTTTAAACTCTCGATGGCTTACTAGAAAGACAATAATATCGGCATCGAGGCAGGCCTTGGCGCTATCAGTGATTTTAAACTGTGGGTGGCCATTTACATTGGGTTCAACGGCTAGTGTTTTATATCCGGCATGGATAAGTTCTTCTAGTATTTCGATACTTGGTGATTCTCTGAGATCGTCAATATCGGGTTTGTAAGCCAGGCCCATGCAGGCTATGGTGGCATCGCGGTGGTGCGTGGTTTTAAATTGGTGTGCTGCTGCTTTTATTTTGGCTGTGACCCAATCTTTTTTGTAGTTATTGGTGAGTCGTGCTTGTTTAATTATTTTGGCTTCGTCTTTGAAATCGGCTACTATAAACCAAGGATCTACTGCTATGCAATGGCCGCCCACTCCGGGTCCTGGTTTTAGAATTTTAACGCGGGGGTGTTTGCTGGCAAGGTCTATGAGCTCATTTACATCGATGGCTGCTTTATCGCAAATGATGCTCAGTTCATTAGCGAAGGCTATGTTTACATCACGATAAGCGTTTTCAGTGAGTTTACACATTTCAGCTGTTCGTGAGTTGGTTTTATGAAGGTTTCCTTTCACAAATTTTCCATAGAATTCAATAGCTGCTGTGGTGCTTTGCGGGTTGAGGCCGCCTATAACCCTATCATTGTTTTGCAATTCATAGATAACGCTTCCTGGCAGCACTCTTTCAGGACAATAGGCAATAAATATTTTGTCGAGGAGTTCGGGGCGTTCGGTGGCAATGATTTGGGACATTTTTTCGGTAGTGCCTACGGGGCTGGTGCTTTCAATGATAAAGAGGTTGCCAGGTTTGAGGTGGGGAAGCACCATTTTAGTGGCATTTTCAACATACGAAATATCGGGCTCATGATCGCCTTTGAAGGGAGTGGGTACTGCAATCATAAAAACATCGGCAGGAGCTGGTTGGGTGGCTGCTTTTAGGTAGCCTTGGCGCACATCGTAGTTGACCAAACCATCGAGATCGGGTTCTACGATATGAATTTCACCTTTATTGATTGTGTCCACTACCTTGGCATTGACATCTACTCCCAATACATGGATACCCTTGCTGGCTATGAGTGCTGCGGTAGGCAGTCCAATATAGCCCAATCCCATCATTACTACTTGCATATGTTGTTTATTTAGTTGTTTATTAATTAAACTTTTAAAAGTTGTTGCGAAAATATAAAAATATAAGGGTTGGCAAAACGATTTTTTTGGGTGAAGGAGATCAAAGGGTTGGTCAATCTTAGCAAGGGGATACTGAAAGTAATGCTATGAGGCATTACTTTGGGCTGCTTTGAGGGTGTTTTTAAGCAGGCCAATAATGGTCATTAGGCCTACCCCACCTGGCACCGGTGTGATATAGCTGCATTTGGGTGCTACTGCATGAAAAGCTACATCGCCCACCAGTTGGAAGCCTGATTTGGTTTTGGTAGAGGGTATGGCGTTAATGCCTACATCAATGACTACTGCCCCAGGTTTTACCATATCAGGGGTTACAAAATTGGGTTTTCCAATGGCTGCGATAAGGATATCAGCTTGTGCGGCTATGGTGTTGAGCCCATCAGTATGGCTGTGACACATGGTTACGGTGCTATTTCCAAATACGGTATTGCTTACCATGAGGATGCTCATGGGGAGGCCTACAATATTGCTTCTTCCAATTACTACACAGTGCTTGCCATCAGTTTTAATGTTGTATTTTTCTAAAATCATTAAAATGCCATATGGGGTGGCTGGTAGTAGGCATGGTTGATTGAGCAACATATTGCCTTGATTCAGGGGGTGGAATCCATCAACATCTTTAGCGGGATCTATGGCCAGTGTAATGGTGTGTACATGTATGTGCTTGGGTAAAGGGAGTTGCACTATGAAGCCATCAATGGACGGGTTGTTATTGAGTTCGTTAATTTTTTGGAGTAGTTCGTCTTGGGTAATGGTATCACTGAAACGGAAAAGGCTGGATTGAAAACCTACTTCGGCACAGTTTTTAATTTTAGAGGCTACATAGGTTTCGCTTGCTGGATGATTTCCAACGAGTATGGCTGCCAGATGAGGTGGCCTGGCACCGTTAGCAACCATGGTGTCAACGGTGGATTTAATTTCTTTCTTTATTTGGGTACTTAATATTTTGCCATCGAGTAGTTGCATGTGGTAGGTGGTAGGTTTAGCGTCTCATGCCGGGCATGTTTCGCATCATTTTACTCATTTGATCTTTGTTGCCAAACATGCGCATCATTTTTTTCATTTCTTCAA
Organism: Bacteroidota bacterium; assembly: GCA_039806065.1. Lineage (GTDB taxonomy): Bacteria > Bacteroidota > Bacteroidia > AKYH767-A > 2013-40CM-41-45 > JBDKJS01. The sequence continues at coordinate 10,812 of JBDKJS010000053.1, read as the reverse complement.
ATTGTCTGAGCAGTTTATTTACTTCCTGAATATTGGTACCGCTACCTTTGGCAATTCTGGTGCGCCTGGTGCCATTGATGATATCTGGATTTTCTCTTTCTTCAGGAGTCATGGATTTGATAATGGCTTCAATATGCTTGAAGCTGTCATTACTAATATCGATATCTCTGATGGCTTTCCCCACTCCGGGAATCATACCCATGAGATCTTTAAGGTTGCCCATTTTTTTAATTTGACTAATTTGCTGTAGAAAATCGTTAAAGTTGAATTGATTTTTAGCAATTTTCTTATGAAGCTTGGCAGCTTCTTCGGCATCAAATTGTTCTTGGGCTTTTTCTACGAGCGATACAATATCGCCCATACCGAGAATGCGGTCGGCCATTCTTTCAGGATAGAACACATCAAGGGCGTCCATTTTTTCGCCCATACCTACAAACTTGATGGGTTTGTTCACAACACTTTTTATGGAGAGTGCAGCCCCACCTCTGGTATCGCCATCTAATTTGGTTAATACCACTCCATTAAAATCTAGTTTATCATTGAAGGCTTTTGCGGTATTCACAGCATCTTGCCCGGTCATGGCATCTACTACAAATAAAATTTCATGAGGTTCAATGGCAGTTTTAATGGCTGCTATTTCATTCATCATTTGTTCGTCAATGGCCAAACGGCCAGCGGTATCTATAATGACTACATTGTGTTGCTGCGCCTTGGCATGTGCTATACCACGGAGTGCAATATTTACAGGGTCTTTTACGTCCGGTTCGGCATACACGGGAATGTTTAGTTGATTGCCTAATACTTTAAGTTGGTCAACCGCGGCCGGTCTATACACATCGCAAGCAACGAGGATGGGATTTTTTTGTTTTTTAGTTTTTAAAAAATTAGCAAGCTTGCCGCTTAGGGTTGTTTTACCTGAGCCTTGCAAGCCGCTCATGAGAATGATGGTGGGGTTGGGCTGAAGGTTTAAATCCACTTTAGTGCCGCCCATAAGGTTGGCAAGTTCATCATGTGCTATTTTTACAAGTAGCTGCCCCGGAGATACTGCGTTGAGCACATTTTGACCATAAGCTTTTTCTTTGACTGTATCCGTAAATTGTTTAGCTACTTTAAAGTTAACATCGGCATCGAGCAGTGCCTTCCTAACTTCTTTGAGTGTTTCGGCAACATTTATTTCGGTAATCTTTCCTTCACCTTTAAGTACTTTAAAGGCTCTTTCTAATTTATCACTTAGGCTTTCAAACATTGGGGTTCACTTATATGGTTAATCTTTTTTAGCGGTGCGAAAATAGTGAATTATTAGGGGGGTATAAAATGTAAAGTTTATTAAAGCAAAAAAACCACCCATGGTTGGGGTGGTTTTTCATTATTGGGTAATATGGCTATGCATCAATGCGAGCATATTTGCTATGTTTCTCAATAAAATCGCGTCTGGGCGGTACATCATCACCCATAAGCATAGAGAAGATTCTATCTGCTTCGGCAGCACTGTCAATGGTAACTTGTCGCAAGGTGCGGGTTGTTGGGTTCATGGTTGTTTCCCAAAGTTGTTCGGCATTCATCTCGCCAAGACCTTTGTACCGTTGTATATTGACACTGTCTTCTTTTCCTTCCTTGGCCAGTTCTTTAACAGCCGCCAATCTTTGTTCCTCATTCCAAGCATAAACTTGGTCTTTCCCTTTCTTAACTAAGTAAAGCGGTGGTGTGGCAATATAAAGATAGCCAGATTCTATTAACTCTTTTAAGTGACGGAAGAAGAAGGTAAGAATTAAAGTGGTGATATGGCTACCATCCACATCGGCATCGGTCATGATGATGATTTTATGATACCGTAGTTTATCCATATTTAACGGACGGCCTTCTTTGCTATCATCTCTGAACACACCGAGTGCGGTGAAGATGTTTCTGATCTCTTCATTTTCATAAATTTTATACTCCATGGCTTTTTCCACGTTGAGTATTTTACCTCTAAGAGGTAAAATGGCCTGGTAATTTCTGTCGCGGCCTTGTTTAGCGGTACCACCGGCAGAGTCGCCCTCGACCAGATAAATTTCACATCTACCGGCATCGCTATCACTGCAGTCGGCTAATTTGCCGGGTAGGCCTGAACCGCTGAGTACATTTTTGCGTTGCACCATTTCACGAGCCTTTCGGGCGGCATGGCGTGCTGTAGCCGCCAGAATTACTTTGTCCACTATCATCTTGGCTTCTTTAGGATGCTCTTCAAGATAGCTTGATAGGATATCGCTCACAGCAGAATCTACTGCACCTATCACTTCATTGTTACCAAGTTTGGTTTTGGTTTGACCCTCGAATTGAGGTTCGGCCACTTTTACAGAAATAACTGCTGTGAGGCCTTCGCGAAAATCGTCACCACTGATTTCAAATTTTAATTTAGAAAGTAGCCCGCTTTTTTCTGCATAAGTTTTTAATGTTCTGGTAAGTGCTCTTCTAAATCCAGCAAGGTGGGTACCCCCTTCATGGGTATTAATGTTATTTACGTAACTGTGTACATTTTCATTGAAAGAAGTATTGTATTGCATGGCCACTTCCACCGGAATACCATTTTTTTCTCCCTCCATGTGAATGACAGAAGGAATGAGGCAAGTGCGTGTAGCATCTAAATACGTTACAAATTCTTTTAGACCTCCATTGCTATAAAAATTTTCGCTGATGGGTTGTCCTTCTTCATTTTTTTCGCGTTCGTCAAATAAGGTGATGTTAATTCCTTTATTAAGGTAGGCTAGTTCGCGCAGGCGAGCCGAAAGTGTTTCGAAAATATAGGTGGTGGTGATAAAGATAGAACCATCTGGTTTGAAAGTAACTTCAGTTCCCGTGCGATTGGTTTCGCCTACTTGCTTTACTTCAAAGAGCGGCTTACCACAGCTATACTCCTGGGTATGGATTTTACCATTTCGGTGAACCATTACTTTGAGGTGAGTACTCAAGGCATTTACACAGCTCACCCCTACTCCATGCAAACCGCCTGATACTTTGTAGGAATCTTTATCAAATTTTCCGCCAGCATGTAGCACCGTCATTACCAATTCGAGGGCGCTCTTTTTCTCTTTAGAGTGCATATCAGTAGGAATTCCTCTACCATCATCTGTTACGGTAATGCTGTTATCTTCATGGATGATGACCTTAATATTTTTACAATGGCCTGCTAAGGCTTCATCGATAGAGTTATCTACTACTTCATATACCAGGTGGTGGAGTCCTTTTACTCCTACATCGCCTATGTACATTGCTGGTCTTTTTCTTACGGCTTCTAAACCTTCAAGTACCGTTATACTATCGGCACCATATTCATTGTTGGTGGTTGTTTTCTCTTCGTTTAACACTTCTGGCATAAAAATTAAATGGTAATAATCTGAACTTGAATAGGCATTGTATAAGCCCACTTGGCTTATTTTTTACCTAATGACTTACGTTGTAAATATACAATATTAGATTGGTTTAGAGGCCAACTTTTGCAAAGTTTTTTATTAAATAAATTGACCTAAATGCCAGAGCAAAAAGGGCCATCCAAGCCGGTACTATATGTGGGTTAAGGTCGCCTAAGCATTAGTGTTTGAAATGTCTGATTCCGGTAATGACCATACTCATTTGATGAGCGTTACAATAATCAATGCTTTCTTGATCTTTGATACTTCCTCCAGGCTGAATCACGGCTTTAATACCTGCATGATGGGCTATTTGCACACAATCAGGAAATGGGAAAAATGCATCGCTAGCCATAACAGCTTGTTGCAAATCAAAATTAAAAAACTTGGCTTTAGAAATGGCTTGCTGCAAGGCATCCACTCTGCTGGTTTGACCGGTGCCGCTTGCTACGAGTGTTTTGTTCGCTGCTAGTACGATGGTGTTGCTTTTAGTATGTTTTACAATTTTATTGGCAAAAAGCAAATCGTCAGTTTGTTTAGAATTGGGATGCATCACTGTAGCCAACTTCCAATCATGAGTAGTGGCCATGGTCGAGTCACGATCTTGTTCTAGCCAACCATTGAGCACAGACCTAATTAGCTTGTTGATAGGAGTTGTTTTTTTGGCCACTAGTAGTATCCTATTTTTTTTGCTTTTTAATAATTGCAAGGCATCTTCAGTAAAATGCGGTGCAATAACCACTTCACAAAACAAATCATTGATTAAGGCAGCGGCATCATGTTCAATAGTGGCATTGGTAATGAGTACTCCGCCAAATGCCGAGGTAGGATCGCAGGCCAATGCGGCCTGATAAGCTGCCGCTACTGTAGATCGGCTGGCGATACCACATGCGTTGTTGTGCTTTAAAATAGCAAAGGTAGTTTCGTCAAATTCGGCTATGAGCTGTATGGCTGCATCAATATCGAGAAGGTTATTGTAAGAAATATCTTTTCCATGCAATTGTAATACCGTATCATCCAGTTTACCTCTGAATACTGCCTTTTGGTGAGGGTTTTCGCCATAGCGCAGTCCTGTTTCATGAGCATGCACTGCAGGTATTGATTTACTGGTTCCATCTAAAAAATATTGTTGAATGGCAGCGTCATAGTTAGCAGTAGTGGTAAAAGCATGTTTAGCTAAATCTCTTCTTTGAGCAAGGGTGCTGCTAGCCTGCTGTGCATTCAATATTTGCATGGCGGCAGGGTAATGCTCCACCGCAGGAATGATCAGTACATCATTAAAATTTTTTGCAGCAGCTCTTATAAGTGATACACCGCCCACATCTATCTTTTCTATGATATCATTCTCAGTGCCACCATTAGCCACAGTTTGTTCAAAAGGGTAGAGATCTACCACTACCATATCAATAGTAGGAATTTGATGTGTAACCACTTCAGCTAAATCACTTTCGAATGATCTTCTGTGAAGGATGCCACCAAAAATTTTAGGATGCAATGTTTTAACCCTTCCTCCCAACACTTCAGGAAATTGTGTAACCGAATCCACTGCTACCACAGGCACATTAAGCCCTTCTAAAAAAACTTGAGTACCACCGGTAGCATAAATGGTAATACCAGCCTGGTGCAATGCCATTGCCAACTCTTGTAAGCCTGTTTTGTGGTACACAGAAATTAATGCTGCCGTAATTTTTTTAGAATCAATCATGAGCGCTGTAGTGCTAAATAGGCCGCAAGATTAACAAAATTTAAGTTTCCGTTTTGCACTATTTATCTACATTTGAAAAGTTTTATGAGAATATTTTTAAAATTATTTTCTGAGAGTATTAGTTTTGCCCTGCAAGCCCTGCGAGCCAATAAGCTACGCACCTTGCTAAGTTTGCTAGGCATCACCATAGGTATTTTTTCCATTATTGCAGTATTTACCGCTACTGATGCTTTAGAAAACAAAATGCGAGCTGATGTGGCATCGTTAGGTAATTCTGTAGTGTATGTAGAAAAGTGGCCATGGCTGTTTGGCGACAATTATCCATGGTGGAAATTTGTAAATAGGCCATTGGTCAATCAAAAAGAAATGACCGAGCTCAATCGCAAGCTGAACACCAGTGGCGCCATAGCCTTTGTGGCATATATCAACGGGCAGGTAGTTAAATATGAAAGCAATGCTGTAGAAAATGTAACCGTGCTTCCCATAAGCTATGAATATAACAAGATAAAAAATTTCGAATTGGTATCGGGCCGGTATTTTACCGAATCAGAAGTGATCGCAGGCAGGCCGGTAGCCATCCTTGGCGATGATGTAAGCAGCAGTCTTTTTCCAAATGGCGATGCCATGGATAAAACCATAACCATAAAAGGCAAGAAACTAACGGTGATAGGCACCATGAAACGCGAAGGAAAAAGTATGGTAGAAAACAGTAGTGACGATAAGGTGATGATACCCCTCAATTATGCACGGAGTTTAGTAAACCTTCGCTCTGAAAATTTTGGACCGCAAATTCTAGTGAAAGCGAAAGAAGGCATCACCCTCACTGAGATGAAAGACGAGCTACGAGGCGCCATGCGTGGAGTACGCAGGTTGCAACCCAGCCAGGACGATAATTTTGCACTTAATGAAGCCAGTCTCATTACCAACGGTCTGCAGAGCATGTTTGATACCATAGGCATCATAGGCATTTTTATAGGAGGGCTATCCACTGTGGTGGGTGCATTTGGCATTGCCAATATCATGTTTGTGAGCGTGCGCGAACGCACCAGCATTATAGGTATTCAAAAATCACTTGGAGCTAAAAATTATTTTATCCTATTGCAATTTTTGGTAGAATCCATTCTGCTATGCCTCATGGGTGCTTTGGTAGGTTTGATCCTCATATTCTTCTTATCACTATTAGCCAATAGTTCATTTGGTGGCGATGGGTTTAATTTTACCCTCACACTTAATAACCTCAGCTTGGGTTTGGTCATTGCTAGCATCACTGGTTTGGTAAGTGGATTCATACCTGCCTACATGGCTGCACACCTAGATCCGGTAGAGGCAATCCGCAGCAATGGTTGATTTTCAACAAGGCTATGTAAGCAATCAACTAAACCCATCATAAAAGGCCCCAGCATTATTCTTTAGGTTTGCTGCATGCACAACCCTTCCTTCCGAAAGTATTTTTTCATATCACTTTCCTTCTTCACCTTGATCCTTACCAGCTGTGGCGATAAAGCAGGCGATGCCATAGCCACCATGAACAAAAGTGAATTTCCTGAACAGTATGATGTATTAAAATCGGAAGTGTTCACCATCAACGGCCTTAAAGGCCCTGATTATCTTGCTGATTTTACCAGCCGTATTCCAACACCTTGGCAGCGCTACACCACCGGCAGCACTAGCAGAATAGCCATCCTACTTACCGATACCAATAGCGCATGGCTAGGCTTGGTCCATGGGCTTAAAACCATTGGCGTGCCCTTTCTCATCACTAATGATTACCAACGAGCCATTCAACATAAGGTGGTCATTGCCTATCCCATCATATCAGGTGCGGCCCTTTCGCCTGAAGCGCTCCAAGCCCTGGCAGCCTATCCTCGCAGTGGTGGCACACTCATCGGCTTCAGCGTATTGGGCGCACTCAATGAAGTTTTTGGTTTCAAAGAAGCACTCCCCAGCAAGCAACACTTTGAAGTACACTTTAAAGCTGATAGCATAGGCCCCACAGCCGAATTTAAAGACCCCGCTGAGTCAACCATTTCTATTGGTAACAAAAGACTTTTTAAAGAAACCATTGGCACCTATAGCTACAGCGATCCTGAGTTGAAACCCCTTGCCACCTATGAAGACCGCTCAGCAGCCATTGTCGAAAAACCCTATCAAGGAGGCACCGCTATTGCCATCGGGTTCGATATGGGATTCATTTTACTAAAGGCACACAATAACCGGCACGATGAATTTAATCGTACCAAAGCCAATGGGTTTGAGCCCACCATTGATGTCATGATGCGCCTCATCAAAAACATCTATTTACAATACGATCGGCAGTCTGTGATTATTCAAACAGTACCTTACGACAAATCACTGAGCGTAATCATTACCCACAATATAGACTTTAAAGGCAGCATGGCAGCTAGCATCAAGTTAGCACAAACAGAACGTAGCATGGGCCTGCACAGCACCTACTTTACCCAAACACGTTACATCAAAGACTATAGACCCCGCTTGATCAATTCCACCAACGACCTCAAAGAACTTAACAAGCTGGTTGCCACCGGACATGAGGTAGCTAGCAATACAGTTTCCGGCTCACCCCTTTTCGATCAATTTGAACAAGGCACAGGCAAGGAGCAGTACCCCAACTACCGCCCCTATGTAATGGCGCCCGAGAAAACTTACAAAGGCACCATATTTGGCGAAATGCGCATAAGCAAATACCTTATAGATCAGTTTGTAACCAACCAAACGGTGGGCAGCTTTAGAAGCAACTATTGCTATACCCCTTATAGCCTTCCACAGAGTATGATAGCCTGCGGCTATCGCTTTAGCAGCTCTATTCCGGCCAATAGCACCCTATCCCACTTCCCACTTCAGCTCAATTACAATAAAGAATATGACATGGAAACCGAAGTGTTTGAGTTACCCATCACTGACGATGATAACATACCACCCTACCATGGCCAGCGAGTCCAATCAGCCATAGCCCTGGCAAAAAAAATAGCCACCTACGGTGGATGCTACATTGCCCAAGTCCACGCCAACCCCCTTTCCACAGCAGCACTACCCAAATTTTACAAGGCCATGAAAGACCAGGCATGGTTTGGAACCCTGCGCGACTTTGGCGAATGGTGGATAGCCCGCAATGAAGTTACCCTTGATGTGGATGGCCCTGTTGGCAATCGCACCGTACTGCTCAATGTACCCAAACGAATGGAAGGCCTAGCCCTTCGGCTTCCTTGGCGCAGCAGTGTAAAGGCCGTTGAACCCGAAGGCATTAAATATTTTCAAGACGGCCGTCAAATCATTTTCGAACTAGCTGAAGGCACTATCAAAATCCATCTCAACAATTAAATTCCGCTAGTTCAAAAAGATTTTTTGTGTAAATAATATAAATAATTACATTTGCAGCCCGCAAAAATTAAAGAAACATGGCCCGTTCGTCTAGGGGTTAGGACGTATCCCTTTCACGGATAAAACACGAGTTCGATTCTCGTACGGGCTACCAACAATTAAGCTACCACACCAGGTAGCTTTTTTTATTCCCCCTACTAGTATCCCCATTTTTTTTGGGCGGCATCACCACCACCGCCACTCATCAGCAGCAGTGCCGGTGTTCGCTCATAGTGCCACAAAAAAAGTTTTTTTTGGTGGCAGCTAATCCGCTCACCCCGGGCCGCAGGGCCAGCTATTCACCTTTTACAATTTTTGAAGCTTGCCTCTAAACTCCTTCCCGCTCCTTGTTTTAACTCTGTAAAGATAAACTCCACTAGGTTCGCCACTCAAATTAATATTTGGCTTGGTGCTGGTAACGGTAACCTCTCCAAACAAATTATAAACCGTTACACTGCTCACCGTTTCGTTTTGAATAAGAAAATTGAACCATGATGCCGAAGGGTTGGGGAAAACGGTAACGCTGTTTGCCTGTTGGCTTTGGTTAATGACTGCCACATTGTTTAAACCTAAACTATCACACAGGCTGCCATCTATGGGCCCCACCTCATAGTTGGTGTGGTTGGGCATGCTAAAGGCATTGTACCAAGGCAGTACCAAACCCTGCTGCACCACATTGCAGGCCATGCCTGCGCTATCAGGGCTGTTGATGACATGCAGCACATTGGTACCTTGTGCTGTACTTACATATATCCTATTGTCAGGTGCTAACTGCATCATGAAAAAAGTTGTATTAAATCCCTGAACATTGCTACCATCCCATTGGGCTACTAAGATTCTACTTTGATTAACATTGGCAGCTGTGACATCATATTGATAAATATTTAGATTATTGCATACATAAAGAAACTCTCCATTTGGAGAAAATGCACACCCTAAGTTTCCTAAACTTGTATCAGGACTCGGAAGTGCTTCTTTTAATGTAAGCGCACCGGAACAGCGATCAAACTCAAAAAGGTCTATCTGGGGATACTGGCTCATATAGACATAGCGCGTTCCATCTCTAGTGAATGAAGCTTCAAGAAAAACATCATATCTAACATTTGAGCCTTCAAATTGTGTGGACTGAAAAATAGTATCGGGTGTTAACAAAAACTTATAAAACTGATTGTTCCAATACCGATGAAGAACTATCCACCAATCGCGGCCATTGGCGTGTTTACATCCCACTATTGCACCATGACTTAATGTATCATTCAAAATAACTTGATTTTTTATTCCTGTGATTGCTCCTCTGCCATTATCTAAACCCATATCAATTACACTTTGAAAAAACTCTAATGGTTGATCCTCTATTATAGAATGCGCATTAAAATGTTCACTGGAGAAATGAAATAAGTTATACCTAGAATCTGTTTGGGGTTTTGGCAATATCAAAACAGCCTGATTAATATTCAAACCATAAGGATAATTGTTAAGTGTTGCTGCCCCCGGATTAAAATTACTGCTGTTCAACATCGGTTGATGAAAACGATTGTATAACAGTTGACCATTGGTATAGAACAATAAATTGCCTGCTGTGTCGCAGATGCTGGCATTGGTGAGGAAGAATTCTAAATCGCGGATTACTGAAAAAGTGTCTGCCATGCCATTATTAAAATTAATTCCGGAATTATTTATTCCATATCCACCCAGCATCCATACTTTATCTCTGTACTGTGCACTTAGCACTGAAGAGAATAACATTAAAAAAGCGATTAAATTAACTCTCATTTCATAAAAAATAAAAACGCTCTCCCCAAAATATCCAAGGAGAGCGCAGTTGTTTTAATGCACTATAGCAATTTTCCCTTGGCCTCTTATTTGGCCATTTGCAATTATTGTATATAGATATATTCCATTTTCTATATTGGCAACAGAAACAGAATTTCCACTCACTGTTATTTCATTTAAAATTGTTTCACCAATAACAGATTCTACTATCAACTGTACTTCGCCTTCGAAGCTGCCTGAAAAATTTAAAATTGTTGAAGCCGGATTTGGATATATTTTAAGTGAATTATTAAAAGTAGCATTCACTAAATCCTTTCTTTTTCTCATTGCTACATTGGCATACAAATCCTGGTCATCAAAAACTAAATTAGCATCTTGAGAATATATAATTGCTCTGGCTTCATACACTGCAGGTCCTCCTATATAGGGGCACAGAAACGAATGGTAAATTATACATGCTAAATTGGTAATTACGGAAGCTATATTAAGCATTGTGTGCTTGTTTTTTCTTCCGAAAGTTATGTTTCATTCGTTGAATTTCCTATTGCTCAATTGCTAAAAAATTAAAGT
>JBDKJS010000052.1:0-12457 GCA_039806065.1 Bacteroidota bacterium | reverse complement strand
CTTGGCGTGGATCTATTTCTAAGAATAGGCAATAAAGAAGTGTATGCAACAGTTTTATCTGTGTCTAAGTTATACTGCACTGGCTTGCCATCAATAACCAATTCTATTTTTTTACATGCATTATTTTGCAAAAGCAATAACTCTAATTCATCCCACCAAAATTCCTTAAATGTATCTATATGACCTGTACAAATATAAAATATGGCCTGTGCTGAATGGTCATTTAAAATAGGAATAGCATTATGCAAATTATCGGCATATCCATCATCAAAAGTGAGTAGCACACTTCTTTTCGGAAATTTTATTTTACCAGAGATGGCTGATTCGAAATCAGCGACTGTTAATAGCTCGCTGTCAGTCTTAATAATTTTTAATTGTGAGTCGAAATTCTCTGACCTTACTGCTAGTAACTGAGGATCAGAGGTGTAATTATAAACACGGTGATACAATAACACCACACAACTTCGCCCATTGAAATTTATATGCTTCAATACCGATCGATGCTTGAGGAGCTTCAATGCATTTTTTATTCTTGAATAACTATTTGCCATGAAAAAAATTTGAATAAACCCACTTTGGCATTTTCTCTTTGATTGTATTTTTAAGGAATGAAAAATTATTTCCTTCAGATAGGATGTCTTTGATCACAAATTTACGAAAGGAATTTAACGCCTCATAGCTCTGGTGCAATTGTTCGGCTCTAAATTCAACTGGTTCATTGCTCAGTAAAGTGTCTTTATATATGTTTTTTCCTGTTTCGTGGGTACTGTCTATGTTTTCATTTCCATTATGGATGGCAATGGCGCTTGATGGATAAATAAATTTGGCTTCATTTATTACTGCTGATGCTGTCCATTTAATGGCCCATGAATCTATTTTTCCCTCTTCTTGTAACTTCAACATGTTACTAAAATGATTTAAATTATTCAACACCTCAAATGATCTCCAAATTTTCGCTGGTCTTATCAAGTTTTTAATTTTTAAGATGTCAGACTCATAATGATTCCAGCCATTTGAAGTTACCCCCCATGCGATAGAATCTGGGTAAGGAAAATAAAAATTTGTTCTTGCCTTGTGATATTTAAGAAAATAAGGCCATGCTCCCACACCAAATATTTTGTTGCTTTTAAGGGCATAATCCAATGCACTATTCATGAAAGTTAAGAAAGATTGGTGTACCAGTGTGTCTTCTTCAATTACTATGCATGCGGGATATTTTTGCAACACAGCTGATACAACAGTAGTTACAGAATGAGCTAAACCTTTATTTTCTGTTGCTTCTATAAATTCGATGGATTTAAATCCTTCTATACTATGGGCTATTGCTTGAACTTCTGCTCTTGCCTGTAGCTCTCTCTCAGTGGCGTCTTTTTTACAGGCGTCAATGGCAATGATCAAATCTGTTTGACCTATCGAATCATTTTCCACGAGTGTAGCAAACATCGCTCTAGCTTGTACCGGCCGCTTAAACAAAAAACAAATTACAGGATAGCAACTCATTTTTTTCGATATATGGTTGTTCTTGCAAAATCAAGTCCATAGGGAACAGCACCTACGTGATCATGAATTATTTCAAAGTTTTGTTTAAAGTAAGTATCATTGACCGCATGGTAATGTTTTAGGTTGGTATTGTCATGTAATAACCATCCTCCCTTTTTTAATTTTGGAAAGGCTACCACAGCACATGATGGTCGCGCTCTTCCATCAACTACAATCAAATCAAATGTTTCATCTCCAAATTGATTAATGGACTCACAATAAGATTTAAAATTATATCCTACATAATTGATATCAGATGAGTGAAAGTGAAGGGGGGCGGCTGGATTTGGATTCTTTACCAAATCACCCTTTTCTGGTAAGACCAATTTTCCTATCCAATGGCTATATTTTTGCTCTTCAATTGTTTTGCTAAACACATGAAACCAATCTGGATCATGTTCTACTGTAATTACCTTTTTACCATGTTTTAAGTAGTAAAGTGTACTACTTCCTCCCCCATATTCAAATACATTGGTAATTTGATTGATGTGGTTAGTTAAAAATGCAATCGTGTGATAGGGCAGCCAAGGCTCTTGATCTACATAAGTAGTTTTTCCAGAATTGATGGTAGTAATCCATTTATAAAAATACTTGGCATGGCTCCAGAAATTTAACTTGCCTTCACTTTTATAATTACTTATTATCTGACTCAAATATCGATAACAGCGATAGTGCCATTTTAACTTTTCACTCATTCACACCTCCTTGAAATTGATGTGGCACATATATGCTGCCTTGACCAGATGGAGGCAATTTGCCTGTACCGAAATAATCACCACTATCAACAAAGAAACTAAATGCATTTGGCAACCAATCGTTCACATCCAATGATGATGCTGCATAAAGTGTAACTGTGTACATGCCTTGTCGGAAAGGCATTTTATCTATTAATAAATCAACATAGTTTTGATTCGCCTCGAATTCAAACCCAACTACTTCGGTGTTAAAATGAGCAATTCGCATTCCGGCATCATCATCAATACCCAAGGCTATATGGAAATTCTGAAATGAAAAATTAATTTTTGTTGAAAAAATTAATCTCAGCACAGCGGTTTGTCCTGTTTGAAATGAAACGAGCTGTTGCATCTTGTTATTCAATAATTCATATCCGGTAAATAAAAAATCTGCATTGCCTTGCCTGTCTTTTCGATCTTTTAAGTCAATCGTTTTATGATCGCTTATGTCACGGAGATAATGAGAAACCACATCTGCAGTGGCTCCTTGTGAAACTAGTTTCCCTTGCTTTAAATAAATACATTTATTGCATAAATGTTGAATGGTTGCCATGTTATGACTCACAAATAACACTGTTCTACCCTGACCCTTGCTAATATCTTCCATTTTAGCTAGACATTTCCGCTGAAAAGATGCATCTCCTACAGCAAGTACCTCATCTATTATTAGGATCTCGGGCTCTAGATGTGCTGCAACTGCAAAAGCCAGTTTCACATACATTCCACTACTATACCTTTTCACTGGAGTATCTAGAAACTGATCAACTTCAGCAAAGGCAACAATCTCATCAAATTTTCTTTTAATCTCTTCTCTATTCATCCCAAGAATGGCACCATTCAAATAGATATTTTCTCTTCCAGTAAGCTCCGGATGGAATCCAGTGCCCACTTCTAAGAGGGAAGCTATTCTACCTTTTATTTTAATTATTCCCTTACTTGGAGCGGTTACCCTACTAAGCAATTTAAGCAATGTTGATTTTCCTGCTCCATTTCTACCAATTATTCCTACCCTATCTCCTGTTTCGATATTAAAACTCAAATCATCGATTGCATTAAAGCTAATGGATTGTTTTTTTTGTTTTGTAAAAATAGAACCTACTACATCACGCAGTGCCGTATAATTACTAGCTGCACCTGATCGTAGCTGATACGTTTTTATTACCTTATGTAATTCAATGGCATGCATGGCTTAGATAATATCAGCAAAATGTTTTTCCATCTTTTTAAAAGTGGAAACTCCTAAAAATAAAATAGCTAAGGTACTTGCCAAACTAATCCACATGATGTTAGAATCCACTTTGTATGCATCGCCAAGGAATGCACTTCTACATCCCTCAATTACTCCTACCATTGGATTAATTGCATATAGATAAACCCACTTGGTTCCTATTACTTTTGTGGTAAATCCTACAGGGGTTACATAAAGTCCGAATTGCACCACGAATGGGATAATATATCTAAAATCACGATACCTGACATTGAGTGATGCAAACCAGCAACCCATCCCAATAGTAACTAAAACCCCTTGGAGAAGATAAATTGGCAGAAGTAGAATGGATGCAGATGGCCAATAGTTATAATATATAAATAATACTATTACAATGATTAGCGAAATCATTAAATCTATCAAGCTTACCATGATCGTACTTATAGGAACTATAATTCGAGGAAAGTAAACCTTACTCAAAAGGTTGGCATTGTTGATAAGTGAATTACCGGCTTCAGAAAAAGCATTTGCAAAAAACTGCCATGGTAGCATTCCACAACAAACTATTAATATATAGGGTGCAGATTCATAGCTATCAAGTTTTGCAACATTACCAAATACATAAGTGAAAACAAGTATTGTTAGTAAGGGCCTTATCAAGGCCCAAACAACTCCAATGGTGGTTTGCTTATAGCGAACCAAGAAATCGCGCCAGGATAAAAAATAAAACAGCGACTTAAATTGAAAAATATCTTTCCAATAACTTTGATTGCCTTTTTCAGAATCAATAATTAAATCAAACTTTTGATCAGAATGTTGCAACGCGCGTTTATTTACTTAGCAATATTTACAGCTCTGGTTTCACGAATAACGGTCACTTTTACTTGGCCAGGATAGGTCATCTCTGTTTGAATTCGGTTGGCAATATTAAATGATAGCTCTTCCGTCTGTTTATCATTGAGTTTTTCACTTTGAACTAGCACCCTTAGTTCGCGTCCGGCTTGAATGGCATATGTTTTTTCTACCCCTGGATAGCCAAGGGCTAGTGCCTCCATATCTTTTAATCGTTTAATATAACTTTCTAGAACTTCGCGTCTTGCCCCGGGCCTTGCTCCGCTTATTGCATCACAAACTTGCACAATAGGTGAAATTAAACTAGTCATTTCAATCTCATCATGATGTGCTCCAATAGCATTTACTACTTCAGCATTTTCCTTATGCTTCTCAGCTAATTTCATTCCTAAAATAGCATGTGGCAATTCCGGTTCATCATCCGGAACTTTGCCAATATCGTGTAGCAATCCGGCTCGTTTGGCAAGTTTCACATTCAGGCCTAATTCTGCAGCCATGATGGCACACAAGTTGGCCACTTCACGCGAGTGTTGCAAAAGATTTTGACCGTATGAAGAACGGTATTTCATTCTACCAACCATTCTAATCAATTCAGGGGCCAATCCATGGATACCCAAATCTATACAAGTGCGCTTGCCCACTTCTACTATTTCTTCTTCTAACTGGCGTTTCACCTTGGCTACCACTTCTTCTATTCGCGCAGGGTGAATCCTTCCATCACTTACCAATTGATGCATGGCCAGCCTTGCAGTTTCTCTTCTGATAGGATCAAAACAACTGAGTAGAATTGCTTCCGGTGTGTCGTCAACAATAATTTCTACTCCGGTTGCAGCCTCCAAAGCCCTAATATTACGCCCCTCACGACCAATTACACGTCCTTTTATTTCATCATTTTCTATATTGAATACGGTTACTGCATTTTCAATTGCATGCTCAGTAGCCACTCTTTGGATGGTTTGAATGATCAACTTTTTAGCTTCCTTATTGGCAGTAAGTTTTGCTTCATCCATTATTTCTTTGATATAGCTCATGGCCTCGGTTTTTGCTTCATTCTTTAAAGCTTCAACCAACTGACCCTTAGCTTGATCAACACTCAATCCGGAAATTTTTTCCAGTTGTTCTACTTGACGGGCATGCATTTTTTGCAACTCCTCCTTTTTTCCATCCAGAATTTGCAATTGGGTTTGTAGATTTTTTTGCAATGTCTCATATTCATTTTGCTTTTTTTGCGTCTGTTCCATCTTCTGACTCAGGGTACTTTCCTTTTGCTTTACCCTACTTTCAGCACTTTGAATATTTTTATCTTTTTCATTGATGGCTTTCTCATGCTCTGATTTTAGTTGTAAAAACTTTTCCTTTGCCTCAAGAATTTTTCGCTCCTTTAATCGCTCGCCATCTGCTTCAGCATCCTTAATTATTTGCTGGGCCCTAGACTCCGCTTCACTTTCTTTGTTCTTCTGATTTTTCTTAATAAAATAACTTGCAAAAAAGAATCCTACCAATAATGATATGATGCCTTCGATAATTAATAATATTTCTGTTTTCATAATTTTTAAAAATGAGCACCCATTTCAGAGTGTTATATAAGGGTTAAATGATTGAATAAAAAAGCCCACAATAATTCCGACCGAACCATTTAAACCCCTAATTGTACGGGTGGAGTCGCCTTTAATCGCTGGGATCTGTTGTTAACATTTATTTTGGCAAATGTACCTTAATAAATGATTTGCATAGCGCAAATTTACAGCCTGCCATAAGATCTTGTTATGAGCTAAACTCCAATGGTATCGAAGTGTTGAGTTTAATAAGTGAATCGAAACTACTGTGGGTGTATCTTAAAGGATTGCTCCTATATTATACTTTGATGGCAAAGAACGTTTACACTTGTTAGATCAATAACTATTGTGCGGCTATGTATTCTTCTATCACTAATTTTAAATATCCTAATTGATCTATTATCTCATTTGTCTGATTAGCGCTTTCTTCAGGTTTAACAGCCACTTGCTCATTTACAAGTTGCAGTGCTACCATGGCTAGCAAGTCTTGTTTATCCTTTACAGCATAAGTGTCTTCAAAGGCTTTAATTCTTGCATTGATGGCTTGAGCTGCTGCCAGTACCTTTTCTTGCTCCTGCTGGGTTACCCTTAATGGGTAATTTCTGTTGGCAATTGCTACTTTTACTGATAGTGTTTCGCTCATCGAGACTTATTTTTGATTCACTTTTTGTTTTTTATCAGTGCTACACTTTTATCCACTTCACTGATTATTCCTTTTATCTTTTGTTTTATTTTATCAATTTGTTCATTATTCAATTCCTTGGTAATTTCATTTAACTGCTTCATCTTATCATTCATGGCAGCGGCTTCTTGAGTTAATTTTTCTATTTGGCTGTCACGCTCGGCTAATACTTGCTGCAATTGCTGAACAATATCTTTATTACTTTCATTCAACTGAATGAGTTGCTGAATTTTAAGCTCTAATTGTTCAAAGTGTTGCTTTACTTCAAGCATACTACACCGTTATTTTTATCAGTACCAAATATATGCCTTTTTATGGCAAAGTCATACATTCAATTTTTAAAATTATATGTTTTATTAACAGCCATTTATGAACAATCACCGTATCTGACCATTTGCCTAACTTGTCTTAGCCACTCGTTTTAAAATAATGTTGGCTAAACACGAGCTTTTTGGTTTATTTGCAATATGTTAAAAGTTGTGACCACTTCGGTTTGTATTTTACTTTGCCAAATAATAGGTAATGCTGCTAATACCGAATCTGTTTTTTTCTACAGGTGGCCTTTAGATACCATCATTGTACCCACTGGTTCTTTCGGAGAGATTAGATCTGATCACTTACACAGCGGTATCGACTTAAGTACGTTTAACCAAATTGGTTTGCCAGTAAAAGCCGCTGCTGATGGCTATGTTAGCAGAATAAAGGTTAGCGCTTCAGGTTTTGGTTATGCCATTTACATTAACCATCCCAACAATACTACTTCAGTATATGCACACCTTGATCGATTCAACTCGAAAATTAACGCATTCGTAAAAACAAATCAGTATAAAGGCAAAAAATTTGAACTCGATATTAATATTGATAAAAAGCAATTTCCAATTAAACAAAATGATCTATTAGGTTACTCTGGTAATAGTGGTAGCTCATCGGCACCTCACCTACATTTTGAAATCAGAGATCAGCAAACTGAAATGCCACTCAACCCAAAACTCTTAGGATTAAACTATGAGGACTCAGAAAACCCTGAGTTTTTATCTCTTCGTGTGTTTCCTGCCCTTACGCAAGGCACCACCAATTTTGGTAATGATGCTCGATTTATTAAAATTAAAAAATCAGAGAATAATTATACAACCGTAGATGAAAAACCTATAGAAGTGTATGGTAAGATTGGATTTGGCGTGGAAGTAAATGACAAACTAGCATCAAATACCAGCAGTCTGGGAATTCATCGATTAGCACTCTTTGTGGATAATGTTTTACAGTTTTCAACCCAAATCGGTTCCTTCAATTTTGAGGATACCAGAATGGCCAATGCGCTGATCGATTATGACGGCAAAGCATACTTTAAAAAAACAGTGTACAGACTTCATCAGTTGGCAGGCAATAAACTAAAATTCAATGACAGTACTCAATCAGGATATGTAGATTTTGTAGATGATGAATGGCATGATATTACCATCATAGCAAGTGATGTAAATGGCAATAATTCTACACTGGCCTTCAGAGTATTGAGCAATACTTTTTTAGCCGGAAATGAATTTTACAATCCTGATCCTGAATTAGTTTTAATTGGCCCCAACAAAGGACTAGCGCTGCATAAAAATGAATTTGACTTGATCATTCCAAATGGTGCTGTTTACGATAATCATTACCTCCTAACTAATAGTTCTAAATCTAATAATAAATTCTATTATTTCATTGGCGATAAGGGTGTGGCGCTACACCAACCCATTCAATTGACACTTCATGCACCCATCAACGATGCTGTTCCAAGCAACAAATACTGTATAGTAAACATGAACGATGAACAGCATCCAAAATATTTGCCTACTACTTACGATCAGCATGGATTAAAAGCTAAATCAAAACAATTTGGAAAATTTACCATTGCAGTTGATACTACAGCCCCATCAATATTGGAAATGCCTAAGGTCGAAAACAATTATATATCCATTATTGCCGAAGATTTTCAAACAGGTATTGCAAACTATGAAGCCAGCATTAACGATGAATGGGTGCTGATGACTTATGATCAAAAAAGAAACTTATTTTCCATAGCACTTGAAGATTATAAAAAATCAAGTTCACTACATCTGAAATATTCTTTTACTGACGCAGTAGGCAATCAAATTTCCAACACAGCCACCATAAATCGATAGCAGCATTTGAAACTTAGCATTATTATAGTAAACTATAATGTTCAATTTTTTCTTGAACAGTGCATTAAATCGGCTTTGAAAGCAATTGACGGAATGAAGGCTGAAATTATTGTTATTGACAATAACTCAGTTGATGGATCAATGGCAATGATGCGGAACTCTTTTCCTCATATCAAATGTATAGTCAATAAGGATAACAGAGGTTTTTCAGTTGCCAATAATCAGGGAATAAAAATAGCTTCCGGTGAATACATACTGCTATTAAATCCTGATACAGTGGTGGAAGAAGACACTTTTAAAAAATGTATTGAATTTATGGATTCCCACCCTGAGGCTGGCGGTTTAGGTGTAAAGATGATTGACGGTGCTGGTAAATTTTTACCTGAATCAAAACGTGGCCTCCCTACTCCGTCAGTGGCTTTCTATAAAATATTTGGCTTAGCATCATTATTTCCAAAAAGCAAAACTTTTGGAAAATATCATTTGAGTTACTTGGATAAAGATGAAATACACGAGGTAGAAATTCTTGCCGGTGCCTATATGTTGATGCGAAAAAAAGTATTGGATCAGATTGGATATTTGGATGAAGCTTTCTTTATGTATGGTGAAGACATAGACTTAAGCTATAGAATCATAAAAGCTGGATTTAAAAACTATTATTTCCCAAATACAAGTATCATCCATTACAAAGGTGAAAGCACTAAAAAAAGTAGTGTGAACTACGTTTTAGTGTTTTACAATGCCATGATCATTTTTGCGAAAAAACATTTTTCATCACATCACGCTAACAGCTTCACTGCACTGATAAAATTTGCAGTTTACATTCGCGCTTTTTTAGCATTGGTAAAACAATGGTTAGAGAAATATTTTATAGTCCTAGTAGATGCTGCCTTGATTTTCATGTTGATGTGGTTGCTAAAAGGCTATTGGAGCACCAGGGCCTCCATTCATTATCCTGTAACCTATCTTCAATTTGCCGCACCGGCCTACATTATCCTTTGGTTAGGCGCAATATTTCTTAGCGGTGGATACGACAAACCAATCAAATTATCCAAAATTTTTTATGGAATATTTATTGGAACAATTGCCATATTGGTGGTTTACGCCTTACTTCCTGAATCTTATAGATTCTCGAGGGCATTAATTTTACTTGGTGCCTTGGGTTCGGCTTTTGCCATGTCATCACTACGAATGTTGTTACACACGCTTAAGGTGAAACCATTTTTGCTTTACACTTCGCAATTTAAACGGTTAGCCATTGTTGGAGATGAGTCGGAAGGCGTAAGAGTGCTGGATGTATTGAAAAAATCGGCAACAAATATTTCATTTCTTGGATTTGTTAATATTAATCAACAAGAACCAAAATCTGAATCTTACCAAGTCCAAGTTCTGGGTCAATTTGAAAATTTAAAAGAGATCATCCAAATTTATCAAATTGACGAAATTATATTTTGTGCCAAAGACCTTAGTAGCCAAGAAATTATTAGCTCCATGAGCAACAGTGTGGTAAAAGAAACCGAATTCAAAATTGCTCCACCCGAAAGTCTTTTCATCATCGGTAGTAACAGCATTGATAACCCTGGAGAATTTTATGCCATTGACTTGAACCGAATAAACAGCATCAGTAATAAACGCAATAAAAGATTGTTGGATTTAATCTCCTCTATTTTCATTTTAATTTTTTCACCTGTTTTAATGCTTGTTCAGAAAAACCCAATTCGAATCTGGCAGAATTGCATTTTAACCCTTGCTGGCAAAAGAACCTGGATTGGTTATTGCAATAGCTCTAACACTAGCGCAATGCCAAAAATAAAGAAAGGCGTTGTTGACCAATCACATATTCATCCTCATTTAATTTTGGATGATGTTACAAAAAACAGATTAAATACATTGTACGCTAAAAATTACAGCGTTTTTGACGACCTGGTACTGCTATTTAAAGCAATTAGACTATTAGGATCTTAAACTATTGAAGAATTATCTTAATATTAGATCCACCAGTACCAGACTTACCAGATAATCGAATAAAATAAATTCCCCTTGCTAGGTTGGAAGTGTAAAAATTGTACGACTTTTGCATTTCATTGACTTCGTGAGATTGAATTATTTTTCCCGACAAATCAAATAACTGAATTATTCCGTCAGTCAATTGCTTTCTTAAAAATACGTTTACCCTATCAATTGCTGGATTTGGAAACACCAACATGACTTCATTCATGCTATAGCTAGGTACATTCGTGGCTACTAGCACTTCTATTGTATCAGTTCCAGTGCATCCAGCAGCAGTTGTGACCAGTACACTATAAACTCCGCTAGTAGAAACTTGCAGTGAAGCAGTAGTATCGCCTGAATTCCATTGATAGCTCATAAACCCTGAACCAGCTTGAAGTTCAACTGATTGTCCGACCGCTATAATGGTATCATTACCCAAATTTACTATAGGATTGGACAAGGCATATACTGTAACCGGAATTAAATTGCTGGAACAAACATTTTGCGCCATTACATAAACAGTTGTATTTGTTTGGAGAGACGCAATTACATAGGGATTGCCAGTGAAAAGCAATGTTCCCCCAGCATTGTCAAACCATTTTAGTGTATCAGTTGTTGGCACATTAAAAACTGCATCATTACCAATACAAATACTGAAATCATTAATTACAGGTAAAGGCGGAACGGGAATGGTAATTGCATTTACTGTATCAAACATACTTGTACATCCATTGACAATGATTTGATATACCAACATCGTGGTATCAGTCAATATTGTGCTAAAAGAACTACCAGTGCCCACCTGTGAGCCAGAAATATTATACCAGTTAGTTGAGTCTATTCCTGAAGTGAATACAAAAGTACTATTGGCACATTTTTGTTGATCATTAATAGTTGGAGCAATTGGCAAAGCAATAATCGAAACCTGAGCTGATACAGGATTGCTTGGGCATTGAGTGCCATTGGTGGCATAATAAGTGCCAGATTGTGTTGCCGAAAAGCTGAATTGCGTTCCAACAGCAAGTAAACTGCCACCTATTTGATCATACCAATAAGTACTATCACTATTAGAGGTCAATGACACATTGCCTTGACCACACCGCTGAGCATTTGTAACTACTGGTTCAGGGCTTAATGGTAATATCCGGGCAGTTGCCAATACTTGGTTACTGGGACATTGTTGACCAGCTACTGCATAAACAGATGTATCATTATTTAAATTTTGTATTGTAAATGTAGCACCTGAGCCTATTTGGTTATTCAATAAATCATACCATAGAATATCACTACCATTCGCAATAAAAGTAATGGATCCTATTCCACACCTCGTAACATTTGAAATTATTGGGTCAGGGAAAACGGTATAAACATTAGCCGTTACAGGCACCACAGCCGAAGGACATAAACCTACTGTTTGAGCATAATAGGTAGAACTTTGGCTTATGGGAGGAGTTGTAAAGGTTAAACCTGTAGCAATTACTGAACCACCCACCGATGAAAACCAATTTACAGTACCAGGTGAATTGCTTACACTAAAGGTTACTGTTCCATTTCCGCACCTGCCCTCATTGTTAATTGAAGGTTCTGCAAGTATCGTATTTATTTGCACTTGACTGGTAACTACTGCGCTAGAGCATCCATTCGAAATATTTTGTGCGTAATAATTGGTAGTAGCTGAAAGACTTGGAGTGGTAAACGTTCCTCCTGTTCCAACAATGCTTCCGCCTATGCTGCTG
>JBDKJS010000051.1:0-26068 GCA_039806065.1 Bacteroidota bacterium | reverse complement strand
TCCATGCGCAAAGGCCACTCTTAGGTTAGGTAGTCTTTCAAAGATGCCGCCAAAAATCATACTGCAAATGGCCAATGATGTTTCTGCAGGCATTCCCACAAGCCATGGCAGCCAATAGCGTTGCATCTTATCGCTTCCCATCATCTCCCATGGATGTACAAATATACACATGTCTAAATTAGCACATGCTTCAAAAAATGGGAACAACTCAGGTGCATTTAAATTCCAGTCATTAACATGTGACCCTATCTGTACCCCTGTCATTCCTATTTCCTTGCATCGCTGCAATTCAGCTATAGCCGCTTCGGGGTCTTGCAGCGGTATGGTTCCCAACCCTACAAATTTAGTTGGATGGCGATGAACTATATTTGCAATGTGGTCATTTAAAAATTTAGAAACTTCTAGTGCATCATCTGCCTTGGCCCAATACGAAAACATTACCGGTATGGTACTTAGCACCTGAACATGAACCCCGTGATGTGAACACTCCTGTATTCTTACGCCAGGATCCCAACAATTACTTTCTATCTCTCTAAAAAACTTATCGCCTATCATCATTCGGGCGCAGCATGGCTTGTGGTGTTCTAGACTAATAAAGCCTCCGTAGCCAAATTTTTTTGCCCAGGGTGGCATGTGTTCCGGTATGATGTGTGTATGTATGTCAATACTTAGCATATGGTGTAAAAATATTATTTATTTTTAGGATTCGATAAATTATTATGACAGCCAGAGGAGTAATTAAAGAGCATGTGGTCATTGATGGCATTGATGCAGATGGGTTTCCTATTGCTAATACACCCGAGGGAACCATTGTAGTGCCCAAGGCTGTACCCAATGATTTGGTATCACTTAAAGTAAAAAGAGTGGGCCATAAGCATCAAAAACTATTTAATGGTATCATTCATGAATTAATTGCGCCTTCAGAAATTAGAAAGACAGCAGATTGTGTGCACTTTGAATGGTGTGGTGGATGTGATTGGTTGAATATGGCTTATCAAGATGAAATTATTTTAAAATCAAATTGGTTAACTAATTTGTTCCAACACGCTGTAAAAGTACAACCTAACTTATTAGCTAAAAGAAATAAAGTTCATTTTACTACTAGTAATAGAAGGTGGTTTGCGCCTTATGAAATAGCCAATCCCAATGCTATCAAACGGCCAGCAGCTGGATATGCTGTGGCGGGAAAACACGATCATATTCTTGAAATTAATGAATGTAAAGTAGTTGATTCACTAACTTTAACCCTACTACAATCGGTTCGAGATTATTGCATTCAAAATAAAATTCCTTTCTATGATATGCATTCAGGAAAAGGTTTTTTAAGAGGGGTCACTCTTCGAACGGATGATGAGGGAATGCATGCTATACTGGTTATAAGTGCATGGCACGATCAATGGTGTAACGACTTGGTGCAGTTATTGAATGCAACGCAACGCTTACACAGCCTAAGCATACAGTGCCTTGGCGCTAATAAAAAATTAAGAGCGATGGCTCCGACCATGGCCTTGTTTGGAAACAATGTTTTGAATTACACTATTAATGGAGTTGCTTATAAAGTGCCTATTGATGGATTTTTTCAAACGAATATTCAAATGGCTGGAACAATGTTTAAACACATTGCAGGATTGATAAAAAATACGCCTGACCTTACCTTCGACCTTTACACAGGATGTGGTGCCATTGCACTGCAAATAGCGCATCTTACAAAAAAAATTATTGGTGTAGAAACTCATGAGGCTGCTATAAAGGCTGCTACTCAAAATGCCCAATTGAATAATATAATCAATACAGAATTCATTGCCAGCGATATGTTTGCTTTTTTAAATGACTGGAGTGCGGATGTTGATTTGGCTATTGTAGATCCACCACGCGCTGGACTTTATTTTCCAGTTTTGCAAAAACTGCAATTGCTTAAACCTAAACAAATAATTTACGTGAGCTGCAATCCGGTAACATTGAAACGAGATTTGTCGATCCTACAAAATTTGTACGATATCAATAGTATGGCAGCTTTTGACATGTTTCCCCATACACGCCATGTGGAAACCGTAGTTTCTTTATTAATAAAATAAACCAATTACGATTTCATCACTTCTTAATAAATAGTAAATTTGTTTATCTTAATTATAGGATGTTTTAGCATTTAGTATATGAAGGTAGGTTTGTTTTTCGGGTCATTTAATCCTGTACACAATGGGCATATGATCATTGCATCCTATATGGCTTCATTTACTGATTTAGACCAGGTATGGATGGTTGTTTCTCCGCACAACCCCCATAAGCTTAAACACACTTTATTGCAAGATCACCATCGTATTTATATGGTGCGCCAGGCAATTAATGATAGTAGGAAAATAAAAGCATCTGATATTGAATTTAAATTGCCAAAGCCCAGCTTTACCATCCATACCCTGAGCCACATCAAAGAGCAGTTTCCCCAACACGATTTTGTATTGATTTTAGGAGAAGATAATTTGCTAAATTTCGATAAATGGAAAAACTATGAGCAAATATTATCACAAGCACCACTATATGTTTATAAGCGCCCGGGAAGCAGCAAAACAGTTTTTCACTCACATCCTAATGTACGCCTTATAGATGCACCACTAATGGAACTCAGTAGTAGCTTTATAAGGGATGGCATTAAGCAGAAAAAAGAAGTAAGATTTATGCTACCGGAATCAGTGTGGAATTATATTGAAGAAATGGGTTTTTATAAATAGCTGCTTACAAGCCTAATATTTTTTTATTTAAATCTTCGCCAGCCGTTAGCAATTTAGCAGGATCCTCAAGCATTTGTTTCACTTTTACAAGAAAGCCCACACTCTCTCTTCCATCAATTATTCTGTGATCGTAACTAAGAGCCACATACATAATAGGCCTTATTACCACCTCACCATTCAACGCAACCGGACGATCTACTATGTTATGCATCCCTAAAATGGCGCTCTGAGGAGGGTTTATAATTGGTGTGCTTAGCATTGATCCAAAAACGCCACCATTGGTAATGGTAAATGTGCCACCCGTCATTTCTTCCACACTCAATTTGTTGTCGCGTGCCTTTGTAGCTAAGGTTATAATTGCAGATTCTATACCGGCTAGACTTAGTCCTTCGGCATTTCTAATCACTGGAACCATCAACCCTTTTGGGGCACTTACGGCTATACCTATGTCACAATAGTTGTGATATTGGATCTCATCTCCGTCTATCATAGCGTTAACCGCTGGGTAAAGCTTCAGGGCCTCACAAACTGCCTTGGTAAAAAATGACATAAAGCCTAAGCCTACTCCGTGCTTCTCTTTGAATTGATCTTTATATTGTTTTCTAATATTCATTATGCTGCTCATGTCCACTTCATTAAAGGTGGTGAGCATGGCTGTTTCTTGTTTTACTGCTACCAGCCGTTGGGAAACTTTTTTGCGAAGCATGGTCATTTTTTCACGCTTTGCAGTTCGGCTTATTGCTGTAGTACCGTTTAATGAGTTAAAATTAAGCACATCGGCCTTAGTTATTCTTCCGCCTTTTCCGTTTCCTGTTATTGATTGGCTATCTATACCTGCCTCGCGAATCATTTTGGCTGCTGCTACACTAGCCATTGCTGATTTTCCAACTTCTTCATTTTTTGATTTGGCTGGCATTGCAACTGCTACCACTGATTTTTCTACCTGATGCTGTGGAGCTGCTGTTGTGCCTTTTTCTATTCTGCCTGTTGGCTTTGGAGCAGTTTCATCTATTTGACAGACCGTGGCGCCCACTGCCACTGTTGCGCCTTCTGCAACTAAAATTTTTATTACACCCGCAGCAGTTGCATTAAGAGTAAGTGTTGCCTTGTCACTATCTATTTCTGCTAACTCTTCGTCCTTTTCTACATAGTCGCCTTCTTTTTTAACCCAACGGGCTATTTGTACTTCTGTAATACTTTCACCCGGACTGGGTACTTTCATCTCTATCATTGCTAGTCAAAAAAAATTATTTTGTAAAAATATTAAATTATCAATTAGCGTGAATTGATAATTATTCAGGATTTTAAAATTTATAACATCCACCAATGGTAAGGTTGCTCACTCCATACCCTAGCTCGGCAAATACACCTAGTTGATTCGTAAAATAGTACCTCCCACCAATATACATTGATAAAGCAAGGCGGCTGCCATAGGTCTTTTGATTTAAAAAAACTTCATTCAACCCATTTGATGAGCTGTATTTATATTTTAGCACATTGTATCCTAGCATAACTCCGCCATAGGGATCAAACTCACCTAGGTCTAGGCCATTGTAATGATAGGCACTCCTAAAGCCAATAACGGTGTATGTCCACTTTTGCGAATAAGTACTTCCAAAATAACTGCCGTCAAACCCATAAGATTTGTAACCTAAGTAACCTCCTAGACTTACTACACCTGGCCCCCCTACATCCCAATAGCCTAATTCATAAGCCAATCCTATTCCAGGCGATCCACTAGCATTACTATACACGCCATAATTACCACCCACCCCTATACCAGCCGTGATCACATTGTCTCCTGTTTGGAAATTTCCTCCGGCTCTTACCTGCTGAACAGCTATTAAGGTTATAATTACCAATACTACTTTTTTCATATCATTTTTAGTTTTTTGATGCTCTTATATTCGTTTAAAATTTTTCAATTTTTGCATTATACTCTATACCCACGGTCCTGTTTCAAATATTTTAGATCCTTTCAATTGGCTAGCTCTTTATTGATAAAGGTATTTACCCACTATGGGCATGCGCCTTCCCAATCCAAAAGCTTTGCTACTCAAACGCAACATTGGTGGTGTTTGGTAACGTTTGTACTCATTGCTGTTTACTAATTTTAATACACGTTGAACTAAGGTTGGTTCAAACCCTTTTTCGATAATGGTTTCTCTACTGCAACGGTCTTCTATATACAGGCGCAGTATTTGATCAAGTATGGCATAGTCAGGTAACGAATCGCTATCTTTTTGGCCAGGTCTCAATTCAGCACTAGGGGGTTTGGTAATAATGTTTTTGGGAATCAATCCATATTTTAAGTTGATGTAATTGCACAATTGATAAACTTCGGTTTTGTATAAATCGCCAATTACACTTAGACCACCACACATATCTCCATAGAGGGTTCCGTATCCTACAGCAGCTTCACTTTTATTTGAAGTGTTCAGCAAAATGGATCCAAATTTATTACTCTGTGCCATCAAGAGCACGCCTCTTATTCGCGCTTGAAGATTTTCCTCAGCTACATTGAAAGGCAGATTTTGAAATGAAGGTGCTAGGGTGTGCAGAAAACTATCATAGATAGCTTTTATTGGTACTATCTCAGATTGAACGCCTAGTTGCTGAACCAAGATTTCAGAATCAGTAATGCTATGTTCGCTACTAAAACTAGATGGCATCATGAGCACCTTCACATTTTCAGATCCCAGTGCATGAGCGGCTAGCACGGTAACCAATGCCGAGTCTATACCACCACTAAGACCCAAGATGGCTTTTTTAAATCCTTGTTTATAAAAATAATCTTGAATACCAATAATTAATGCTTGATAGATATCTTCTTCCGTTTCGCTTATAGGGGTTATAGCTTCATGTGCACTTATATTACCTGTACTTGAATCAAACTTGATGGTGGTGCATTTTTCTTTAAAACTTGGAAGTGCTGCTATGACATTGCCCAGATGGTCAAAGGCCAATGATGCGCCATCAAATATTAATTCTGTATTTACCCCACATTGATTTACATAAACAAGAGGCAATTGGTAACGTGCTACATTTTTGGTTAATATTTGCTTGCGCTCTTGGGCATGGTGCCTGTCATAAGGCGATGCTGCTATGTTAATCATTAAAGCAGGTTGATGCTTTATTAATTCATCCATAGGGTAAATAGTGTACAGCGGATCATCATATAAATTCCATAAATCTTCACATATGGTAAGTGCTATTTTTATACCATGTATGCTTACACAGTCAAACTTTTTTGCAGGTTCAAAATAACGGTACTCATCAAAAACATCATAAGTGGGAAGGAGCGCCTTGTACGATGTATGAGTAATTTTCCCTTCACTAAGCACCAATGCCGCATTGTATAAATTCTTTCCTTCTACCACAGGATTTCTTACAGGGCTGCCAACTATGGCTACAATGTTGGTGCAAGCATTGGCTATGGCCTGCACTGCCTTTTCGCAGCGTGTTATAAAATCTTCAAACTCTAAAAAGTCGAGCGGGGGATAGCCACAGATGCAAAGTTCAGAAAATACTACTAACTGCACACCTTCTGATTTGGCTTCATTGATTGTTGCAATAATTTTGTTGGTATTGCCGTCAAAATCTCCTACGGTATAATTGAGCTGCGCTAACGCTATTTGCATTTAACTATTATTTTGGACCCATAGCCACTATTAAGCACTTGGGTTATTAAGCATAAAAAAATCCTGCCAATATTGACAGGACAAAATTATAAATATTTATTAGGTAATGCCTAAAAGAAAACACCTAGATTTAATCCCAAGTAGCTTGAGGTGGCCTTCCTATTATCAGTACTCACCACATCTATAAATCCATTATTGAATACTAAACCTGCTACCCCCTTTGTGTTGCCACTAATGGTGTATTCTATACCACCACCTACCACCAAGGCAAAGTTAAAGAACCCTATCTTGTTGCTATCCTTGCCGGTAACAGTAGTGGTAGCCCCAGATTTGGGCTGAGTAGTAATTTCAGCCTCTTGCTTTTTTCTAATATTAAATCCGGGCGCTAAACCAAAATTAAGATAATATCTCAAATAGCCTATTTCATTGGTACGCATTTTTATTGTTACGGGGAGTTCAATGTATTGTAATGACCAATCAAGGTTCGATATTCTGGATGACACTAAACTATCGGAATTTTTTAACGAATTAATTTCTTTTAACTTCCCATTTCTATAGGTCACATCTAACCCCCCTGATAGAGCATAGTTTTTTGAAAAATAATAGTCGGCCATAAGTCCGTATGTAAACCCAATTTTACTTCCATCGTTGCTCAACGAATCGCCTTCGGCCTTGTACCAACTAATAGAGGGTGCAATGTGTAATCCAAAGTTAAAACTACTTTCTTCTTGAGCTGATACTTGCAAGCCTATGAACAGCATCCCTAGGGTGTAAATAAATTTTTTCATAATTAATTTTTTATAAAATCCGATTAAACTTTTATCCGTTTATTTTTGAACTAATTTTGTGCAATGATAGATAAAATTTTTATTCGTAATATGAGGCTTGTGTTGCTATTTTTGAGCATTGCTTGGCTAAGTTGTAATCCGGCATCACAGGAGCCCAAGGATTTGAAGCCTATAAGCTTAGCTACCCTTAGGTTTGAGAATTTATTATTTGAAAATCCGAATTATACAGCCCTAGTAGCTAGCGATGAAAATTTTACCCGCCTTTTTCTGTACGGAATTACGAGCTTAGGGAGTACCGATACGGCCTTGGCTTCTCAAAGAATGTTAGCATTGGTGAATGATTCAAATTTTAGAAATGTTTATAGTACTATTCAGTTTTTATTCACCGATTTTAATCCTTACCAAAGTGCATTGGAAAATGCATTTGCCTATTACCATTACTACCTACCCAGCCAGCCCTTACCTAAGATTGTGACCACCATGAGTGTGTTTAGCTATCCTATTATATGTGATAGTTTGCACCTGGCCATAGCTTTAGATATGTATTTGGGTGAAAATAGCCAAGTGTACAACACCCTGCAACCACCATTGCCAGTCTATATTAGAAAAAACATGCGGCCAGAATACATTGTGAGTGATGCAATGAAAGGATGGCTACAAAGCGATTTTTATAAGCCTGAAGATGCAATCAACCTCCTTGAAAAAAGTATTCAACAAGGTAAAATTATCTTTGCTCTCAAAAAAATATTACCAGATCTTCACGACTCACTTATTACAGGTTACACCGCAGATCAGGTCAAGTGGTGCTATGAAAATGAAGCAAAAATTTGGTCTTTCTTTTTGGAACAAAAATTACTTTTTTCCAATGATGCGCAACAGCTTATGAAATATACCGATGAAGGGCCCACCACTAATGGATTCCCGCCTCAAGCCCCTGGCATGATTTCTCAATTTATCGGCTATAGAATAGTAGCTGCTTTTATGGAAAAAAATGAAATGCCGCTGAATGTATTGATGGATTTAAATGATGCCAATCAAATTCTACAAAAATCTAAATACAAACCAACAAATAATTCCTAGACAGGTATTGGTTATTTCATGTAACCAGCTTTTTTCCATTCAGCCACACCTAGTTTCAAGAGTTTATTCAGTTCTGTGGCTTGTACTTGTTCAGGTTTTTTAATATTAAAACAGGTTTTCCCCTTTAACGTTTTAAATAATTGTGGAGCAACATTATTAAACTCCTTTGGATTGGTATAACAAGGGAAAAAGTAAAAACTTACCATATCTTTTCTTGCCACAACCGAAGCAAAATACATACCAGGGATCAATTTTTTTGAAGCGCCATAGGGAACCTCTTTGTTGCCAATCAATTCAAAACTATCATTGTTAGTAGCCTTAAATACCATTGGCGGACTTACCTTTTGCAGGGCTGTGCGCAGTGTATCCGTTATATTTTCGCGGTCAGCTGTGGTTAATGGCATAGGACTATAAATTTTGTTTTGACAAATTCTCAGTAAGAATGTTTAAAAAATTAGTCAATGGTTTTACTGCCATCATTTTCAACATTGGATTCAAATCAGCATCAAAAATTAATTGTATAACACTTTTTTGATCTCCACTATCACTTAGGTTACAATATAGTATAAAATCAAAAGGCCCCTTGCCTTCACGCAATATTTTCACTTGGCTTGGGGGAGTGGTTTCCGCTATTTTCATTCCAAGTGTGGCCATCCCTTTTATGGTAAAGCTACATTGCGAAGCGGTACTTTGCCAATTGCTTACTTCTGGTGGCATCAGTAGTTGTAGATTGTTGCAATCGTTTAAAAAGGCAAAGACCTTTTCAATACCGAAGGGTAATGGCTGAGTTTTACTTTCTATCCGGGTCATATTTTATTTATTCCAATTTGCTGGGTTTGCACTCCAAGTGGTTAGTAATGTCAATTGATCGGCAGTGATATGGCCTGCTGACGATGCATAATTAATTAAAGTTTGGTAATCACAAAGACTAGTAAATGCGCAGTCAGCCTTTTGAAAAGCGGCTTTTGCAGTGTCGAAGCCATAATTGAAAATGCTAATAAGTCCTTTTACCTCACATCCTACATTTCGAAGGGCTTCTACGGCCTTTAAACTACTCATGCCTGTGCTTACCAAATCTTCAATCACCACAACACTACTTGAAGGCTTTATTTCTCCCTCTATAAGATTAGTCCTGCCATGATCTTTTGGGGCCGAGCGAACATAGATAAAGGGCAGCCCCATTAAATCGGCCACCAATGCTCCTTGCGCAATGGCTGCAGTAGCTACTCCGGCTATGTACTGTGGTGTACCGTAAACTTGAATTATTTTTTCTGACAATTTCTGCTTTATATAATTTCTAATAGTTGGATGGCTAAGCGCTATTCTATTGTCGCAATAAATGGGCGATTTCCAACCGCTAGCCCAAGTAAATGGATGGGTGGGCTGCAGTTTTATAGCATTGATTTCAAGTAAGTACTTGGCTATTTGAACGTCATTGTCTATCATTACTTCCATAATTACAAAGATAAACTTTTAATGCTTATTGATAACCCAATAATTTTTTTAGGTAAAGTAGCTATCCATTTTTGTGAGAGCGCCATTACTCCCAAACCCATTTTCGATTTGCAGGCACTGCTAAGCAATCCTATTGCCGTTTTTAACAATTTGAATAAGGGAGGTATAACGCGTTTTAACCTCCCACTTGGAGATTTTAAAAAATGCTGGGATGATTTCAATAATAATTTTAAGGTAATTGCTGCCGCTGGTGGTTTAGTGATCAATGATCGTGACCAGATGCTAATGATAAAAAGGTTAGGGAAATGGGATCTGCCAAAAGGTAAAGTGGAAGATCATGAAAAAATAGAACTAGCAGCCATACGCGAAGTGCGCGAGGAGTGTGGCATTCAGGAACTGACCATCAAGCATCCATTAATGGACACCTATCATTGTTATATATTAGGTAATACATTAGTATTTAAAGTTACCCATTGGTTTGCTATGACTACCCAATCAAGAATTGTGCCCACACCGCAAACAGAAGAAGATATTGCTCTTGCCGAATGGGTAGATATACCAACCGCACTCAATAGATTTGAATCCAATTCCTATGGAAATATAATGCTGGTAATAAAAAAATTTACTTCAAACTAAAATAGGCGTTGTTGATGAGTTGGTTGCCCGTGTTAAATAGACTCACTTTATAATCACCCTTGCTTTCTACTTTAATTTTAAAATATGTAATCTCCCAATCCGGTTCTATAGCGTATGATTCGGTTTGTATTGGCTGCTTGTATTCACTGCCTTCTTTTTTCCAAAGCTCTAATGTAACAGTAGTGGTTTTAAGTTTTTTGTAATTGTCTATATATACATATATTTCGCCACCACAAGTTGCTAATCTAAATTCTTTTTTTTCTCGTCCTCCATTTTCAAGAACGCCATCTGTGGTGTAGGCTGATGAGGCTTTATAATAGTTTTTCGGTGTTCGATCTGTAATTATGGTATCGGCACTTAGCGTGTAGCTACTATCATTTGTTGTTGATGCTGGCAATAGCGTAAGAAATCCACGTCCTTTCAACGCGTTGTTTAATACTGCATCTACTCTATAATCACCATGGAGTTTAAATTTGTAGGTTATGCTTGTAACATTGTTTTGGGTGGTGGCTTGTTGTGTGTCAAACAGACGATAGATACCTCTCTCTAATCTGAAAATATTGAAATTAACAATTTGCTTCTCAATTAGGTTTTCTTTAAGTAGCATCATCAAATCACCTCCTTCTTCGTCCATTTGCCAAGTATTGCCTTCATTCACTGCACTGCCACTGGGGCCAATGGTATCACAAAAAATTATGGGCGATTGGCCCAAGGCGGCTATCGATAAGCTACAAAAGAGTAATACCTGAAAATATGATTTCATTAATTTACTTTGATACGACTTGGCACAAATGCTGTTACATCTCCCTGATATAATAATATATCCCTAACGATGGTAGAACTAATATGAGACAGCGCTGGATCTGAAACTATAAATACTGTTTCGATACCATGATTCAATTCGCGATTCATTTGTGCTATTCCCCTTTCAAATTCAAAATCGGCAGAGGTGCGAAGCCCCCGTAGGATATATTTTGCATTCACTTCTTTACAAAAATTTACTGTTAGGCCACTATATTTTTCCACCTTTACTTTAGAAATTCCTTCAAAGGTTTGTTTGATAAATGCCTCTCTCCTGTCCTGCGAATAAAAATAATTTTTACCTGAGTTGAAGCCTATTGCTATAATTATTTCATCAAATAAATCCAACGATCGCAACACCATACTTTCGTGCCCTTTGGTTATAGGATCAAATGATCCCGGGAATACGGCTATTTTTTTCATGTGTTTTGCTTAATGGTTTTTAGTTATTGCCATCAAGGGCAAAGATAAAATTATTCTGTTCAAAAAAACTGAATGCACAATTGCCATATACCCTTGTTTCATTTGGTTTTACTTTGCCCGTAAATGGATGATTTGATCGATGTTCTAATATGAATGTTCCTCCTGTATTGAGCTTGCCGCTTGTAAGTATGAGCTCTGGTAATGTTACTATAAGGTCACTATCAAATGGAGGATCGGCAAAGATGATATCAAAACTTGTAGTAAGCGTACGCAACGCACGTGTTACTTCCATACAAAGTAATTGCACAGGTTTGTAATTGAGCATTTGCATGGTGCTTCTTATAAATTGACAGCATTTTCCATTTTGTTCCACACATGTAATACTGGCTGCGCCTCGTGAAGCAAATTCATAGCTGATATTTCCGGTGCCACTACATAAATCAAGTACTGAACAGTATGGAAAATCTATACGGTGTTGTAAGATGTTAAACAGGCCGGTTTTAGCAAAGTCAGTAGTGGGCCTTACGGGCAACCCGCTAGGTGCTGTAATGTTTTTCCCTTTGTATTGGCCACTTATAATTCGCAATGGAGTGTGGCTATTAATGTGGTGAAAGCGCAATCGTTCATGATGCCTGTTATGGTTGCACTGGCCTTAATGCCTGGCTTTAGTGTATAGATATCTTTTATGTATTTATGCAGCAGTTTAAATGTTGCATCACCTTCCGTTATATTTCCACTAACGATCAAGGGTACTTGATGTGCTTCATATTGTAAGTGTTCATAAGCATGAAGGGTATAGTATGCTATATCTTCTGCTCCTTGAACGGTAAACGAATTGGCAAATAGCAAAGATCCATTTCCATAGCCAATTACTTGTAACAGATTGCCCTTTATATCAAGTGCTATAAATTTAGGATAGCTCTTACCATAGTGTCGGGTAGTAAAATTAATTAAAGATTCCTGAACATGTTGCCATTGCGCTTGGGGAGCATGTCTGCTAATGATTGCATTTAGACGGTTGTCAATGGCATGGAGTAACACTGCATCATGATCAATGGATTTATAAAAAAATAAATTTGACAAATTTTCATTGCTAAAAATTTGATTGAAATAATGCTCAGGGTGCTGTTCATTGAACAATGCTTTTGGAACAATACAAAATTTAGCATCATTGATCACTATAGTCGGATTGTGCCAAAGCGTCTTATATCTGGCAATAGAAAAGGAACCCAAATGATTATCTATTTGTTGGTAAAAGGACGATAATGATTCGCTTGATGATAAAGGGTAAAAAGCTAATGCGAATATTTCAGTAGTATCACTGTTGGCCACCAAATAGCCAATATGGTTTTTTCCTATTTCAATTATTAATTTACATGCAGAGGGGTTTTCATCAATGAGCACTTCTTCAACTGCTTCATTACTGATAGCCGTATTTTGATGTACTATTTTAAGTGATGAGAAATCATGTTGCATAATAAACTTGTATTGCTTGGTAAATAATTCTAATGCCGAAAATACATAAAATTATGCCTACTGTTCTGTTTACTTTCAATAGCACTTCAGGTTTTAAATATTTACTTATCACACCAGCTAATTTGGCCTTTAGCACATCTGTGCCGAAAACGACCAATAGTGTAGTGGTAAAAAATAAGGTGTTGTTAAGGGGAGTGGCGTTGGATTTGGTTTGTTGAAATCCGATGGCGCCCAACCAGAAAAAAAATACTGCAGGATTAATAAAGTTTAATAAAAACCCCCTAGTAAAATATTGAAGTGTGCTCTTTTCTGAAACTACTTGTTCCGTTTGATGTTTTCCTTTACCTTTTAAATAAAACAAACCAAACAGAATCAAGACGCCACCACCTAACAGACTTGCATAAAAAGTATAATGGGCCTTGGTGCTTGGTTCTAAGCTTATTAGTTTGGCTGCAAAAGTGATGAACAGTATGTACATGGCATCACAAATAGCTACCCCCAGTGCAAATGCTATGGCTTTATTAAAATTATCTTTAAGTGACAATTGGATCAAAGCAAAAAAAACTGGACCAATCATTATGGCCAACAACAATCCAAAGATTAACCCATTGTAAATTGATGATAGCATGGCTTAATCACTGTTGTTTCAGTAAAAACTCTTTCCACTCTTTGAGCAAGGCAGCCTTTAATACTCGTGGAAATTTATGCTGTCCGCCAGATTTGCCTTTATGTTCTAAAAACTTATAAAAAAGCTCTGGAGGTAATACTTCTACAAATACTTCTTTAAGGGCCGATACACGTTCCACGGCATAGTCATCATTCAATGATTTTAAATATTCATCGAGCGATTCTTTTATCTTAGCAATGTTCACTCTATGGTGTGTGCCTATATACCATTGGTGTGCAAAGTGACCTTCATGAGGAATACCTGCCACAGCAAATTCGCCAATAGCTATATTCCACTGTTGGCAAACTTTTTCTATAGCTTTATTCATGTTGTCTACTGAAAGATGTTCCCCGGTAAGACTGAGGTAATGTTTCGTTCTACCGCTGATGACAATCGTGGCTTGGTCTTTATTCACAAATTTTATGGTATCGCCTATCAAATAGCGCCAAGCTCCTGCACATGTTGAAAGTAAAATGGCGTAATCCTTTCCTTCTTCTACTTCATTAATGAAACAACTTTGTGCCCCTGGCCTTAACTCACCATTATCGTCAAAATTATTTTCATCAAAGGGAACAAATTCAAAAAACATTCCATTGTCGAGTACCAGTTTCATGTGATTTACTCCGGGCTCGGCTTGAAAGGCTATGAACCCCTCTGAGGCTGGATATAATTCGATATATGAAATGGGTTTTGAAAAAAATTTTTCAAAGCTCTTTTTATAGGGCTCGAAACTGACGCCCCCATGCACATATACTTGAAGGTTAGGCCATATTTCATGAATACTCTTTAATTGATAGTAGTCCATTACTCGTTCTATCAAGAGCTGTACCCAAGCTGGTACACCCGTAATGATTCCTATGTCCCAGTTTTTGGCTTCCAAGGTCATCTGTTCCAACTTCGCATTCCAGTCATGCTGCTTAGATATTTTTTTTCCTGGTTTATAAAATTTTCTAAACCATATTGGAACTCTTTTTGCTGATATACCACTCACATCTCCTTCGTAGTATCCTCCATGCTTTTTCAAATCTGTACTGCCGCCAAGCCATAAAATCCCTTTTTCGAAAAAGCTTGCAGGAAAATTATACTTACTCAATGTCAATATTTGTTTGATGCTGGCACGCTTTAAGGATTTTACCATATCATGTGTTACAGGAATATGCTTACTAGCACTGTCTGATGTGCCACTACTCAAGGCAAAGTATTTTACTTTACCCGGCCAGCATACATCCTCTTGCTCCTCTTGGCACTTGCGCCACCATGATTCGTACATGCTGTTGTAATTAAACATGGGTATCGAATCCCGAAATGCATACATAAAACTTCTAGCATTCAATATGTCATTGAATTGGTAATGTCTTCCAAACTGAGTAGCTGATGCCTTTAGTAATAATTTTTTTAACTCCTTCCGCTGCAATTGTATGGGCGAATATTGCATGCGCGGCACACGCGTACTGAGTTCAAGTCCTTTTTTTATTAATGCGCCATATACCATACTCCGGCAAATGTAATTTTAATCTCCATTTACTACAAATGCTAAATTTTAAAAAAAAGAGCGCCAATTAATGGCGCTCTTTTTTAATTTCAATTAGCAGATGGCTACATCTTATGAATTCTGGTTTGTTGCAAATATCCATCGTTGATCCATACGATTTGATACATTCCCGAAGCAAATTGCTGCATG
This sequence comes from Bacteroidota bacterium, assembly GCA_039806065.1. Taxonomy (GTDB): domain Bacteria; phylum Bacteroidota; class Bacteroidia; order AKYH767-A; family 2013-40CM-41-45; genus JBDKJS01. Next base: position 10,694 of record JBDKJS010000051.1, on the reverse strand, counting down.
TCTATTTCTAGCATGTCTATACCTGCTTCTATTTTTCGATCATACAACAAGCTGCCATTTAAGTCATATATTTTTAGTTGAGCATCATTTTCTGTGCTTCCAAATCTTAAACTTAATGTTTGCAATACAGGGTTAGGAAATGCTTGAAGTAAGGGCGTTGCTGGTGATTGTGGTTTACCACTTCTGCAGCCGATACCTACTGAAAGTGATCGTGCGTTTGAATTTCCACAAGAGTTTTGTGGTGTGCACACAATGTTACCACTTATGGCGCCAAATTCAACTATAATCTCATTGCTTCCTTGCCCACTAAGAATATTGCTTCCGGCTGGTACTTGCCATAAATAACTACTTGCTCCAGTTACAGATGGGATGTTGTACGATAGTATATCGCCATTACAAACTGCGTTTTGACCATTTATATTACCAGGGATTCCAGGAATACCTCTCACAAGGTAGTTTCTAGGGCTTCCAAGACCGCAGCCATTTCCTGCACGGACAGCTATTTGACCTGTAGTTATATTGTTTGGATATTGTACACTTATACTACTGGTTCCATTTCCGCTAATGATGGTTGCCCCATTGGGTACATTCCACTGATAATTGGTGGCACCGGCTATAGAACTGGTACTGTAATTTAGTAAACTGCCACAAACACCTTGATTAGGGCCCAATACAGCTGCTGGAGTTAATGGCAAATCAGTGGCCATAGATTTACACCTGTTGGCACTGCTACCTCCACAAGCGCTTAAGCTGCTTACGCAGAATGTGCCACCATTGAAATTAGCGGGTAATAATACTTCAATGGAATTGGTTCCTGAACCATAGGTAATATTGGCTCCTGAGGGTAGTGTCCAATTGTAACCTGATGCATTGTTTACATTGGCTATCGCCAAACTTACACTAGCTCCTGGGCAGCCTCTAGCAGGCGATGTGATGGATAGTGGCATTGCAGGAGAATTTGAAAGTTGCATACTTCTATTCCCACTTAAATAACCACAGTTCAATCCTGCTGCCACTTCTATAACACCTCCGTTAAAATGATGGTCGAAGGATACTGTAATTTGATTGGTTCCGGCCCCACTTATTATACTGGCATGAGCTGGCAAGGTCCAAACATATACTTCGGCACCTGCCACTGGTGATACCTCATACACACTTGTGGTATTTGAGCATACCACAGGAGTACCTGAAATGGCACCTGGAATGGATACTACGCCTCTAATAAATGCACAACGGGTATTGGTAGTGATACCACATGCATTGCCAGCAAATACACATACATTGTAGCCTGATGATATGGTATTGCCCGCTGTTAATTGAACAGTATTGCCTGTGCTGATCATAGGTGAAGGCTGCCCATTAATTAAAGATCCCAAGGGAGCTGTCCAATTGTAATAAGTTGCATTTGCTACTAATGGCACAGCAATAGATTGAGTGTTTCCAGTACACATGTTGGTAGGTGCATTGAGTGATTGCACAGTAGCGGTTGGGGCAGCTGTAAATACTGTAACTGCATCTTCCACACAAGTAGTAACTCCGCAAGTACCTTCAGCACGCACATAATAAGTAGTGCTGCTGCTTGGTGTTACATTAATGGTTTGTCCTATACCTACAGGATTACTATTGCATGTGCCGGCATACCAATGCCACTGATCATTCATCTCTAAACTACCTCCTATTGCCTGAAGGATGGTGCTATTGCCGATACACAAATTACTATCGGCTACTACTGCTGAGGTGGCTGCTGTGGAATAATATCTTGCTTCTATGTCTATAATGTTTGATATTCCGGTACAACCATTGTTATCAGTAATGGTGCAATACACTTGCATTGGCTGATCAAAACTGGCTGTAGTTATATCTGACTGTCCGTTTGACCAAAATAAACCCGTTGCACCATAATTGGTAGCAGTAAATGAAATATTGGTAAAAGTATTGGCATCATGTGTGCATATGGTAATGCCGGCATCTGGTACCACTATTGGTGGTGTAGGACTTGGATGTTCATCAATTACTATTTGATCATTATTGCTGCAACCATTGGCATCTGTTACTACTACACTGAAGGTGCCACCTGTATTTATTGAAATAAAGTTGGTGGTAGCGTTGTTGTTCCATAAGTATCCACTGTATGGCTGACTTGTGGTGAGATCAAATGGTGCACCGCCTGTACAATAAGTGTTACCATTACCCAAACTTATAACCTCTGGGTTAGGCAACGGATGAACTACGGCATTTGTTGATTGACTTTTTTTACATCCATTTTGGTCTGTAACCAATACTGAATAAATTCCTGAAGTGTTACTGGCAGCATTCACTATGACTGGTGAAGCCTGTGAGCTGTTAAAACCATTAGGACCTGTCCATGCATAACTAAGAGCACTGCCTGCAAAATTTGTTTCCAAGGTCAAGTTGTTTGAGAGTTCACAAATAGGGCCATTTGTACTTGGCGTGAATTGTGGAAGTTGGTTCACTACTAAGTTCTTATTGTAAGTATTAGTACAACCATTGATTAAATCTGTAATTACTACAGTGTAATTAGTATTTACAGTTGGATTAATATATCCTACTGAAGCAGCATTGCTATTGAGGCCACTAGGAGTGGAGCTCCATGTATAGCTCAATCCATTAGATAGATCGATGGTGATAGACCAGTTTTGAAGTGATCCTAAATCATCTCCTGCATCATCTAACACTTTTAATTGCCATATACCGTTAGGGTTACCGGTAAGTGTGCTGAATAAATTTTCAGGCCTGTAAGTACCTGTAAAAGGAGCACTGTTGGCCGATGCCAATGTAGCAGCAGCATCGCTAAAAATGGTGTTTACAAAATTGTCTCCTGATCCTCCGGCATCGGAAACCAAACATACCGACTGGCCATTGGTTATGGTGTTTCTTCTTCCTCCATTGCTGCTATTGCTAATACTTCCACCCGGGCGAATAAGATAAATTTCTACATCGCTGGAATAAGGATGAGTAACAATCACTGTAACTGAAAATCCGGTGACACTACTAAAACTTAATGGCGCATTGGAAATATTAATAAAACTTGATACCCCTATTGCGCTATTGTCTGGTATTGATTTGATGGTATCGTTCAGTAAGGTAGTGTTGGTTTGATAAGCAGTGGTAGCTGCATTTACTGAAAGTAGAGTGGAATCATTGATGCACAAACTATTTACCAATGAAATACTTCCTGTGGGTTGTGGGTTGAAGGTAAGCCCAGCAGCACTAGACTCATTACTACAGCCGCCACTAGTAATCACCACGGTATAGGTACCATTTTGATTAGCTGTGTAGTTGGCATTGGTAGCACCGCTGATGGTTGATCCATTTCGTTTCCATTGATAAGTAGGGCTCGATCCATTGGTACTTGCTGTAATTAATAACGTAGTAACCGGAGGGCAAATTTGTGTGTTGGCTCCTTGTGAAAGTGTAGCACTTGGTTGGGGACTAAAGGTTACATTTGATGCACTTGACTCATTGTTACAACCATTGCTTGTAATAACTACAGTATAAGCGCCATTGACTGTTGCGGAATAGCTAGCGTTAGTAGCCCCACTAATATTACTACCATCTCTTTTCCATTGGTAACTCGGGCTGGACCCATTAGTGGTAGCATTAAGAGTAGTACTTGTTGTAGGGGCGCATACATTGACAGACGCTCCCTGAGTAATACTTGCAGTTGGGAGTGGATTAAATGTTACTACGCTACTATTGGACTCATTGCTACAGCCCCCACCAGTAATTACTACTGTGTAGGTGCCATTTTGAGTGGCGGTATAGTTGGCATTGGTAGCACCACTGATGTTTGATCCATTTCGTTTCCATTGATACGTAGGACTTGACCCGTTAGTAGATGAGGTAAGTAGGGTAGAAACTATGGGAGCACAAAAACTCAAGTTACTCCCTTCATTGATAACCGAAGTTGCTCCAGCATTAAGTGTAAAAGTTGCCGCATTACTATTGCTGGTTGATGAACAGTCGTCATTCGTTACCACACATCTGTATTCATTTCCATTGATAGCATTAGAAACACTGCTTAAGGAAAGGGTTGCTGTAGTAGCTCCACTATAAATTCCGGTATTACTTAAATTGGTGAAACTTCCAGCGGGTACTTTTACCTGCCATTGAAAGGTATTGCTTCCATTGCAACTAGTATTCACAGTAAAACTTCCTGATTGGCCGTTGCACAAAATTAAGTTGCTTGGGTTTGAAGTTATACTTGGTGCTGTACAAGCTTTGTAAGCCATGGTGCCAGTGCGATTTCCATCATGGTTGCAACTGTTAGTAAAAGTAAACCTACTCACCAATACCCTAAATGTGCCATTGCTTGGGGCGGTCCATGATAACTCTGATCTAATTAAATCTCCACATCCATCATCATCATAGCCATTGGCAAAGGAGCCGCTATTGGTAAGTATCGTTATTTTAGTATCAAAATTACTGGGCGATGATCCCCCACCATTACAAAAGCTGAACCGGTAGGTGGTTCCTGAAACGGCAGTAAAGCTTCTATATTGACCATTGTTAATGCTCACTGTTTGCCAGCATCCACTCATGGTGATGTTTCCGGCTGATGTTCCTCCACTGCACTGACCGTATGCATCCAGGCATTGGAATAAAATTAAAAAAGCAATTGTTGCGCTCTGTAGTAATTGTCTAATTGTTTTCATTGTTTTGTGTTTAATTGTTTTCAGGTATAAAGTTTTTAAAAGGAAACAGCACTCCCAACTTCTTTGAAGCATGGGTGTAAAGTGGGCTAATCAAAAAAAGTTAATTCACCTTTTTGATTTCAAATGGTTCAGGTTGCTTGAAGCCTTATTATAGGCTGTAGCCTTGGTATAAATGCTGGAATAGGATCATGCTTTCAGTTTTATGTAATTATTGAGTATTAAAAAAAGTTTTTGTTTCGTTAAGCAAATCTCGTGTTTAGAAACACTTCCTAAAAATTTACCCCTCCTAATTACTCCCTTTTTCCGTAAAAGCATGATTCTAGTTGGTAAACGCAACCGTTTGTTAAACCTTGCGATTGTTTTTTAGCTTGCTTCATAATGTGGCCCTGCCCAGCCCTAGATTTTATTCCACCAAATTCAATCTAGGTAGTTGATTTTTAATTATATTTGCACCGTAGTTAAAGACATGAAGGGGACAAAAGTCCCCTTTATTTTTGAAATGAACCCAATAGAAAAACTCAAATCCGCTGTTAATGAGTATCTTAGCAATAAAGAGCTGGTCCTCATCAACCTTCAAGTTTCCGGAGGTAAAATCGCCATTGCGCTAGATGCCTTAACCGGTGTGCGTATTGAAGATTGTGCTGGCCTATCGCGGCATTTGCACCAGGTATTAGATGAAACCAACCTGTTTGAACAATATGAGCTTGAAGTGGGGTCACCCGGAATGGATGAACCTTTGCTACACCCCATGCAATTTCAAAAAAGATTGAATCATTTGGTGGATGTAATTACTTTTGATGGACTTAAAAGAACCGGAAAACTTATTCATGCCGATGATGCATCGCTTAGCCTTGAAATTACTTCATCTAGAAAAATAAATAAAAAGAAAGTAATAGAAATGAATACTATTAACTTATCATTTAAAGACATTAAACAAACTACAGTTAACTTCTCTTACGATAAATTATTAAAATAAAAATACAATGGCAGTACAAACTGACTTGCAAGACGCATTTGCAGAATTTAAAGATCTAAAAAATATTGATCGCGCAAGCATGATGAGCATCCTCGAAGATGTATTTAAAAACATGCTAAAGAAAAAATATGGAACAGCCGATAATTTCGATATTGTAATCAATACCGATAAGGGCGATTTGGAAGCGTTTAGAAACAGATTAATTGTTAATGATAATGAAGTAGAAGATGAATCTACTCAGATAGCTTATTCCGAAGCAATAAAAATTGAACCCGATTTTGAAGTAGGGGAAGAGGTATCAGAGGCGGTTCGTTTTTCAGACTTTGGGCGCAGATCCATTTTATCGGCTCGGCAAAATTTAATGAGCAGAGTACAAGAATTGGAAAAAGAAGGTGTATTTAAAAAGTATAAAGATAGAGTAGGTGAAATAATTACAGGCGAAGTTTATCAGGTATGGAAAAAAGAAATTCTGATCATTGATGATGATGGCAATGAACTTACGCTCGATAAAAAAGAACAAATTCCTAGCGACTTCTTCAAAAAAGGAGATAGCATAAGAGCTGTAGTGGCCAGAGTAGAAATGATTAACAGCAATCCAAAAATTATTCTGAGCCGCACTTCGCCACTATTCTTGGAAAGATTATTTGAATTAGAAGTACCTGAAATTTTTGATGGGCTGATCACCATTAAAAAAATAGTTCGTGAACCAGGCGAAAGGGCTAAAGTAGCGGTAGAAAGTTATGACGATAGAATAGACCCGGTAGGAGCTTGTGTGGGAATGAAAGGATCAAGAATACACGGCATAGTGCGCGAACTTAGAAACGAAAATATTGATGTAATTAACTTTACTACCAATACTACCCTTTTTATCTCTAGAGCACTATCGCCAGCTAAAATTACTTCCATCAAACTAGATGAAACTACCAAGCGGGCAGCGGTGTACCTTAAGCCTGATCAAGTTTCACTAGCTATTGGTAAAAGCGGTCACAATATTAAACTCGCGGGTAAACTTTCTGGCTATGAAATTGATGTATATCGCGATAGCGAAGATGAAGAAGAAGATGTGGAACTTGACGAATTTAGCGATGAAATAGATCCATGGATTATTGATGAGCTCAAATCCATCGGATGCGATACTGCACGTAGCGTTTTAGAAATAAGTGTTGAAGATTTAGTTAAACGTACAGATCTTGAAGAAGAAACAATAAAAGAAGTAGTAAGAATTCTTAAATCAGAATTCGAATAAAAGTGCCTTGCAATAGCGTAACAAGTAAAATTATTTTTTAAAATCGGAGACCCAAACATAAATGGCAGAAGCACCTTCAATGCGACTTAGCAAAGCAGCTAAAGAATACAATACCAGTTCAGATCATATCATTGATTTCCTGAATAAGAATGGTATTAAAATAGAAAGCAACCCCAACACCAAGTTGCCTGCTGAAGCTATTGCCCTATTGCAAAAAGAATTTCAGACGGATAAGTCTATCAAAGAGGAGGCAATAAAAATTACCCAAAGCAAAGCCAAGCGAGATGCAGTTGTAGTGGATGCCGATGTAAAACCAAAAGCAGCTAAAGCTGAAGAGGATGAGCAAAAAGTAGTACTCATTAAAAATACTCCGATTGATCCCTTGCCTGAAGTGGCCGCACCAAAGGTGGAAGCTACACCTGATCCTGAACCGGTTGTAAAGGCCAAAGCACAAAAATTGACTGCGCCTAAAGTCCTGGACAAAATCGAACTGGATGACAAAAATAATGTTGTTTCCAAGGGTGCCAAAAAGAAAAAGGAGGAACCTATTGTGGAAGCCACAGCACCAGAAGCGCCTCCCACCCCTGAAGTAGTGGTGCCTGATGTTACCATCGTTCCAATACCGGTAGATACTACTCCTGTACCTCCAGCCCTAGCTCCCGAAGCTGAAAACGATGTGATCAAAGCCAAAGCAGATCGACTAGTGGGACCAACGGTGCTAGGAAAAATAGTTCTTCCTGTTGATCCTCCTAAGAAAAAACCGGTGGCCTCATCAGACCCTCGCAATGCTGAAAATGATAAGAAAAAACGCAAGCGAAAGGAAAACTTAAAAGGTACTCCTATACCTTCTACTGAGTATAAAAAAGATGGCCCCCGCAAACCGGGTGCTCCCAATACCCACGGCCCTAAAGGCCCAGGCCAACGTTTTAACAATAGAGAGCCCAAAGCCGAACCTACTGAAAAAGAAATTCAAGATCAAATTAAAGCTACCCTCGCTCGATTAAGTGGTGGAGGAAAGTCTAAAGGATCTAAATTTAGAAAAGCCAAGCGCGAAGCTGCGGCCAATGTATTAGAAGAGCAATTGGCTGCCGATGCTTCAAAGAAAAATATTCAAGTTACAGAATTTGTTAGCGCTAATGAATTAGCTAAACTTCTAAACGTTTCGGTCAATGAAATTATTTCTACTTGTATGTCGCTGGGCATGTTTGTTTCCATCAATCAACGTTTAGATGCCGAAACGCTTAATGTAGTAGCCGAAGAATTTGGATATACTGTAGAATTTGTATCAGCTGATGTGCAAGAATTTATTAAAACCGAAGAAGATACTGAAGATAAACTACAACCAAGAGCTCCCATTGTTACCGTTATGGGTCATGTGGATCATGGAAAAACATCTCTATTGGACCATGTGCGCAAAGCCAATGTAATTGCCGGTGAAGCCGGTGGTATTACACAACATATAGGTGCCTATGAAGTAACTTTAGAGAACGGTAAAAAAATTACCTTCCTTGATACACCCGGTCACGAAGCATTTACTGCCATGCGTGCTCGCGGTGCCAAAGTAACAGATGTTGCCATCATAGTGATAGCAGCCGATGATAGTGTGATGCCCCAAACCGTGGAGGCCATCAACCATGCACAAGCTGCTGGTGTACCCATAGTGTTCGCTTTTAATAAAGTGGACAAACCCGATGCGAATCCCGAAAGACTGAAAGAGCAACTCAGTAAAATGAACATACTTGTTGAAGATTGGGGAGGTAAATACCAATGCCAGGCCATCAGTGCTAAAAAGGGAATGAATGTAACCGAGCTGCTGGATAAAGTGCTGCTTGAAGCAGAAATACTAGATCTCAAAGCCAACCCCGATCGAAATGCCAATGGTACCGTCATAGAATCTTCGCTCGATAAAGGTAGAGGTTACGTAACCACACTGCTGGTGCAAGGCGGAAATTTAAAAGTGGGCGATGTAATGATTGCTGGATGCCATTATGGTAGAGTTAAGGCACTCTTTAATGAACGCGGACAAAGAATAAAAGAAGCCGGCCCTAGCACACCCGTGCAAATTTTAGGAATGCAAGGTGCGCCCCAAGCTGGCGATCACTTTAATGTGATGGATGATGAAAGAGAAGCCCGGGAAATTGCCAATAAGCGACTGCAATTACAGCGGGAACAAGGTATTAGAACCCACAAGCACATTACCCTTGATGAAATAGGCCGCAGGCTTGCCATCGGTAATTTTAAAGAATTAAATGTTATTGTTAAAGGTGATGTGGACGGATCTATCGAAGCACTTTCTGATTCATTGCTCAAACTCTCTAATCAAGAAGTTCAAATAAATGTAATCCATAAATCTGTAGGTGCCATTACCGAAAGTGATGTTTTGCTTGCATCAGCCTCTGATGCCATTATAGTAGGTTTCCAGGTGCGGCCATCCGTTAGTGCTCGCAAATTAGCAGAACAAGAAGAAATAGATATTCGCTTATACTCCATTATTTATGATGCCATCAACGAACTGAAGAGTGCCATCGAAGGTATGTTAGCTCCTGAATTCCAAGAAAAAATTGTTGGAAATATAGAAATACGTGAAGTATTTAAAATACCAAAAGTAGGAACCATTGCAGGTTGTATGGTGCTTGATGGTAAAATCAATAGGAATACTAAAGTTAGGGTGGTGCGCGAAGGCATCGTAGTATTTAGTGGTGAATTAGCCTCACTCAAACGATTTAAAGATGATGTGAAAGAAGTGAGCGCTGGATATGAATGTGGTCTAAACATCAATAACTTTAATGATATAAAAATAGGTGATATTATTGAAGGGTATGAACAAGTAGCAGTAAAGCGAACACTCGCCTCGGCCGAAGCAAAGTAAGGCCTCCCTTTAAATTACAATTCAAGCTGCCCCACCAAGGCAGCTTTTTTTCAATCATCACCGGTGCTTTTGTGTTTAGACTATAGGTGGATTGTAGCGCTCATTACTCTTAGCAAAAGATTAAAGTGTTTAATTTTTATTGAGTAGTATAAATAACGTTTATTTAATTAATTTAGCAATTGAACTACCTTTTTGCATTTTATGCCTGCCGAAAAACGATTACCCATAACACCATTTTTTGATTTTAAATATGAACTATCATTTTATTCATTTGCTACCAATATTGGCCTTACCTATCTAGCTACATTTACCCATGCTTACATCTCCCAATGTTTTGGCGATGATTTAAGTGTAGAAAAATTAGCACATGTAGCTGCAACATTAAAAGTAAAATTTAGGGTACACAGTCATACCCTACTCATAGCTAGGCTTACAATCAACAAAGCAGAAGTGAACCTCATAACTTATCAAGCTGATGAAGCTTTAAAACTACTTGGGGTAAAATTTACCACTAAGGAGTATGCCGTATTATCACATGTCCTTAGCGGCAAAAGCAAATCTAACATCACTACCGAATTGGGCATGGCCATCAATACTTATAAGCATCATATTACAGCCATCAATAAAAAATTAAATACCACTAAGCAATTTGATCTGCTTCAGTTCCTTTACCTTTAATATGCCACCACACCCCATGGCGGTGGATAACTAGCTAATAGTTCTCCCATTCTTAATGGCAGTAGACTTTTATATTTTTTCAGTGGTTGGCTGCTATACTGTGTGGCTTGGTTTGGCATTATTTGAAACACATTTTATGGATCAATGGCTTGGTATAAAATGGCCCAATCTGCGTTTTAGTGAAATGGTGCATTTAGACCCACCTGCGAAATTTTTAAAATTTCGAATACCCACCCCGTTATTTAAATA
>JBDKJS010000050.1:0-9458 GCA_039806065.1 Bacteroidota bacterium | reverse complement strand
TTGTGCTTTAGCAACACTTGCTCCTGAAAAACATAATGAAACACATCAAATAAGGCAGGTGCTGTAGTTTTGCTTAGTTCCCAATCATAAAGGTGGACACCAGTATTGGCTACATACATATTCCAAGGGGTGAAATCACCATGGGCTACACTAAATATGGCATTCTCTGACCTATCGAGTGATTGATATATTTCTCTGAGTTGGCTCACAGTATCATTCAAGTAGGGCATTGCATTCATCGGGCGAACGTGCTGCAGGTGAAATAAATTATTTTTTAGTTGTTCATCAAAATCTGTTTGTTCTATGCGCTCACTTATCATATTTGACTTTACTATTGCTAATGCTGCTTGTGCATGTGCTTCTGAAAAAGCAGATGATCGTTTACGCTGACTAGGTTTTATATTGTCCATAACCAAGGCTTCCTTAGTGGTGGATTGTACCTTTGGGATGATAATGCCCTGAAGCAATTTAGACTGCATGGCTGAAATGGCCATTTTCTCATTTTCAATTAACTGTACACTTGTACTGGTAATGCCTAATTTCAAAAAACTATTAACTTTATTTTTTTTTCCCAAAGCAAATAGGCATTTCCTATTAGGGCCCACTGTTCCAGTAAAGACGGCATAATCGCTATAAAATATACTACGCGTAGCATTTTCAAACTCATATTTACCTTTTGTATAAACCTTAAATTTCCCATCGGCTAAGACTGATTTACATCCCAAGGCATACGCAGCTGAAGTTACAGCCTTATATGTAAATGCTTTCAACTGAATAGAATTATAAAAAGCCAAATGCATGGGCGATTTATTTGCCTGCGGATAGACCCAGCGCATCGTTCCATCAGCATTATTGATATAATTGAAGGTGGCTAAATCAAACTCATGCTTTTTCAATGATTCTTTACCGAAAACAATCACATAGTCAAATGAAAAATGGCAGCGGCATGCGTGGTAAGCACCTGCATTAAATAGAAACAATATTTTCTTCCCTTCATAGGTTCCAATTACTTCAGTGGTGCCAATGATATGCACATTATCACTCAAATTAGTAAATTGGTTTGCCTCAGATTTAGCAAGAAAAATGTTTGCACTACTGCCTGCAAAAATCGTTGCTAGAATATTTAAATCATTTCCGCTGATGGTTTTCATACACATGATTGGTTATAGACTTTAAAACGACCATGTGTTGACTATGCTATTTAATTAGCCTCATTTTCTTACACTATTTAAGTAAGCTTTTGCCCTGTACTAATGCATGTAATTTAAATAATCGGGCTCAAATGTGTTTTGCTCTCGCACATTTTGGGTAATTCTTACAGTTCTTCTTTTGCATAAACTATCTATCAACTCCCGTTCAAACGCCTTACCTAACCACTTAAACTCTTCATCATAGGTTGAATTAAAAGGGGCCAATCGCTCTTGAGCCGTTTCTTTTGACACTTCCCATTCACCAGCTATTCTTTGAAGACTTGATTGCATAAAGGAAATATAAAGCAATTCACTATTGGTGTGCGCCTGCAGCTGATCAAAGGCTACCTGTGTGTTTAGCGACCTCCTATAGCCATAAAGATCCTTATTAAACTTTACTATTTCATTTAAAAAATGCTGTTGAGCAACATCTGTTAAAGTACTTGTTTCAAATAATGGTTGGGCCTTGCTTTCATGGCACCACATGCATTTACCGGGTTTTCCGGCCGATGTAATGGCAGAATTGGCAGCTGAAACCAATAGCCCTTGCTTATTATAAATCATAAATCGCGGTTGGGTATTGGGTAAAAAATCCATTACTTCAAATTCCATTGTTTGTGCACTATCATCTAGTTCCTCGGCAATGAAATAGCTATCGTTCCATTTATTGATGTAATAGTGCAACTTCCGTTTTCCTTTCGCAATACTCGACTTTAATAATAATAACTTTTTCTCCATTTCAATTGGAACTCTCTTTAAGTGGGAAAATTTTTTGGGCGCACCGGTGATAGCATAATAGTGTGGCGAACTATAGGCAAGCAAAACTAGTAATCTTGCAATATCGATCGTGTCTGGTGCAATGGTATGATCTACACTATCCAAGATGGCTGCAATGGCGGCCAAAGCACTGTCATTAAAACCTGCGGCCCTAAAATCAATGGTAGCAATGCTGCTATCATGGTTGTAAATAATGCAGGGCTCGTCTGCAGGGAGCATTGCTCCTAAATAGGAGAGCGTCCAAATGATACCGGTATGATAATTTAACTTAGAAAATCCACTATCTACCTGGTATAATTTTACAGGATATGAGCTGGTATCCACCACCCTTGATGAAATAGATGTTATGATAACTATAAAACTAAATAGTGTACCGCTAATGCTCCAAAACCGCCAAGTCATTATAGTAGGTTTTTGCAATGGGAGTTTTATAAAGTATCCACAATGAAATAATATAAAATAATACCAAGCACCACAATCTACTATAAGTAAATAACAATAAGGTTGAGTCGAGTTGCTGCGCAAATTTAAATAGTACTGTTGGCAAAAATCCTAGTGCTGCATATGCTACAGTAAGCATCACTTTGTTCCGTGATATTACAGCGTCATCGGCCACTACTAGGAGCAAGGGGATAAAACAAAAGAGTAAATGATAACTTGCCGATCCTGCCTCCAATAATAATGCTAGCGGAATCAATGCTATGGGAAAAGCCCATGAAAGCCGTGATGTTTTTGCATAGCGAGCTAGGGTATAAATAAGTCCTAAGATTAATAAGGCTATTACTAAACCACGTCCTAAAAAAAACAGCCCTTGATCCTTGCTAGCTGAGTTGAAATCCGAAAATTGATAAAACAATGATGCGAAAGATTGATACTGAGGTGAAAGTGGGAGCTGATTGGCCACTTTCCCAGCTAAAAGATTATCAGAAAATGCCTTGAAATAAGCAACATAAAAATCGGCACCGTATATATTGAAACAAGCTAAGTGAATGATGAATACTACCAACAGTAATTTTAAAATGAGTTTAAACCTACCGGTAAAAAAAAGCATGGGAATAAATAAAAGTGGCAAATATTTAATGGCCGCTACCATTCCCCAAAAGATGGCTGCTAGATTATCATCGGCAGCATAATAATATTTAAACCCTATTACAGTGAGCAATAACATCAATACATATACTTGACCTAAATAAAAATCATTAGCCATATTAAAGCCTGATAAAAGCAAGAGGATGGCCACTTGTTGTGCTGATAATTTAGAATGCACACGGCCTTGAAAAATTAACAACAATAAAAGACCTGCATTAATGAGCATCCAAACTTGCTTGGCCTGAACCATACTTAGTCCAATAAAGGCTCTTTGCAAAAAAACTGTGGGTGGTGGATACATTAAAAACAATCCCGATGCGCCTGCTGCTGCCTGATCTACCATTTTATTAAATGCCTCAACATTATATAACAAAGGTCCATTGCCTTGTGCAGCTGCAACTGATCCGATGTAATAGTTGGTAAAATCAGTATCAGCCTTATTCCAACCTTTATAAAAACCAAAATAAAATAAAAAAGCAAATAACATAAATAGCCATAAAAGCCACTGCTTTTTATTAAAAATTGAAATCCCATTGTGAAGTGTCATACCTGCACGAAGGTCAACATTATTTTTTGAATACCATTAATTTACTATTCAATAATTAAGCAATAAAATATTTTACCTTTGACCTTCCGTTTTATTTAACCACCCCCTTACTTTGATAAAATGAAAACTACTGTTGATTTAAAAACTGCTATTGATAAAGGCTATACATTTGAAGGTAAAAGTATATTGCTAGGGGCGGCTGCATTTGATAAACAAGCTGTGCCAGGAGCCTTGGTGAAGATACCTTTAACTACCGTTAATAGACACGGACTAATAGCAGGTGCCACAGGAACCGGCAAAACAAAAACCATCCAACAATTGGTGGAAAGTCTTAGTGAAGCTGGAGTAAGTGTATTATTAATGGATATCAAAGGCGATTTGAGTGGATTGGCTCACGCAGGTATGGTGAATGATAAAATATCGAAACGGCATGAATACATTGGTCATGCGTGGGAAGGGAAACCTTTTCCGGTAGAACTGATGAGCATTAGCAATGAAAACGGCTTAAGACTTAGAGCCACTGTATCTGAATTTGGGCCAATACTATTTTCAAAAATTCTTGAATTAAATGACAATCAACAAGGGGCTGTGACTATCGTGTTTAAATATTGTGATGATCATGCCTTGCCTCTTTTAGATATAAAAGATTTTAGAGCTGCCTTATTACATGTAACCGGTGACGGAAAAAAAGATATTGCTGCTTATGGAGCCATTACCGCAGCCACTAGTGGAGTTATCATGCGCAAACTTCTTGAACTTGAACAACAGGGCGCTGATCACTTTTTTGGAGAAATAAGTTTTGAAGTTACCGATTTACTACGTAAAGATGGAAACGGAAATGGCTATATAAACATACTGCGCCTCTGTGATATTCAAGACAAGCCAAAATTATTTAGCACTTTCATGCTTTGCCTACTTGCTGAAGTATATCAAAAGTTTCCTGAAATGGGCGACAAAGCCCTACCAAAATTAGCCATATTCATCGATGAAGCACATTTGGTATTTAAAGAGGCTACAGATGCACTCATGGATCAATTAGAAACAGTGATTAAACTTATTCGTTCGAAGGGAGTAGGCATTTATTTCTGCACCCAAATACCTGGCGATATTCCTGAAAATATATTAAGCCAGCTTGGGGCTAAGTTTCAACATGCACTTCGTGCCTTCACTGCAAAGGATAGAAAAGAAATTAAATTAGTAGCAGAAAATTATCCCTCAACAGAATTTTATGATACCGAAACACTACTTACTGAACTTGGCATTGGCGAAGCCTTAGTAACGGTACTCAACGAAAAAGGAGCCCCCACACCACTAGCACATACATTGATGTGTGCTCCCAGATCCAGAATGGATGTGCTCACTGCTGCCGAACAACAAACTTTAATTGCTGACTCTTCATTGGCTAGTCATTATAATCAAGTGGTTGATAGAGAAAGTGCGTATGAGATCCTGACAAAGAAGTTAAATGATACCACTCCTGAAAAAACGGATCCTACAACTGAAACAAAAACAACTACCAAGGAAAAACCAGAACAAGGAATAATGGATAGGATAGAAGCCGTTACCAAAAATCCGCTAGTTAAATCGGTAGTGAACACAGTAGCCAGGGGACTGCTAGGAGCATTAATTGGCAGCGGAAGAAAAAGAAGGTGAAAATATAATTATTAAAATAATTAAATATGGAAAAATCACTCGCCATAGTAAACAAAATGATGGCCGATGACCAATTCAGTCAATGGTTAGGAATAGCAGTATTGGAAAGCAAGGAAGGCAATTGTAAACTTCAAATGAAAATAAGACCTGAAATGGTAAATGGATTTGGCATTGCCCATGGTGGTATCTGCTTTAGCTTTGCTGATAGTGCGCTTGCCTTCGCAGCCAACGCCTATGGCAAATTAAGTGTGGCGCTAGAGTGTTCCATTTCGTTTCCGGTAGCAGTGCACGTACATGATATACTAATTGCCAAAGCAACAGAATTAAGTCTTACAAATAAAACTGGACTTTACCTTATTGAAATAACCAATCAAAATCAAAACAAAGTGGCCTTCTTCAAAGGCACTGTTTACAGAACTCAAAAAGATTGGATCATCTAACAAGATTAATAATAATTTAAAGAAAAACAAACAACAAAAACACCTTTCATGAAATCAAAACTACTGTTACACATTCTTGTTTTATTCATTAGCCAATTAAATGCTCAAACTCCTGAATTGGTAGGATCCATTGCACCGGGTGTGGTTGGTAGTGCACCAGCCAATTTTAGTAGTGTAAATAATAAATTGGTATTCGCAGCCAACACCTATATTAGCAGCAGCCCCAATAGAGAACTTCATGCTTATGATCCCCAAACCAATTCTATTCAATTACTGTTAGACCTTTATGGACAAAATACCAGTGGTGATCCCATTGCCTTGAAAAGCCACAATGGTAAAGTTTATTTTGCTATGGCCGACCCTACCGTAGGAAGCTTGGTTTATAGACCCTATGTAACTGATGGAACTCCAGCAGGAACTACTAATTTATTGCAGTTAACAGGGAGTAACCTTTCACAAACCATCAATCCTTCTTTTAATTCTAATCCATCAGAATTATTTACAGTTTATAGAAATGAAATTTATTTTATTGCAACCAAAATCAATAGCCCTTATGATAAAGCCATCTATAAAACAGACGGAACATTAGCCGGCACTACCATAGCAATTGACATCTCCAATACTACTGTTTTTCAAAATTTAATTCAAGGTCTTATGGTTTATAATGACTCACTCTACTTTACTGGCTCTTTCAATGGAGGCGTAGGAAGTTTATACAAATCTGATGGAACTACAGCTAACACTACTTTGGTGAAAACCAATCTAAGCATGTTTCCTCCTGCTGGTTATGCCATTTATAATAACAAGATGGTATTTAGTGCAGTAGAAGGCTTTAGCAATTATGAAACCTGGGTAAGCGATGGGAGCGATACTGGCACTTATCAACTTGCTGAAATCAATGTAGCACCCTTTTCAGGTAGCGAACCTGCTGCATTCACATTATTCAACAATAAACTATACTTTCTTGCTAAACCTGCTTTTGATACGCTTTATCTTTATGCCATTGATAGTACCCAAGGGTACAATATCAATCCTATTAAGATAACTAAAATTGGAAGCATCGGCAATCAAACTTACAGCAGTATTTTCAAAGGTGAATCGCTATTGTATTTTATAGGCAATGCCGATGGAGTTGGTGATGAACCATGGATAAGCGATGGAACAACTGCCGGAACACAAATGCTTTTAGATTTAAATCCTGGATCACCACATAGCGGAGTTCGCGATTTTATTACTTATTGTGGTGATGTTTATTTTAGTGCCACTAATCCTTTAAATATAACAGGCGAAAATTTGTATCGCACTGATGGTACTTCATCAGGAACAGTTCGTATTCAAGGTATTGCTGCTGACCCACAAGGTGGCCGGCTTATAAAGGATAAAATAATACTTAACAATGTAATGTATTATGGTGGTAGCTATGATAATGCTTTAGGCGAAGAACTATACAAATACAATGTAAATTGCCCGATAGGATTAAATGATGTTTATAAAAAAAACATACTCCTCTATCCTAACCCAGCCCATAATTTTATTTCCATCGCTCGCAATGGCGAACCTAGGCAATGGTCAGTAGAAATATTGGATCTGACCGGACGCCTTGTGCTGAAAAAAGTAAATTATCTGTCTGATGAAATAATTGATATTCAAAACCTGCCCAAAGGCTGGTACACTATCACTACTGTGAATAACCTTGGGCAATATGCTGTAGCCAAGTTTATTAAAAATTAAACAAAGTAACTTTTATATTATACATATACAATCGCTTAATTAAATTACTCTATCCATGTCACCAAGTGCATATATCATTAATGGACTAAGAACCCCCATAGGCAATTTGTCAGGAAAGTTAGCAGCAGTAAGAGCTGATGATCTATTAGCTCATGTGCTTAAGCAGTTGCTTTTAATCAATCCAGGTCTTGACCCAAAAGCCATTGGTGACGTAATTATTGGGTGTGCCAATCAGGCTGGTGAGGATAATAGAAATGTAGCAAGAATGAGTTTATTGCTAGCGGGTTATCCTTTAGAAGTGCCTGGCGAAACTGTCAATAGATTATGTGCATCAGGGTTGAGTGCAGCGATAGCTGCCGCCAGATATTTACAAACCAACGATGCAACCATAATGGTTGCAGGTGGTGTAGAGCAGATGACCAGAGGGCCTTGGGTGATGAACAAAACCGCTACTCCTTATGGTAGAGACATGCAGTTGTTTGACAGTAGCTTTGGTTGGCGATTTATAAATCCTGTGATGAAAGAAATGTATGGCACTGATGCGATGGGCGAAACTGCAGAAAATTTAGTAGATCGCTTTCAAATATCTAGAGCCGATCAGGATCAATTTGCTTTATGGTCACAACAGAAAGCTGCTAAGGCTTTAAGCAATGGAAGGCTATCTAAAGAAATTACACCCATTACGATCACACAAAAAAAAGGTGTTCCACTGATCGTTGAACAAGATGAATTCATAAAGCCAAACACCACTTTAGAAACCTTGGCCAAGTTGAAGCCTAGTTTTAGAAAAGATGGTACTGTTACGGCAGGAAATGCTAGCGGCTTAAATGATGGTGCAGCCGCTATACTATTGGCCTCAGAAAAAGGAATAGAAAATTTTCAACTGACTCCAATTGCAAGAATTGTTTCATCGGCAGTCACTGGTGTAGCTCCTCGAACCATGGGAATAGGTCCTGTGGCAGCAGCTAACAATGCCTTGGCAAAAGCTGGACTAACCTGGGATCAAATAGATCACTTAGAATTAAATGAAGCCTTCGCTGCTCAGGCATTGGCCTGTACACGTGCATGGAATTTGACAGATAATGATGAAAGAATCAATCCAAATGGGGGTGCCATTGCGCTTGGTCATCCCTTAGGTATGAGTGGTACTCGCATTTTATACAGTGCGGCCTTAAGCTTGCAAACCAACCAAAAAAAATATGCAATGGTAACAATGTGTATTGGAGTTGGGATGGGCTATGCTGTGATCATTGAAAGGGTTTAAGCGGTATGTGTTTCATTCATTAACCACTATCAATTTATGCGCATTGCAGTATAGTAATCTATATTTTTACAAATCTTACTGTTAAACTTGGTTCTCTTTGCAATTGGAGGGTGTAAATGCCTGATGGAATTAGGCTAAGATCTAATGTTCCGTTTATGACTTGAGTGAGCTTTTTAACTCCTAAGTTATTGTAAATAAAAACTAGCTCTCCATCCAGTTTTTTCTGATCTAAATATAATTGAACAAAACCATGCGTTGGATTAGGTGCTACTTCCAATACCCGATTATTTTGTCCAGGATTGTTTAACTCAACCGGAATGGTTCCAACTGTCACTCTTACATTATTTGTAATTACCGGTTGATTAAAATCAAAGTATATGTATGCCTTATTATCGATCGGCTGCGGAATGTTCAAATGAGGCTTGGGTTTAATTTTAAAACAAAAATAGCCCATGCTTCCAAAATAGTCTGAGCTGCTATCAGGTAGATAGATGTTTTGATAGTTCACATTTAAAACCCGCCCTCGAAGAATAGGAATTTGATTATGACTAGAAGCTAAAAATTCAAAAGTGGCTAGATCAAGATTATTATCAAGCGTATCAAGTAAACTTATATTCTTGGCAAAATAATTTCCTGTATTTTGAAATCGAATTGTATAAGTTAGTACGGTGTCATTATCAACAATATGTTGATCTGTAACTCCCTTGGGCTCTACTAATTTATCATTGGGATCATAAGAACATAAAATTGGTGAAATAATCGAAAAA
>JBDKJS010000049.1:0-11475 GCA_039806065.1 Bacteroidota bacterium | reverse complement strand
ATACACTGCTTCGCCTCCATAGAAGGGATGGGTATATGCTATGGCACGTAATGCTACAATGGTATCGCTATCGGCATCGAGCCTCACATCATAAATGGATGCCAATACTCCGGCAACATATTTTTTATTTTGCTCTATGGCATTTTGATCAACAATGGTCGATAGCTTTTGAATGGCTATTTGTTTTTCGCCTTCATCAATGGCTGTTACCACTTCTTCATACTTGCCAATGTTGCCGGCTTGCAGTTCATCAAACTTTGCCTGATACAATTGATCAACAGGCACATTGAGATCGAGTACAGCTTCGTTGCTCTTGGCGATTTTATAAAACGATTCATCGGCTGCTTGTTTAAAATAAGTAGAATCAGGATCATCTTCAGTACTATCGCGCACAGTGCCACCAAAGGCCGCTTCGCGTTCATCGTTATTCATAGGGCCTTGAGGTGCTGTGCAGGGATAATTGCCACTTGCAGTTATCGGTAAAATAAAAGGACCGGAAGGATTAGGATTAAATTGAGGCCCATCAGCGGGCTTGTAATACCATTTTATTGGATTACCTGCTAATTGACTCCCATCTACTTTGTTATCCAAATTTCCTGTCCATTTATTATTCCAGCTTTGCGAGGTTGTTCCTTGGTCAGAAATTACGGTGCTTACATCTTCCAGATACATGCCATGCCAGCAATTTTCATTGGTGTTGCAATAAAGGTTGGTGAGCTTACAATCGCCTAAAAAATTAAACCCTATACCCATATTGGTAGCTTTGTTTTGCAATAGTTTTGAGGCTGTGGTATTGTTTAAACTCATTCCTTGCAATACACCTTTGTAATCTTGCAGGTTGGCACTGCTGCCCAACCACTCACACCTGTTGTCCACAACTTCAATATTTCGACAATTCTCTAACCAAACGCCTATTTGTAGGTCTTTTATATCACTTTCAGGTACGCTGTTGGTATAAGTATTGCCTAAACCTGCCTGCCCAATTTTACTTTCGGTAAAGTTTCGCAGGTGAATGCCTATGGCGGTGTTTACTTGATAAAACAAAAATAAAAATATTACCCTTCTCATTGCTTTATAATCTTTTTACTCATCACCTCTTTTTCTGTTACCAACTGCACCACATACATTCCTTTTGCAAGAGAGCTGCAATCTACATCCTGTGTAAGGTAGGGTGGTTGTGTGGTATGGGTTGAACTGTAAACCATGCGGCCGTTCATATCAAATATTGTGCACTGTATGGGTTGCTTAAAATTTTCAGTGCATGCACCAAGGAAGTAATTTTTATTTTCATGATTTTTACTTTTTATAGAGGTGAAAATAATAAATTAATTTCAATGGGCAATTATTAATTTTAATAGCTGTTACAACAATTAATTTCCAATTGACCAACTTGATTCCAATGCAATTTTTTGAGTTATAATGAGATGTGGGTCTTGAAAATGAAATTGAGCCCACCCAATGATGAATGGCTGGAAACTACTACTATTCTTCTAAAACTACGGGCACTTTCATTCTCCCACTCAATATGCCACACGCAGCTAAAAAATAAGGAATGAAAGTGTAATGCGCACTTGGATGAAAATAATGAGGTGATGGGTGCTAGGCTGATGAACTGCGGCCCGTGGGTGAGCGGATTAGCTGCTGCTAAAAAAAGTATTTTTTTTAGCAGCACTATGAGCGAACACCGGCACTGCGGGTGATAAGGTGCGGTGGTGGTGATGCCGCTCAAATACTATAAAACCCGGCAGTGTGGGTGATGATGGGTGTAGTGGCGGAGACTGAGGGATTCGAACCCTCGATACCATTGCTGGTATACAAACTTTCCAGGCTTGCTCCTTAAACCACTCGGACAAGTCTCCTTTTTTTGTTAGTATTTATTGGTGGGTAGTATGATAGGTTTGGGTATTTATTCTGTTTTTATACAATATTAAAATTATTATAAAGGATAGTGTGCTGCTGCACAGCAATATGAGATGATCGCCTGGGGCGATGCCTATTTCATCGGGATTGATTTGGAGGGTTTGTGCACCGTAAGCATAGGCCATGATTACTGCCAAGGCATTGTTTACCAAATGGGCAATGATGGGGATCCAAAGGTTGCCGGACCAGATGAGTAAATAACCCAATAGGGCTCCTAGGAGCATACGAGGTAAAAAACCATAGAATTGCATGTGCATGGCACTAAAAATGATGGCAGCGATCCATATGCCGGCATGTATATTTTTGGTGAGCTGTGTGGTGAGCCGCTGCACGATGCCTCGGAATAACAATTCTTCGCCAAGGGCTGGTATGATGGCTACTATAAAGAGCATGATAACTAAATCTGACAGGCTGTTCATTTTTAAGAACTGTGCGGTTATTTGGGCTGCATTTTGTTCAGCATTTTTCATCCAAGCCTCAATGCTGTGTAGGCTAGCGGGCAACTGCAGTTTGGCATTAAGGGCGCCTAAATAATTGATGAGCGGTAGGGCTATGATTAGCAAGAGAATGCTTAATACAGTGGGTGCTAGGGTGGGCTTACAACCCATGTGAAGATAACTGGTGCTATGATCGCTGAAGAGGTATGCTAATAACAAGGCAGGAATAATGAACGTGCCAATACTTGAAAATGTTTGTATGATTTTAAAAATATTGATGGTGGTGGGGTTTGTAAGTTGGGTGAGGAGGGATTGCAGCTGCATGATGCTGATGCCGTGGAGTGTACTGGCCAAAATAGTGGCAATAACACTGGCTGCTACAGCACAAAGTAGTACGATGCCTACAGTGAGCAGCAGTTTGCTGTAAGGTGTGTTATCTTTCCATATTGCCCTGAGTTTCATTATTCAGTACTTTTGCGGTGCGAAAGTAAGCATTATGGTTAAAATTGGCTCAATAAGTTTAGGAACTTTTCCGCTTTTACTGGCTCCTATGGAGGATGTGAGCGATCCGCCATTTAGATATGTGTGCAAGCAGCATGGTGCCGATTTAATGTATACCGAGTTTATAAGTAGCGAGGGTTTGATAAGACATGCTGCTAAGAGCAAACAAAAACTGGATGTGTTTGAATATGAAAGGCCCATTGGTATTCAGTTATTTGGGAGTGATATAAGGTCTATGATCGAGGCGGCTCAAATTGCTGAAGCGGCTCAGCCTGATTTGATAGATATAAACTACGGCTGTCCGGTGAAAGCGGTGGCGTGCAAAGGGGCAGGGGCTGCATTGTTACAGGATATTCCTAAGATGGTAGCCATGACTAAGGCAGTGGTGGATGCGGTAAAACTACCGGTAACAGTAAAAACCAGGCTTGGGTGGGATGAACAGTCTATGAACATTGTTACCGTGGCAGAGCAGCTTCAGGACATAGGCATACAGGCAATAGCCATTCATGGTCGCACTAGAAAGCAAATGTATAAAGGGCCTGCCGTATGGGATTTAATAGGTGCTACCAAGGCCAATCCCAGAATGAGGATACCGGTTTTTGGAAATGGTGATATTGATAGCCCACAGAAAGCGCAGCTGGTGAGGGAAAGATTTGGAGTGGATGGTGTAATGATAGGTAGGGCTAGCATTGGTTACCCTTGGATATTTAGAGAAATAAAACATTATTTAAATACCATGGAGGTGTTGCCACCTCCCACAGTGAGCGAAAGGGTGAATGCATGCCTTGTTCACTTCAAAAAATCAGTTCAATGGAAGGGAGAGAAGTTGGGAATTTTTGAAATGCGGAAGCATTATACCAATTATTTCAAAGGGTTTGATCACTTTAAGGATTTTAGAATGAAACTAGTAACCGCCAATAGTGCTCATGAAATACTGCTACTGCTCGAACAAATAGTTTTGCATTATGAAAATACAATGGTATAGGTGTAGAAAGTGATCATTTGAGGTGCTTTTTGGTAGACTATTTGCTTGCAATACTACATTTTAGTAAAATAGTACAAGCAGATGCAATTATTAGCCGAACCTTGATGGGTATTTTAAGTATATTTGGGTTTGGAATTTAACTTTATTTATTGACTCACACCCTTCTATTTTGAAACGAAATTTATTTGTTACTTTTTCGCTTTTAATTATCGTATTGATCATGGCCCTGCTTCCTGTAAAAAAGGATATGGCTGGCGGTCACGGTCCACTTTCTAAGGCAGATTTACTAAGGCTACACCAATCGGTACTTTCGGCCATTCCGCTTGATAGTGGGGAGTATTTTCTTTCTCCATCTAACTGTAAGGGATGTCATGGGTTTGATCCTATGGGGCAAGCCATGGTTGATGGTAATGGGTTGGATGTAAATCTTTATGATGATTGGGAAACGAGTATGATGGGTTTGAGTGGATACGATCCTCTGTGGAGAGCAAAGGTGTCTCACGAGGTATTAGTAAACCCAGGACATGGTGATGAATTACAAAACTTTTGTACTGGATGCCATGCCCCTGCCGGTCATTATAGCGCTTTTTACAAAGGCCAAGGTCCCTATACATTGAACCATGTAAAAATTGATTCATTGGGAATGACAGGTGTAAACTGTCATAGCTGCCATGCTATAAAAGATAGTAACACTTTAGGATCGCTGTTCAATGGATTAATTCCTTTTGATACCAATAGATTTGTTTATGGCCCCTTCTTTAATCCTATGCAGGGTCCCATGCAACTGTACACCGGTTTGGAACCGGCTTATAGCGCACATGTAAGTGAAGGGAAATTTTGTTCGCCTTGCCATACACTCATAAGCAACACAGTTGATTTAAACGGTAATTACACCGGTGGCACTTTTGTAGAGCAAGCCACCTACCATGAATGGTTAAATTCTTCTTATCCAGCGCAGGCCATCACATGCCAAACTTGCCATATGCCAGAGATAGAAGATCCGGTTAAAATAGCGGTTGGTTACATAGGTTTGCCTGGGAGATCACCTTTTAATCTCCATACTTTTTCTGGTGCCAATAGTTTTATGGTGAATTTAATAAAGCAAAATAAAAATTCACTAGGCATAACTGCGCCTGATGCCAATTTTGATTCTACCCTTGCAGCTATTAACCAACTTTTAACTACCCAAACATTGACGGTTGCTAATGCGCTGGATAGCATCACAGCCGATTCGGCTTTTTTATCAGTTACACTAACCAACAGGGCCGGGCATAAATTCCCGAGTGGCTATCCGGCACGAAGGGCAGTACTACAATACATTGTTACCAAAGCCAATGGCGATACATTATTTGCATCAGGATTGTTTGACCAAAATTATGAAGTGGCCAATATTGATACCCAATATGAAAGGCATTATCAAGTGATCAATAACCCTGCTCAAGCACAAATTTATGAAATGGTGATGGGCGATGTAAATGGCAATCGCACTACGGTATTAGAACGGTCGGCTTCGCATCTTAAAGATAACAGAATACCACCGGCAGGATTCACCACCACGCATTATACTTATGATACTACCGTGATTGCAGGCCATGCCGCCACTGATCCGGATTTTAATCGCAATGCTGCTATTGAAGGTACTGGTAAAGATATTGTACATTTTCATATCCCTCTAAATAATTATACAGGATCGATAAATATTAGTGCTAGTGTTTATTACCAAGCTGTGCCTCCAGGTTGGTTGGTAGAAATGGATGATTTTTCCTCAGCAGAAATAGATAGCTTTTTGACCATGTTTCAAAACGCTGACCGCAACCCTGTGCTCATTGCACAGGATACTTTAAACAATGTGCTCAATACTACTTCCATTTCAAATGTTCACACACGCCCAACAATTACGTTGCTTGCCAATCCTACTTATGGTGAATACGTAACTTATTCAACCAATGATCCAGTGAAAAGTATTAAAGTTTATGACCCTACCGGCAAATTAATTGGCTACTACAACACACCAGAACTGCTCCATTCAAACATCATTTACTTAAAGCCTGCTAAAGGAATTTATTTGGCTGTGTTTGAAACAGGCAATGGAATCGTCACTAAAAAAATATTACATCTATAATTGCTAACTTTTATTCTTATTTTAAATGAAAAAATTATTACGACTCACCACTTTCAACACCTTGTGCTTGCTCATGCTTGGCAGCGCAGCTCAAGGGCAATTGGCTTTTAAGAATGCCAACAACAAACTAAACACTACTAATTTTAATAGTGGATGCCCTACTACCATTGTGGATTGGAACAATGATGGAATGGATGATATCATAAGACTGGACCAAGGTCGATACTGTTATATAGAAATACAAAGAACGAATAATACCTTCCGCACCCAATATATGGGCGATTTTGGAAGTGGATCGCAATGGGCCATGTGTGCCGCTGATCTTGACCACAATGGTTATATGGATATTTTGGCAGGAGGATCAAGTCCTAGTATTCAAATTTTCATGACCAATAATGCAGGCACCGGTATGTCCCTCCAAACCCTTCCCAACTCAGGCTTCTTTCTTCAAAATGCAACCTTTGCTGATATCAATAACGATGGTTGGGTGGACGCTTTTCTGTGCGATGATAATGCTGAAAGCCACGTTTATCTTAATAATGGTGCAGGCATACTTACAGAAAGTAGCATCATCAATTTTGATGTAACCGGAACTGATGATAGTGGAAATTATGGATCCGTATGGACCGACTTTGACAATGATGGCGATTTTGATTTGTACATTGCTAAATGCAGGCAAGGAGTAAATTCGCCTACCGATGGTCGAAGAATTAATGTGATGTTTGTTAATAATGGAAATGGAACATTTACTGAAAATGCAGCAGCACATGGTCTAGCTATAGGATGGCAATCATGGACCTCAGCATTTGGTGACTTGGATAATGATGGCGATCAAGATGTAGTAATTACCAATCACGATTACCAAAGTCAAATTCTAGAGAATGACGGTGCTGGTAATTTTACTGATATAACAAATGCAACCAATTTTGATATTGATGACATTACACCTATTCAAAGTGTGGTTGAAGATTTTGACAACGATGGATTTATGGACATATTTGTTACAGGTAGCGATGACAGATTTTATAGAAACAATGGAAACATGACCTTTACGAAAGTGGATAACCTTTTTGATGGCAATGATATGGAGTCTTTCTCTATTGGTGATTTAAATCATGATGGGTTTGTTGATATTTATGGTAGCTATGCAACAATCTACACCAATCCCAGCAATATAGATGATGTGGTTTGGATGAATGGTGGTAATACAAATAAATTTTTAACCGTTCAATTGAAAGGCACTGTTTCCAATCACCAAGCCATAGGTGCTAAGGTAAGAATTTATGGAGCTTTTGGCCAGCAAGTGCGCGAAGTAAAATGTGGTGAAAGTTATGGCACCGTAAATAGTAGTATGCTTCACTTTGGACTGGGCACTAATGTAATGGTTGACTCTGTTGTAATAGAATGGCCTAGCGGAATTGAACAAACCCTAACCAATATCAGTACCAACCAGTTTTTAACAGTGATCGAAAGTGATTGTGTGGCTCCGGCAGCTATTATGAGCACCTTGGGCGGATTGGTTATTTGCAATGGCACCACCACCACCTTGCAAGCACCCGCAGGTTACAACTATTTATGGAGCAATGGCGCTACAACTCAAAGCGTAGTTATAGGCACCACAGGTGAATTTAATTTTGTGCTTTCACAAAGTGGAAATAATTGTACAAGTGTTTCACCAACCGTTTCAATTGCACTTAATCCTGATGAAACTCCTAGTATTACCGCAGCATCAGGAATTGAATTTTGTGATGGCGGAAGTGTAACCTTATTAGGTCCAGCTGGACTTAGTAGCTATCAATGGAGCAATGGCGATGTAAACCAAAATACGGTGATCACCAGCTCAGGTAATTATACCCTAACCATAAATGGTGCCTGCCAGCAATGGACTTCCAATGCGATCACGGTAAATGTAGTTACCGCTACAGCACCTACTGCAGCAGATGTAAATATTCCAGCTCCTGGATCGGCTAGTTTAAATGCGGTTGGAAACAATATTAGTTGGTTTGCCACTAATACCGGTGGTACTCCCATTGCTACTGGAAATAATTTTAATACTCCCGTGCTGAATGCCAATACTACTTATTATGTTCAAAGTGCTGCTACTATTGGTGGCGGCTTGTTCATAACAGGTGAAACCAATCATACCGGTACCAGTAACTATAGTAGCAACGGTTCAACCAATGCTACTACTACTTTTGAAGTTTTATCAAATTGTACACTCAAAACTGTAAAAACTTATACTGATACCTATGGCACCCGGAAGATTGACATTTACGATGATCAAGGTGCGCTTTATGCTTCCAGATCAGTTGACATTACTCAGGATACCCAAGTGGTTAATCTAAACTTATTCCTTATCCCTGGTGTATATACCATTGGCACTGATGCTGCCATCAATCAACAAATAATAGGATGGGCACAGGATGGCCCCAGACTTAAGCGTACCATCAATAATGGAGGCTTACCTTATCCTTATGTAATCAATAATTTGATTAGCATCAATGATAATTCTTTTGGCACCAATTATTTCTATTACTTCTATGATTGGAAAGTTGAACAACCAACAACTTATTGCACCTCGGCACTTGTTCCGGTTAATGTGTTCGTTGGACCGCAATCTGTTTTAAATCTAACCGATGGCACTCAAGTGAGCCTATATCCTAACCCCACTTCAGCTCAATTAAACCTGGTGGTTAGCGAAGCTATCCAGGTAAAAATGTTTGATCAGACTGGAAGAGTAGTCCTAAATCAAACGGTGTTGGCTGGTGTGCAGACGTTAAACGTTTCGAATATTGCACCGGGCATTTACACCTTACAAAGTGCAGGAACACATATTAAGGATAAACAAATAGTAGTTATTCAATAAATATTAGCATTGTATTCTTTTAAAAGCTGCTCATGCAAGTGAGCAGCTTTTTTTATTACTTACCTTTGTGCTCATGCAAGTAAAAGTAAGAGGAATAGTGTTGCAAACCACTCCATACCGCGAAAGCAGTATCATAGCAGCAATTTTTACCGACCAACTTGGCTTGCAAAGTTACCTTGTTAATGGTGTTAGAAAAAAAGGATCTAAGTTTCCCGCATCTATCTTTCATCCTTTAGCAGTGGTAGAAATGGTGGTGTATCATAGC
Organism: Bacteroidota bacterium; assembly: GCA_039806065.1. Taxonomy (GTDB): domain Bacteria; phylum Bacteroidota; class Bacteroidia; order AKYH767-A; family 2013-40CM-41-45; genus JBDKJS01. The sequence continues at coordinate 2,379 of JBDKJS010000049.1, read as the reverse complement.
AATAAGGCCGGCTTGAAAAGAATAGCCGACATACAAGTATTGCAACATTTACATGGCATTACCACCCATCCAATAAAAAGTTCTATAGCAATATTTTTACATGAGTTGCTTCATAAAATATTAAAAGAAGAAGAGCCCGATCTTCAACTTTTTGACTTTTTGATTTCTAGCATTGGAATATTAGAAGTGCAAGAACCGATTAACAGTAGTTTCCATCTACAGTTTATGGTGCAACTAACACGCTATTTAGGATTTTTTCCCCACGGAGAAATTGCCGATAATCTTTTTTACTTCGATTTGCAAGAAGGGGTGTTTAAAGAATCGGTTCCGCTACATCCGCTTTACTTAGAAGGTAGTGCAGCAGTAATTTTACAATTGTGCGCACGCTATCCGCTAAGCATGCCCATCCCACAGCTATTAAACAAATCAGAAAAAAAAAATTTTCTGGAAAGTCTATTACTTTTTTTTCAAATGCATAGGCATCATTTTGGCACCATTAATTCCTTAAAGGTATTAGATGAAATATGGAATTGAAAAGAGTGCTATGATTTACATTATGGAAATAAAATTTGGGAGTGAATATCTGCAACTGTTGCCACAGCGAGCCATTTATTGGCCAAAACAAAATGCACTTGTGCTATCTGACGTACATCTTGGAAAAGCTGCTTATTTCAGATCGCAAGGTTCTTATTTACCAATTGAAGCTATTTACAATGATTTGAACAGTCTCGACTTTCTAATCAATCATTTTAATCTTGATCATATTATTATTGTTGGAGATCTTTTTCATGCAAGTAGAAATACAGAATGGGACGATTTTATCAATTGGAAAAAAAAATACGATCAACTCAATTTTCATCTGGTAGCAGGAAATCATGATACCATACCTGCTGCCCTGTATAAAATAAATAATATTGAATATCACAAGGGGCTATGGGCAATGGGGGGGCTCAATTTTTCTCACATGCCAATGCAATCAACCGATTACTTAATCTTTGGCCATGTGCATCCAGCTGTAATAATCAAGCAGGGCATCATAGATAAACTTACGCTTGATTGTTTTTATATTCATCAAAAGCAATTGATGTTGCCTGCATTTGGTTATTTAACAGGTCGAAAAATTATTAAGCCTACAAAAAAATCAGCGGTGCATTGTATAGCAGGAAATAAATTATTTAAACTGCCTGATGAGGCTATTTGATTTCTTGTGTTAGTTCAATGAGAATACCATTGCAAGATTTAGGATGAAGGAAACAAATCAATTTGTTATCGGCACCATGCTTGGGTTCTGGCATCAATAACTCAAAACCTTCATTTTTTAATCTTTCCATCTCAGCATAGATATCATCTGTTTCTAAAGCGATATGATGAACCCCTTCTCGTTGCTTAATCAAGTATTTGGCAATGGCGCTTTCGGGAGCTGTAGCTGCTACTAACTCCATTTTAGTTGCTCCTACCATATAAAATATGGTATTTACTTTTTCTGATGCTACTTCCTCGGTTTTATAACTTTCCACTCCTAAAAGCTTGTCAAATAATTGTTGACTTAGTTTTGCATCAGCCACTGCTATGCCTATGTGTTCTATTTTTAAGATCATTTTATTAATCTAAATTTAATTGCAAAGGAAGTGATACAATAAAATTGGTCCCCTTACCTTCTTGTGTATCGTACGAAATTTTTCCTTGAAGTTTTTCTACTGCATTTTTTACAATAAATAAGCCAAGTCCACTTCCAGGGCTATCAGGATTGCCTCTATAAAACATTTCAAAAACTTTATCTCTGATGTGTAATGCTATTCCTGGCCCATTATCTATTACTTCAAATATAACATTCTTGTTTTCTTGTTTGGCTTGTACTTTGATTAGCGGATCAATCCGTTTGCAGTAATTAATGGCATTGTGAATTAAATTTTGAAGTATAGAGGTGAGTAATACCTTGTCAGTTATCAAGTTTAATTGTGGATCAATATTGACTTTTATTTCAGACTGTTCATAGCCCTTGATATGCGAAAGTGAACTAAGGATATTGTTGACCAACTGTGATACATTCACTTCACTGAGTTTGCTCACTCCTTTGCGGCTACGCGCTAGTTCTATTAAATCTACAAGCGTATTATCCAACCTGATAGTACTGCTTTCTATCATATCAAAAAAGTTTTGAGTAGCGTTGGTATCTTGTTCAAGTCGGGCAAGGTTAACTATTCCCATAATGCTTGCCAGCGGTCCTTTTAAATCATGCGAAGCTTTGTAAAAGAACGTATCTAACTCCTTGTTGGTTTCTATTAGTTCTCGTTCCGTTTTTTTTCGCTCAGTAATATCAGTTTGCACGCCCCATGTCCTAATCAAATGATTGTTTTCGATGATGCCAATATTATTATT
>JBDKJS010000048.1:0-19197 GCA_039806065.1 Bacteroidota bacterium | reverse complement strand
TTTAAAGTTGTGGTTTTTTTATTTTTACCATAGGTATAACATATTGGCCATACAGATTGCAAAGAATAAGCCCAAGATGGAAATGGATTGCTTATTAGATAGATCACACACATAAAATCCAACACACTTCCGTGACTTCTGTGCTTTCTGTGAGAGAAATACTAAGCGTTAACCCTTCTGTGTCTTCAGTGCTTTCTGTGAGAGAAAATTAGGCATTCAGTTTTTAAACAAGACGTAAAAAAAATAGGCTCACAGATTACACAGATCACACAGAAAAAAACTAAGCGTAAAAACCCTTCTGTGCCTTCCGTGCTTTCTGTGAGAGAAAAACTAAGTGTTAACCCTTCTGTGACTTCAGTGCTTTCTGTGAGAGAAAAACTAAGTGTTAACCCTTCTGTGACTTCTGTGCATTCTGTGAGAGAAAATTAGGCATTCAGTTTTTAAACAAGACGTAAAAAAAATAGGCTCACAGATTACACAGATCACACAGAAAATAATCCAACACCCTTCTGTGCCTTCTGTGCCTTCTGTGAGAGAAAACTAAGCGGCAACACCTTCTGTGCTTTCTGTGAGAGAAAAAATTAGGCATTCAGTTTTTAAACAAGACGTAAAAAAAATAAGCTCACAGATTACACAGATCACACAGAAAAAAACTAAGCGTAAAAACCCTTCTGTGCCTTCTGTGCTTTCTGTGAGAGAAAATATACACATAGAAAATGTCTCACATATTACACAGATCACACAAAAAAAATCCAATACAATTCCAGACTTTCTGTTAGTGAAATTATGGGCAAGCAAAAAGGCTATCAGATTGTATTGCTTGCTCTACTTATTACATTTAGGTGGTGTTTTTTATTTTAATAGCTTTGCCTACCATGCGGTCATACTTTTTTTGCTTTTTGTTTTTTGCAATGCAATTTTCCCTGCAAGCGCAGCAATGGCAGCAGCTGGGGCCATTTCAACTACCCGTAAATGCTGGTGGAGGTTCCGCTACCGGTATCGGTAGGGCAGGGGCTATAAAGTCATATCCTCATGGCCAGTACTTATGTAGCCCATTTGGGGGACTTTTTTTTAGACCATCCATTGCAGAGGAATGGAAGCCACTTGGTTATACAGGTCTTCAAAATGCATGCATAGCTGATGTGGTTTCCGTTACCCCAGATTTACTTGTAGCTGCATCAGGTGATCCTGATGCCGAGCTTGATAAAAATGCTCCTGCATTAGGTTCTACCGCTGCACAGTGGCATGGAAATTATTACAGTCTTGATGCTGGCCAATCTTGGCACCAATCTCAATATTATTACGATTTAGATAAGAAACTAATTCCAAATTTATATACATTTCCAAGTAAGAGTATCGTTCGTAATTTGATTGCTATTCAAGATTCGCAACAAATTGCACTTTATTGTGCACGCTATACATACAATCATGACAGTGCGCAATTTGTAAGTAGTATTTTTACTAGTCTTGATTCAGGAAAATCATGGTACATGACGCTCTCCCTTGCTAATGAAGCCATCAAAACACTTCATTTGAGCCCCCACCAAGGTTCATTATTTTTAATGGCAGGACAGGCAGTGTATGCAATAGACCACCATTTTCCTCTTCGTGCAGTGCTTTATACGGGATTACCCCATCCTTCCTTCTGTGCACGAATTGTGGTGGCAACCAGTGCCACTGGTATTTATGCATTGGTTGTAAATGATAGCACCCGTCAAAATGAACTCTATTATTGCCATTACGCTAGGCAGCATTTTCAATATTTATTAAGTGCACCCCGTAGCCCTACATGGCGCACTGCATTGGCGCCTACTAACGATACTATTTTCTTTACCAGTGGCAATCACGTACATGCGGCATACTACCATCAGGCAAAGTGGCAATCAGTTAATGTTCAGCAAAAGATCCACGATGATGTGCATGAACTCTATTTTGATACACTTACCCAGTTACTTTATGCCAGCACCGATGGCGGACTCTATCGATCTGACAACAACGGCCGATCTTGGTTATTTGATAACGGTGGAGCCAATATAGCCCAAGTTTGGAGTGTAGCTGCCAATAAAAAATTTATTATTGCTGGCTTACAAGATGCAGGTACCATCGTGTTTCAAAACAATAAATGGAAATGCGTAGCCGGGGGCGATGGCATGCGTGTAGCTATTCATCCTAGAGCTGATAGTATCGCCTTTCGCAATGATGGGCAAAATAATATTACTGCTATTTCTACTAATAACGGCACGTCATGGAAAAACATTCATCCAAGATCACAAGTGGGGGCATATGTAAAACCATTTTTCATTAATCAACAACAACCCAATGCAATCTATGCAGGCTTCACTGATTTGTTTTACAGCCCATATCGTGGGCAGTCGTGGTTGTCGCTAGGCGCAATCTTGCCATCTACAAAAGAAAAATTAATTTCCGTAACACAATCAATAGTAGATTCCAACGTCATCGTAGCAGCTTATCCCAATCCCACCTATGGTGCATTGAGCAATAAATTATTTCTCACTACCAACCACGGCCGCACGTGGATAGATCGTACACCAGGCCTTTTAGGCGTGGCCTATAGCTCTATCACATCTACTGCCATTCATCCTACCCAATCAACCACCATTTATGTGAGTTTCTATGGTGGGTGGGTTTATAAAGTAATGGCTAGTTTCGATAGCGGTAATAATTGGCATAACCTGGAGGGTTTGCCTTCATTTGTAGATGTATATCACCTGCTCACTTTCAAACATGGAAGACGTACTTATCTTTTGGCAGCCACTTCCGCTGGTGTTTATGCTTACAATCAACAGCAGTGGTATTGCATCACAAATGGAATGCTACCTGTGGTAATTAGCGAATTATATTATAGTGCAATAAACAAAACCATTTACGCGGCCACCCACGGCAGTGGCATTTGGCAATTACCCATCCGAAAAATTAAGTTTAAAAACCAATGGATGCTCAACAGCAAAAAGAATTCATAACCCAGCAAGCGCTCCATTTAGGATTCACCGAAGTAGGTTTTAGTAAGGCACAATTTTTAGCTGACGATGCACCACGACTTGAAAGTTGGCTAACCGCACAGCATCATGGCCAAATGAGTTATATGGCCAATCATTTCGACCTCCGTCTAGATCCCACTAAACTAGTACCGGGTGCAAAAACAGTAATTTCGTTATTATATAATTATTATCCTTCTGCAACACTTGATAAATCTCCAAAGGTGGCCAAATATGCCTATGGGCAAGACTACCACCATGTGGTAAAGGCTAAACTTAAACTCCTGCTTTCCACTATACGCCATAAAATGGGTGCCATAGAAGGCCGCGCTTTTGTAGACAGTGCTCCTGTGCTAGAACGATCATGGGCTTCGCGAAGCGGTTTGGGATGGGTAGGAAAAAACGGTAACCTTATCAATAAGCACCATGGATCCTTTTTTTTTCTTGCCGAACTCATTATAGATCTTCCATTACCACCTGATGCCATCTCTACTGCTCACTGTGGTACCTGCAACCGTTGCATTGAGGCGTGTCCTACGCAGGCAATTATCAAACCCACTGTGGTAGATGGCAGCAAATGCATTTCCTATTTCACCATTGAGCTAAAAGAACAAATCCCTTCGAGCTACCAACATCAACTTCAAGATTGGATCTTTGGCTGCGACATTTGCCAAGATGTGTGTCCTTGGAATAAATTTGCTATGCCCCATCAAGAGCCACTTTTCCATCCATTGCCTTCACTTACCAATTTTAGTCATCATGATTGGCTCGAAATCACTGATCAGGTTTTTAAATCCACCTTTAAGCACAGCCCTATAGCCCGTGCTGGATTAAGGGGTATCCGAAAAAATTTACAAGCCCTAGGGCACCATTTCCCATCGTAAGCTTATTTTTTCGGGAGTACGCGAGCAAAGTTGCTTATCAAAAAAAGGAAAAAATCAATGGAGATTATAGCTAAAATAGAATTTTGGAATGCTAGTCAAATAGCAAGCTAATTTGTATTGCATTGGTACCGTAGAAGAAGGGACTACCCATTGGCACAAGGTAACTTGGTCAATGCCTTGAAAAACAAAAGGTGAACCCGGAGTTCAGGTTCACCTTTTGCGTACAGAATTGTTTGGCCATTTTAGACAAGACCTCTGAAGACTTCGACCAGCACATCACTATACATAGTAAAGGTGGCAAACGCCCAAATCTTCAACAGTCTTTTCTCGTCCCTTTTCAAAACTCCTATCGCTTTGATGAGTTCTTTGCGAAAGAGTTGTTTATCGAAACTGACCTTTGAGAGTACTTCTTTAGTGTATTCTAACATAGGTAATTCCATTTTAGTGCTACAAAATTAATGACATTATTTCCAATTTGTCAAGTAAAATAGTTTTAAACATTACACAATTTGTATTTTACTAAGAAAATATTTTTTTTCCATAGCTAATCATTTTGCATCATTCCAACGGTAGGTGGATAATTCAAATCCAGCAAGGTCCAATACACGGTCTACAACTGTGGCAGCCAATGCTTCAAAATTTTGTGGGTTACTATAAAATGATGGTGTGGCTGGACATATAATGCCCCCGGCTTCAGTTACAGTTTTCATGTTATTGATATGGAGTAAGCTTAAAGGTGTATCACGTGTAACGAGTATCAGCCTTCGTCTTTCTTTTAGTATTACATCTGCTGCACGGGTAAGTAAGTCATCAGATGTGCCAGCTGCTATACGCGCCAAGGTGCCCATGCTACAAGGACACACAATCATGGTTTTATACCTAGCACTACCACTGGCAAAGGGTGCCATGAAATCCTGTTTTTCAAAATGTGTAAAAGGGTATTGGTCATAGTGGCTATTGCCCAATTCGTGTTGCCAGACTACTTTGGCATTTTGGCTCATTACCACTGCTATTTCTTGCCATTGATGGCTGATAGTGGCCAATTTATCCATAAGGACTTTTGCATAAATGCTTCCGCTGGCGCCTGTAATGGCTATTACAATTTTATGTGAAGATGGATTCATAATTTTTGGGCATTCATTTGGTTGCAACTCGTGCTGAATGAGTACAAGTCTAACAAATATAGTGTAACGGTGTTTATTAAAAAGTAAATAATGCTAGTACTTATTTACTGGGTTGGTTTTTAGTTAGAAGTGTAGGGTGCTTCTAGGCTCTGCTTGGGTAGCACCCTTTGTATTAAAGCAGGTTAAGGCATGTTGGATCACAAATATTTTCGGGCAGGTTGCGAGGTAGCTTTGGGTTATTAATTATATTCGCATCGCTAAAAAAATAAAACCAATAAAACTCAATGGCAGCAAGTAAAATAACAATGAACAATGGGAAGCTGGTAGTACCTGATGAACCCATCATACCATTTATAGAAGGTGATGGTACCGGACGTGATATTTGGAAATCGAGTGTAAGAGTGATAGATGCAGCAGTGGCCAAAGCTTACAGTGGCCAAAAGAAAATAAGTTGGATGGAAGTATTGGCTGGAGAAAAAGCCTTTAACCAAACTGGTAACTGGCTTCCTGATGCTACCCTTGATGCTTTCAAGGAATATCTAGTAGGTATTAAAGGTCCATTGACCACGCCAGTTGGTGGTGGAATAAGATCTTTAAATGTGGCACTTCGTCAAATTCTAGACCTATATGTCTGCTTGCGTCCAGTGCGTTGGTTTGAGGGCGTGCCCAGCCCGGTGAAAAATCCGGGAGCAGTAGATATGGTAATTTTTAGAGAGAATACAGAAGATATTTATGCTGGAATAGAATATGTGGCCGGTAGTGAAGAGGCGCAAAGAATGCTGAACTTCTTACAAGCTGAATTTGCCAAGGCTTTTGAAAAAATTAGGTTTGGCACTGAAGAAAAATCAGCTTCATGGCAGCAGCAATTGGCAGCAATTGGTGCTCCATCAGGCCTTGCAGGTGTGCAAGTGGGAATTGGCATTAAGCCAGTGAGCTATTTGGGCACTGAAAGAATTATTCATAGCGCTATTAGTTATGCTATTAAGCACAAACGAAAAAGTGTAACCATTGTCCATAAGGGAAATATCATGAAGTTTACCGAAGGAGCATTTCGCGATTGGGGTTATAAAATTGCTAAAGAAATGTTCGGAGCTGTGGAAGTTGATGGTGGTCCATGGTGTAAAATTCCTGATGGAAAGCCTGGAGCTGGATTAATAATTAAAGATGCCATAGCTGATATCACTTTACAACAAGTGCTTACTCGTCCTGAAGATTTTGATGTGATTGTTACTCTTAATTTGAATGGCGATTATTTAAGTGATGCTTTGGCTGCCCAAGTAGGAGGAATTGGCATTGCTCCGGGTGCGAATATTAATTATGTAACGGGCCACGCTATATTTGAAGCTACACATGGTACAGCGCCAAAGTATGCCGACCAGGATAAAGTGAACCCGGGGTCGGTAGTATTAAGTGGCGCCATGATGCTAGAGCACCTTGGCTGGTTAGAAGCAGCACAGCTTATTTATAATGGATTGGAAAAAGCCATTGCCGGAAAGCGTGTAACCTATGATTTTCATCGATTAATGGATGGAGCCACCTTGCTAAAGTGTTCGGCATTTGGTGATGAAATAATTAATAATATGTAATAAAATTAATGACCAAATGGAAAACCGCAATTGTAAGAAATTGCGGTTTTTTTTTCGATTCCTTTTTTTTGTATTGCTATAAACTACACTTGTTGTGCGTGTAAATGGTTACACAATCCGTTGCGAAGTCTATTTGAAGCCTATTTATTAAATTTTTTATTCAGTTATTTTGATTCGTTGCACTAACGAATAGCATCATTGTTCCAAATTTGGGAATTGGGGCCAGCTCCAGTGCATGAAAGCCAGAAGTGAAAAAATGAAAACACTTTTTGCCTTTTTTCGCTCAAATGGTTAGATATTTTATTAAACCATGAACCAACCAATAGTTATAGTAGACGATGATCAGCACTACACTGAACTGGTATGTTTTGAATTGCGTCAAAAGGGATTCGATAACATTCGCACTTATCTCAATCCCAATGTTTTCTTCTCAGAGTTTTATCTTGGAAACTACATAGTTCTGCTTGATTATCAGTTCGATGATGTGGATGGTATAAGTATTCTCAAAAAAATCAAAGCCCGCAATCCCAATATTCATGTCATCATGATGAGTAGCCAGAAAAGTATCGCCAAGGCTGTAGAAACTGTAAGGTATGGCGCATTTGATTATATAGAAAAAGATACACATTCGTTTACCAATATCAAAGAAGCGATTGAGCGTGTGCAAATAGCCGATGCCATGGCTCGCAAAATGAGTAGAAATGAGAAATTGGCACTTGCGCTTAAATGGTTAAGTATTGCTGCACTGGTAGTTTTGGTAATATTATATAAATAATTTAAATGATTAGAACGTTAGTAAAATATGGAATGGTAATGATCAGCATCATGTTGCTAATGATGCTCAACGCCTGCGCACCGGCTCGCCTTTTTAGTGGAGGTGCCGATGGTGCTTCACTTGCTAGCGTTGCAGAGTTGATGAAGAAACAAGAGCACATAATAGCTGCAGATGATAAAATTAGTTTGAGTATATGGAATCATGATGACCTAAGTATTGGTTCAGTTTATGGTATCTACAATAGTAATGAGGTATATGGAAAATGGGTACTTGTTGATAAAGATGGATATGCCGCACTTCCTAAAATTGGAAGGGTGAGAATGGCCGGATTAACTATACAGCAAGCAACTGACAATGTTAGGGATCTTTACAAAACTACAATTGTAGATCCAATCATTACATTAAGAGTACTTAATAAGGATGTAACTGTACTGGGTGAGGTTAGATCGCCCGGTATTTACTCATTGGAAAAAGAACATACCACTCTTACATACATACTTGGCAAAGCAGGAGGTCTAGATTATTTTGGCGATGCCCGAAGAGTGACTGTTATAAGAGGGAATGATCAAAATAAAAAAGAATTCATTGTAGATTTTACTAAGTTGAGTACCATAGAAAAAGATAATTTATATGTTAGATCAGGAGATATAGTATACATTCCGGCATATAAACGTAAAAATTTTGAAAAAGAAACTCCAGCCATAGTTCCGATAGCTAGTTTGCTTAGTAGCATGGCCATAGTAGCTTCACTATTACTTAAATAATGAGTAGCGGAACACAAGGCATAAAGAAAACACTACTACCTGCTATAAAAGGATTTCCAATTATAGCAGCTTGCTTCATTATTGCACTTACCATAGCTAGTAGGGCACTCTACTATGCCACGCCCAAGTACGAAGCTACTGCATTGCTTAAACTTGATGAAAAAAATAATGGACCAGCTGATAATAACCTCTATAAAAATTTTGATGTATTCACAGTTAACAATAAAATTATAACTGAAGAGCAGGTAATACAATCACCATTGATCATTGATAGAGCTTTAGATTTGGTTGATTTTAATGTAAGCTATTATAGAAAAGGTAAAATAAGAAGGAGTGAAATGTACCATGCTTCGCCATTCAAGGTAAAAGCGCTAATAAATGATTCCACATTTTATAATAAAAATGTATCACTGACCATCATAAACAAACAACAGTTTGTTATTCAATTTTCGCATGGTGGCAATAACTATAATAAGCGATTAAATTTTGGACAAGCCATCACAGGTAAGTTTGGTTCAATTAATGTGAGCCTTAACCAAGATGCCATTGCCATCAATGATGATCTTAAGATAGCTGATGAGTATGAATTTGTGGTTCATTCAAAAGACTTTTTAATAGAAAAAGTTATTGGAAAAAATTTGGATGTAAAAGCATTAGATAAAGAGATACCCATAGTGAGGATCAGTTATGCATGTGAAGTGCCTGAAAAAACAGCCGCCTTTGCCAATGCTGTAGCTCAAGCTTATATAGATGATTATACAGAAAATAAATCAGAAGTAGCCAGCAAAACGGTTCAATTCATTGACGATAGGCTAAATGATATTGGCGAAAAATTAAAACAAAGTGAAATAGCACTTGAAACTTATAGAACAGAAAATAATATCATCAATACTACACAAGAAACCGATGCAGGAATTAAGGAGTTATCGCAATTGAAAATTCAACTTGCCGGACTTGATATGAAAGAGGCCAGTCTCGATAACTTGTATAGTTATGTGATTAGTAAGCGAAATTTTGAGGAGGTTGCTCCTAATTTTGAAGCCTTTGGAGACCCTTTGTTTACTGAAATGATGAAAGGACTCAAGCAGTACACTCAAGAGCGGAGAGAACTACTCAATAAATATACTCCTGAGCACGAAAAAATATTACTCATTGATGCCAAGATTAATGACAATATCAAGTACATAAAAGAAAGTATTCGAAATGCGAAAAATGATATTGCCATTAAAAGAAGTGAGCTTTTTTCAGCCTATGACGAAGCAAACCATCGATTTGATAGCTTGCCCTCTCAAGAGAAAGATATGGTAGTTCTGGAAAGAGAATTTCAACTTAACCAAAAAGTTTATCAATTTCTAGTCGAAAAAAGAACAGAAGCTTCCATTGCACAAGCAGCAACAATTAGTTTCCATAGAATTATCAAACTTGCTGAAATTCCTGTTGGCCCCATTTCACCTAAACCCACCATGATGCGAATCATTGCTGGCTTTCTAGGATTAATGATTGGACTTGCCATAGTTTACACACGAAGAGCAATGCGAGGTAAAATAGAAGATAAAGAAACTGTAGAGAAACATAGCACCCTGCCTATAGCAGGTATCATCAAGCAAAATACATCAGCTGCCGAAGCCAGAGAGGAGAATTTTTATACCCTTTCTACCAATCTGATACTATTAAACCAAATAAAAAGGGGAACAGCCATAACCATTACTTCCACTATCGAAAAAGAAGGTAAAACTTATGCAGCCATTAATCTTGCTTGGGCACTTTCACAAATGGGTTGGAAGGTGCTATTGTGCGATATGAACTCCAAGCAAAGTGCGTTCGACTCCTATTTTGATTCCTTGCCTGCCAATGGTATGGTTAATCATATCGTTAGCCACGAACCGATATTTAATTGCTGTACAGAGGTAAATCGTGATTTGTTTGTTGCTCCAATTGGTACCATGTACACGAGCAGCAGCCACATGTTTAGCCACCAGCAACTTGGCGAAAAAATTGCCTCCCTAAAACGTAACTTTGATATCGTAATTTTTGATGCCGCTGCTACCAGCTATACCATTGATGCGGTTGCGTTAATGAAACATGCCGACTTAAATTTATACATCGTAAGAGCCAATCTTACTCCCCAACACATGGTTCAGCATGCTGATATGCTTAAGGAAGAATATCAATTGAGTAATTTAATGTTGCTCATTAATGGAATGCACCAAGCTACTAATTACAGCGGTCACTTTACTGGTAGTTTATATGGCTATCATAAACAGGCGCAAAATTGGAGATTGAGAATTAAGCATTACGTTCAGTCTTACTATAAACGAGCTGCATAGATGATAGACAGGGCAAAGCTATTCTTTAATGAAAAAAAATCGCACCAAGCTTATTTAGCACTTGCCGATCAAGCAATGGTGAGTGGTGCCAATTTTATTACTGGAGTATTGCTCGCTCGTTATTTAGGGTTACAAAATTATGGGGTTTTTGCCATAGCGTGGATCGCAGCACTTTTTTTTAGCAGCATACAACAAGCATTGATCATTGCTCCATTACAAACCCTGGGTGAAAAGAAGGAAGGTAGAGAGAAGCAAGAGTTTTACACAGCATTATTCATTATCCAATTTTTATTTTGCGTATTAGCTGTTCTTTTTACCTACGAGTTTTGTCTATTATCAAATATTTTTTTTTACCAAACTGAATTACGTTTTTTAAAATTTATATTACCCCTAGCTGTATTTACCTTTTTAATGAATGAGTATTTCAGGAAAATATTTTTTGTTAAAGGGAAGAATATTACTGCACTAATTCTAGATGCCATCTCTTACAGCATTCAAATAGTGGGGTTGGTTTTACTAGCCTACTTTGAACAGTTAAATCTACCACGGGCTATGATAGTAATAGCTTTCAGCAACAGCATTTCTTCTACCTATGGAGTAATAAAATTAGAGAATATTGGTTTTAATGCACGGAAAATTGAAAGTGTTTTTTGGGAGTGTTGGAATTATTCTAAGTGGTTGATTGGAACTTCAATCTTACAGTGGGTTTCAGGAAATTTCTTTATTGTTTCTGCTGGAGGTATATTGGGAGCAGCAGCAGTTGGGGCTATAAGAATGGCTCAAAATATAATTGGGATCTTGCATATATTATTTTTAGCATTAGAAAATTTTATTCCCACTACCGCGGCACGTATTTATAATAAAAAGGGTCTGAAGGCGCTGTATAATTACCTTAAAAGAATGACCATACTCGGAGGTGCAGCTACTTTTTTTGCTTTAGTATGCTTGTGTGTGTTTGCGCAGCAGATCATAGCTGTGTTGTATGGAAAAGATTTTATAGGAACTGAAAAAGTATTGTTCGGTTTCGCTATATTGTATGTGTTCGTTTTTATAGGTATGCCACTTAGGTTTGCCATTCGAACAGTAGAAAAAAACAAAGATATATTTGTCTCTTATATTATAAGTGCAGCTTTTAGTTTGATATTAGCTGCGCCCATGATTAGTTACTTAGGCATTTATGGTGTGTTTGCCGGATTAATAATGTCGCAGGTAATACTACAATTATGGTATATCTATGCACTTAAATCAGAAATAAAATTGGTATGGAAATAGTGCACCTCATTTTAGGTAAAGCCAATCCAGAGAGGATGAATGGCGTAAACAAAGTGGTACATCAGCTAGCTTCCCATCAAGCAGCATTGGGTCATCAAGTGAGCGTTTGGGGAATTACACCTACTCCTAATGATGCATTCCCGGAAAGAAATTATACAACCCAGTTGTTTGCCGATAAGAAAAGTAAATTCTTTCTCGACTCAAAGTTAATCAAAGCTATAGCAGCTGTAAGTAGGCAAACTGTATTTCACCTCCATGGTGGTTTTATTCCTCAATTTTATTTGGCTGCAAAATTGATTCAAAAGCGTAGGCTAAAATATTTTTTTACTTCTCATGGCAGTTACAACACTGTAGCTCTCCAAAAAAGTAAGCTTTCTAAAAAGTTATATTTTAGTTGCTTCGAAAAATCAATGTTAGCTAAGGCTGCAGGATTACATTTTTTAGGTCAAAGTGAATACGATGCTGTTGATAAGCTTTGTAAGGTTGGAAATAAATTTTTAATTCCTAATGGCCAAGATCTTTCAGAGGTAAGCTTTGAATTTCAATCTTTAGCCAAATCTCAAACACCAATTTTTGGCTTTTGTGGACGATTGGACTATTTCACTAAAGGCATTGATATCATGTTGGATGCTTTTGCAATATACCGTACGCAAGCAAATGCTGCTGGTGAACTTTGGCTCATTGGCGATGGAACCGATAGAGAAAAAATTGTAAATCGAATTGCTGAACTTAGACTTTCTGACTCAGTGAAGTTATGGGGCAGTAAGTTTGGAAATGAAAAATTTAATATCATTGCTAATATGGATATCTTTTTGCATCCTTCAAGAAATGAAGGAATGCCTACTGCAGTGCTTGAAGCAGCTTCATTGTCCATCCCATCCATTGTGAGTTGGGAAACCAATGTAGGTAGCTATATTCAAAAACACCATGCCGGTTGGGTATTGGATAACAACAATGCAGAAGTATTATCTCAGGCATTAATTTGCGCTTTAAGGTCCGTAGCTTCACAACAGCATAAGATTTATGGAGCTAATGCTTTTCAAATGGTAAAAAAGGAGTTTAATTGGAACAATATATCGCAGCAGTTGATTGAAAAGTATGCAGCATGATAAAAATCAATGATGATAAATTTATTAATAAGATGGTGCTTTGGCTCAATCTTATCTTGCTCATTAAAATTGCAGGCTATTTTACTGTATCTGAAAATGTGGCTATTACGCGTGTGCTTAAAATCATTTTTCGTACCGGCTGCACAGCTTGGATAATCTATATTTATCGCTTATTGAAAAATCAAGGAAACATTCCTAGTTTCCAATTTAATAACTTACTAGGTCCCGTATTCTATTCACTTTATCTCTTCTTGGGGTTGTGCAGTTTTCTTTGGAGCACCAATGTGGGCTACAGCGCCTTACAATGGATCATGAATACCGAGAGTTTTGTATTTGCTTATTATTTTCTTTTAGTTTTAGTCTTAATTCAACAATATTATCCCACGAGTAAGTTGAGGTTTAGTAGTATCATGGCTAATAGCTCTTTTTGGATCATGCTTATTTTTATCATTGGTGTAATATTTGACCCAGATGACTTTTATCGACTCACACACGGTGGCGAAGAAGCAAGGTTGGGTGGTTATTTTATGAATCCAAATGAATTGGGTATGCTTAGTGTGATTGGAGCTTCTACCGCTACTATGGAATTAAGCCATAGAAAAAGAAAATGGCCTCTATACATTTACATTGGTATGGCCTTAGCTGTTCTGATTCTTACTGGTTCACGATCCTCCTTGATCGGATTTGTACTTACTATTACTTATTTCGTAAACCAAAGCGACAACAAAAAGATGAAAACGCTTATTTATGTGGGAATGATTGCCGCTATGCCTGCCGCATTAACCACCATCATTTTTAAGCAAGGCGATGTGGAAGAAGTGCTTAGTATGACCGGACGTTTACCATTTTGGACTGCTTTACTATCAGAAGGGTTGCCACTAGAGCCGCTTTTGGGATTTGGATATATGCGAATTGCCTATGGAGAATTTTTTCAAAGTGTGCATACCTATGCTGGTCAAATGACGCACAATACTTTTATTCAGGTATTAATGAACCTTGGTTTTATAGGATTTACCATTGTAGTGTTACAAATGTTTGTCACCATTCGATCGTTGATTTATAATAAGGATGTAGAAAAAAAGAAATTTTTTGTGGCCCTCTTTATACCTTGTGTTATCAACTCTTTTACTGAGTTTGGCATTTTTGGTGAAACAAACTATGGAATTCTATTTTGGCAATTGCTCATCTTTTTAGCGGTTGTTGAATTCAACCCAAAATTTTCTATAAGAGAAAAAGTGCAACTTAAAAAGGCTATTCAAAGAGGGAAAAAAATCCCTTTTCAATTCCAATAACTACAATTTCCATACTTACTCTGCGTTATGCTATTCAATAAAACAATTTATTGAAAGTAAATATGCTTACAAATGCTTTAACTACCTTTGATGCTGCCAGTAATACCCACTTTATGACAGATAACATCAATATTCTTTGGGCCGATGATGAAATGGATTTATTAAAGCCCCATATTCTTTTCCTTCAGTCAAAGGCTTACACCGTTACCACTTGTACTAACGGTCAAGATGCACTAACTGCATTTAAAAATGCAAATTTCGATATTGTTTTTTTAGATGAAAATATGCCTGGGTTGTCAGGCCTTGAAACATTGAATCAGATGAAGTTGCTCAAGCCTGCAATTCCAGTGGTAATGATTACCAAGAGTGAAGAGGAGCATATTATGGAGGATGCTATTGGTAACAAAATTGCTGATTACCTAATAAAACCAGTCAACCCTAATCAAATATTATTATCCTTAAAAAAAATACTAGATCACCGAAGATTAATAGATGAAAAAACCAATGCTAACTATCAACAAGCCTTTAGAAACATTGGCATGTCGTTAAGTGATAGGTTAAACTTCAATGAATGGAAGGAAGTCTATAAACGGCTCGTGTATTGGGAACTAGAACTAGAGCATAGTAGTGAAGGTAGCATGTATGAAATACTAAATTCCCAAAAAACAGAGGCGGATATTTTATTCTGTAAATTTATTGAGCAAAATTATCTCCAATGGCTCAAGAAACCGGAGGAGCAAGTGCCTTTAATGTCACACCGATTAATGAAAACC
Organism: Bacteroidota bacterium; assembly: GCA_039806065.1. GTDB lineage: Bacteria > Bacteroidota > Bacteroidia > AKYH767-A > 2013-40CM-41-45 > JBDKJS01. The sequence continues at coordinate 4,295 of JBDKJS010000048.1, read as the reverse complement.
AAAGTATTGCCACACACTGATGATCAAGAACCTGTGTACATGTTCTTAATTGATAATTTGCGGTACGATCAGTGGAGAACAATCCAACCTTTACTCAATGATTATTTAAAATTGCAGGAAGAGGATATGTACTTAAGTATTTTGCCAACTGCTACCCAATATGCCAGAAATGCTATCTTCGCTGGGCTCATGCCTTCTGAAATAGAAGTTCGTCACCCAAAACTCTGGCTCAATGATGAAGATGAAGGTGGCAAGAACATGCATGAAGCTGCCTTTATTGCCGATCTCTTAAAAAGATTTAGAAAAGATTATAAATTTTCATATACAAAAGTAGTTTCGCACAATGATGGTAAGGATTTGCTTGAGAAAGTAAGTACCATGCATCAGAATAAGCTAAATATTGTAGTTTATAATTTTGTAGATATGCTTTCGCATGCTCGCACAGAAATGGACATGATAAAAGAATTAGCCGATGACGAAAAAGCTTACCGATCGTTAACCAAATCTTGGTTTATCAACTCACCACTTTTTGAAGCCATCAAACGCATTAGTGAGAAAAAATGTAAAGTAATTATTACCACTGATCATGGCACCATCAAAGTACAGCAACCTGTTAAAATAGTTGGCGATAGAACGGTGAATACCAATTTACGATACAAGCAAGGCCGAAACATGAATTACGATAGGAAAGAGATTTTTGAAGTAAAAAATCCTGCCGATGCCATGCTCCCCCGACAACATTTAAGCCAAGCTTTTGTATTTGCTCGTAAAGATGATTTTTTTGCCTATCCTAATAATTATAACCACTATGTTTCTTATTATCGAAATACTTTCCAACATGGTGGCGTAAGTATGGAAGAAATGCTTGTTCCGGTAGCTACTCTCACCAGTAAATAGTTCGCAAGCCTAATTTGTATCCAAGGGCAGTATTTGTTATTATTGCCCATGCATGTGTATGAAGTAAATTCACTTACAGATTTGGCAACGGCTGCACAAGCGTTGCATCATCAACTAAAGCTGCCTTTAATTTATTTTTATGGCAGTATGGGAGCTGGAAAAACAACACTAATTAAGCTGCTTTGCCAACAATGGGAAGTGGTAGATGCGGTGTCAAGCCCCACTTTCGCGATTGTAAATGAGTATTTAACCGCAGTAGGCAATACTATTTATCATTTCGATTTTTATAGGATAAACCATCCGAGTGAGGCTGTAGAATTAGGTGTTGATGAATATTTCTATAGTGGTAACAAATGCCTGTTGGAATGGCCTGAAAAAATTGTAAATTTATTGCCCCACCAAGCGCATCGTATTTTTATTGATGTGGTGGGCCAAACTCGATTTATCAAGCTAGATCCATGACCGAAAAACTTCCAGGCGCACTCTCATCGTTGCTATCCTCTGCTGCTATTCTTCCTCAAGAAAAAATGATGGAAGTAAAAAAGCAAGAAAAACAATTGTTTATTGGTATTCCTAGAGAAACTTCCTTTCAAGAGAATAGGTTGCCACTCACACCAGAAGCTATTGCGCTTTTGGTTAGTAATGGCCACGATATTCTGGTTGAAACAAAAGCCGGTGCAGCATCAGGATGGCAAGATAATGACTTTAGCGAAGCTGGTGCACAAATAGTTTATCAACCGGAAGAGGTATATAAAGCTGATATCATCTTAAAAGTGGCTCCACCCAGCCTCGAAGAATTAGAGTATTTTAAAAATAAGCAAAGCCTAATCTCTATTTTACAGATGAGTATGCAAAATGCTGATTATATTAAAAAGCTTTCTTCAAAAAAAATTACCGCTATTGGCTATGAATTTATTAGAGATGACTATGGTGTTTTTCCTGTAATTCAAGGAATGAGTGAAATTGTAGGGAGCACTGCCATTTTGATAGCAGCAGAATACCTTAGCAGTACATTCAATGGCCGAGGTGAACTTTTAGGTGGTGTTGCTGGCATTCCACCTACGGAGGTAGTAATTATAGGAGCTGGTACAGTTGGTGAGTTTGCAGCCCGCACCGCTTTAGGACTAGGTGCCAATGTAAAAGTTTTTGATAACAGTGTCCAGCGTTTGCGAAAACTTCAATCTGTTTTGGGAAATAGAATATTTACCTCTACCATAGTGCCTAGTGTGCTCAAACATGCTTTGCACACAGCCGATGTGGCCATAGGCGCACTTAGAACCAATGAAGGCCGAACCCCCATTGTGGTTACCGAAGAAATGGTTAGCGAAATGGAAGTGGGGAGTGTAATAGTGGATGTGAGTGTGGATCAAGGTGGATGCTTTGAAACTTCTCAAATCACCAATCATACACAGCCTACGTTTAAAAAATATGGAGTAGTACATTATTGCGTTCCTAATATCGCTTCGAGAGTAAGCCGTACGGCATCGCATGCACTTAGTAATATCTTTACACCAATTCTCATTAGCATTGGAGAAGAAGGCGGGGTGGATGAAATGCTTTGGAAAAATCGTACGGTGCGAAAAGGCGTTTACTTATTTAATGGATCTGTTACCAATAGATATGTAAGTGAAAGTTGTAAATTACCTTATAAAGATTTAGATCTACTAATGGCAGCAAGAATTTAGTAATATTAATTTCCAATCAATATCCTATTTCAACACACTTTTTAATTAGTGCCTACTTTCACAAACTTTTTCGTTTTCTCTTCACCATTTACAGAAATAAATAGTATGTAAAGCCCCTTTTTAAAATCTTCTACTGGCATGGAGTCAATAATATAGGGTGGAACGTTATCTGTTATAAAATAAGTGTTTCTATATTTTTCACCACTAAATGGATCGAAAATAAATACCGTAACATTTGCTGGTAAACTTATGGGATTAACATACAAATACAGTTTTGGAACTGCTATGCCCACTGGATTGGGATTGAAATCAAAAAAATAATTCTCGCACGTGCCCTGAACCCAACTGCCTTGGTTGATACCATACCTATTGTAAGCATCGCACGGACTTCTATAAGTCTTACCATTACATGCACACACAGGATCAAATAAATCTTGACCACAATTAAAAAATGCATCAATTCTCGTACTATCAACACAAGCGCCAAATTGGCCATTACTTGCTTTAAATGAGAGTAACAGCGCAATCGTTAAAATAAATGACTTAAGTATCATTACTAAACCTTTCCACAAAGATATACAATATAAATACCGCATGGAATAAGGATCATGTTAATTTAAGTAGTAATTTTAATTTTACTTCTAACAATGAATTTTTTAGCCCACTGCTTTTTGTCCTTTGACAATGATCAAGTTTTAATAGGCAATTTTATTGCCGATCACATTCAAGGAAACAATTTCCAGAACCTTACACCAGAAATGATAAAAGGGATCATGCTCCACCGAGCAATTGATTCATTTACTGATGCTCACCCAATTACTTTATCAAGTCGAAAAAAACTTTATCCCTCGCAGCGGAAGTATGCCGGTGTTGTAGTAGATATGTTTTATGATCATTTTTTGGCTGCAAATTTTCACCATTACAGCGAGACTACACTTCAGCTATTTTCACAGCGCACCTACCAATTACTACAGGAATATAACCCTTATCTGCCAACGTCAGTTTTACATTTCCTTCCATTCATGATTGAGCGAAATTGGCTACTCAATTATGCCACACTTGATGGAATTCACACTGCTTTAAAGGGTCTGAGTAGAAGAGTGAAATTTGATAATAACATGCACAAAGCCATTGACGACTTAACTTTAAATTACCCGGTTTTCGAGTCTGAGTTTAAATCTTTTTTTCCCTTACTCATTCATCATTCGAAAGCAGTGTATGGTATCTAAGCTCAGCATATTAGTAAAACCAAATGCAATGCGAAATTCCATTCAATTTAGGAATGGAAATTGGGTAGTAGCAATTAATGCCCCACCTATTGATGGTAAAGCAAACGCGGCAGTCATTCAATATCTAGCCACAATCTTAAAGGTTCCCAAGTCAGAATTGGAATTAATAAAAGGGGCTAATAGTAAATTTAAGACGGTTAAAGTTCCGCTTTCAGCAATAATTATTGAAGAAAAACTTAATTTCGCGGCTCAAAATCAAGGCCAATAGCATGTTTTAACACCAGCGTGTGAAAAATGACCATACCCTAGGTAGTAGCTAACCTTGTAACCTTTATTTTTGATCAATTACTTAAACAGACATAATTAATCTAGCATGGCAGACAAAAAAAATGTAAGGTATGATGAAGACAGCATAAAATCACTTGATTGGAAGGAACATATTCGTGCTCGGCCTGGAATGTACATTGGAAAACTCGGAGATGGA
>JBDKJS010000047.1:0-10002 GCA_039806065.1 Bacteroidota bacterium | reverse complement strand
TAATTAGATGAAGGGAACGGCTACATATACTAATCTTGAAAATTATCATTTTCTAATTCCTGATTCAAAGATAGTAGCTTTTATATCGAAACAAAAAAGCAAACGAATTGTGCTCACCCTTCGAAAAGATATTGTTCTGCATTTGGCTTTGCAAAGAAGCAAGCAATTAGGTCATTTTTTTTATTTAAATCAAAAAACAGCAAAGCTGTTAAATAAGGCTGCTGGCGAGGCTATAAAAATAGAAGTGGTTGCTGATGAAAGTGAGTTTCAAGCTCCCTTTAATGAGGTCTTTAATGAAGTGATTAATTCTGACGAAGCGGCTAAAAAAGCTTTTTCAAAGCTAACTGATGGAAGTAAGCGTGCAATTATATTCGCTATTAATAGATATAAAATGACACAAACTCAGATTGACAAATCATTAAGCGTTTGCATTAAACTAAAAATGGGTATCAAGGATTTACGAGAGCTATTTAAAAATTAATTCAACTAAAAACCCTCAATATTGTTCCTGACAAGGAGGTATTAAATTGTTGCAAGGCCTTAGCTGCTGGCCCATTTGTTACTGCACCGCTATTGCTAAATGTAGCACCATGATTCGGGCATTTAAATCTATTGGCATTGGCCTCATAGTTTATTGAGGTACCTTCGTGTGTGCAGGCAGCTGCCACAGCAATATAAGTTCCCGCATTGGTTCTGGCCACTATAACTTCATTGGTTACTATAAATCCGCCATTGGTATTGAGCATGCTAAACTGAGACTGCGACAAATCGATGGTAAAATCCTTGGTAAGCTTCTGATCTTCCTCCTCCTTTTTACAACCTATACTGCAAAGCGAAAGCGTTAGCGCACCCGCACTTAAGCCCACTAAAGCTAAAAATTCTTTTCTTTCCATACTAGAAAAACGAAGGATCGCGAAAAATGTTTGGATAATAAATAATTATACAAGCTAATCTTAGCCAATTATTGCCAACCTAATAAATGAAAAAGTTCACTCTTAGTGAATTCAACAACTTGTCCTGGCAGCATTCCCGATAAGGTTATTTGCTCAATCTTCCACCTCACCAGGCGAATCGTAGGAAATCCCACGGCTGCAGTCATTCGTCTAACTTGCCTGTTTTTTCCTTCATTTAATGATAAGGAGATCCAAGAGGTAGGAATGCTTTTTCTCACTCTAACAGGAGGATTCCTAGCTGGAAAACCAGGATCTTCCATTCTATAAACTTCAGCTGGAAGTGTATGGAAGGGTTTGCCATCAATACTTAAATGAATACCTAATTTTAATTGTGAAATGGCATAGTCAGAAATTGCTCCATCAAGTTGTACAAAATAAGTTCTTCGGTGGCCAAACTCTGGTTGAAGCAACTTATTGTTTATACTTCCATCATTGCTAAGCAAAAGTAAACCTTCACTATCCGCATCCAATCTTCCGAGGGGATAAACATCCTTTGAAAAAACAAAATCAAGATCGGCTAAAGTTTTATAATCTGCATTTGGTTCCTTCTTAAATTGTGATAACATGCCGTATGGCTTATAAATAGCATAATAAACGAAGGAAGCTGCCCTATTGTACATCAATTTGAAGCGATTTGATAAATGCAAATATAAATTTACCTTTGTTACAATAAATGAATAAGCAAAAATTTACAGCCATATCCTTATTGATAGTGATGAGCTATCTATTATTTCCGAAGGAAATGGTACATGAATTGTTGCATGAACATCAAAATACTTGTACCAGCATTGTTACTAATGAGGGATGTCCATCACAAGTATCCAGTATTCACGATCATTGTCTTTTGTTAGATTTGGGCTCACCTGTATTTGAGTCTATTTCTTTTTTATACATCTCACCGTTATTAGCTGCCGAAATCAACAGCTATTTTCTGACTACGTTTGAGATCGAGTTGATTTACCTTTTTCACTTTTCCAGTAGAGGTCCTCCCACTGCATAAAGGGAACAATCAATTTCATTTTTTCAATATAACAATTTGACACTTGTACAAAAAGACGAGCTTATTCTTAATAGGCTTTTTGTATTGCTACAGTATAACACTCTCATGCGGTTTAAAATTAGCAGGAAAGCTACTCTGTATCAATGACAATGCAGCCATTGCAGGCGCGGTTATTCACGTTGAAGGAACCAATAAATCATGCATCAGTAATATGCATGGATACTTTCAACTAGATAGCATTTGCACCTCCTCCATTCAATTGCACATAGACTTGGTAGGCTATGTACATGTTGACACTAGTATTTATCTAACAGATTCAAATACCAATATTATCTTATATATGGAAAGCAAAGATTTACATGCCGATGAAATCCATATAGATGGTATAGCTGTTCATCCTTCCGAACTTCAAACCCTTTCAAGTGAAGTTATACCCATGGCCGAGCGATTAGATTTAAGCGGAAAGTCGTTAGGAGAAATAACCAAAATCGTTCCTGGAGTAACCACTTTATCTACTGGAGGGAATGTAGTAAAGCCAGTTATCCATGGATTGCATAGTAATAGGATTTTGATATTAAACAACGGAGTAAGACAAGAGGGGCAACAATGGGGAAGCGAACATGCTCCGGAGATAGATCCGTTTACTGCGTCACAGATCACCATTCTAAAAGGAGCAGCAAGTTTAGTTTATGGAGCTGATGCTGTAGGAGGCGTTATTCTTTTAGAACCCAATGCGATTCTGCCAGACAAAATGGTCAAAGGAGATTATCACCTCATAGGCAATAGCAATGGTCGAAGTATTACCAATGCATTAGCTCTTGAAAAAGGATGGAAAAAAATAGGCGTAAGAGTACAAACAAGTCAAAAAAGAGGAGGCAATTTAAAAACCCCCAAATACTATTTAGATAATACAGGCACATGTGAAATTAATGCAAGCGCGCAATTAACTTATAGTGGCAATCGTCTTCAATTAAATGGTTACCTAAGTACGTACAACAATAAATATGGTATATTTAGTGGCAGCAACATTGGAGGTGACAGTACGGAGTTAATTGCAGCAGCACTTAAGAATAAGCCAGGAAGTAAAAATGAATTTGATTATACCATTAACAGAGGATATCAAACAGTAGGACACACCCTCTCAATGATAGAGGGCAACTACAAGTTACCTAAATCGGAAATAAATTTTAAACTATCGCGACAATTAGATGAACGGCAAGAATATGATTTCAACATACCTTATACAAACGGTGCAGATTTATCAAATTTACCAGGGTTATCATTTAAATTAAAAACGCATCAATTAAATATTACTTACAATCATCCAAGTTTTGGATTGTGGAGTGGTACAATAGGGTTTGACTTTTTCACGCAAGGTAATATATTCAAAGGCTTAGGATATCGTACATTAATTCCCAATTTCCGAAATTACAATGGTGGAATTTTCATCATTGAAAAAATTGCACTGAATAAAACCATTGTTGAAATGGGTGCCAGGATTGACCGTAGAATTCAAACCATATATAGGTTAAATCCAACAACACTGCAATTAGAGACACCTCAACAAGAATGGAATAATCTAAGTGGAGCCATCGGTGTTAATCATACCTTTACTCCAAGGTTAAGTGGAAATATAAATTTGGGCACTGCATGGCGAGCTCCCAATGCCTATGAATTATTTGTAGATGGAATACACGGGGCTACTTCCACTTATGAGAAAGGTGATAGTACCTTAGAGCATGAAAAATCATTGCAATTAAATGCAGGTATTCAATTTCAGCAACATCACCTCAGTTTCAAGTTGGGTGCATATGTAAATTATATTGATCGATTCATTTACTTAGAACCATCACGGCAATATGCTGTTACCTACCAAGGTGTGTTTCGGGTTTTCAATTTCAATCAACAAGCTACGCTATTCATCGGTGGTGATATGGAGTTGAGCTACCAATTTGAAAATGGATGGAGCAGTAGCTTAAAAGGAAATATTGTTCGCGCCCAAAATTTGATCACTGACCTACCGGCATGGCAAATACCACCAGCTAATTTCAGATGGGGAATCAATAAAAGTTTTACCAATTTTCAAAAGCTTGAAGGACTTCTAATAACCCTAGAGTTTGATTATACTTCAATGCAAAAAAGATTTGTGAAAAACTTAGATTATATCAACCCTCCCCCGTCCTATTCATTGACCAATGTTGGCCTCAGCTATCCTTTTAAAGTAAAAAAATACACCTGCAATCTAGCATTAACAGTCGAGAATTTATTTAATCGTTCTTATCGTAACTATATGAATTTCTTCAGATACTACGCTGATGAAATTGGAAGAAATATTTCTTTAAAACTAAATTTTAAAATATAAACAAATGAAAAAAAATACAATCATAATATTCGCATCATTAGGGCTCCTATTGGTTGCATGTAATAAAGATGAAAAGGTAATAACTCCTGCTGCTCCCGGAAATGAGTTTATTACCACTATCGTAATCAAGGCAGTAAATCAATCTAATTTGGCTGATACAGTAACTGCTATATGGAAAGACCTAACGCCTGGCGATGCCACACCTCCTACTCAAACAGATACACTTAAATTAAAAATCAATACCATTTACAATGCTTCCATTTTCTTTTTAGATGAAACGCAAAGTCCAATTGGTGATATAACAGAAGATATCTTAGCAAGAGCTAATTATCATCTTGTATGTTTTCAGCCCTCTTTATTCACGGCTGTTAGCGCATTTTCAATTACTGCTACTGATTTGGATGGGAATACTCCGGCACTACCAATAGGCCTACAAAATAAGATAACCACACTTAATGCCGATTTCGGAAACATTAATCTACAATTATTACATCAACCCAATATAAAGGATGGAAGCTGTGGAATTGGTTCGGCTGATGTAAATGTTGACTTCAAAGTATCTATTCAATAATTATTAAATAAGTTAAATTTTAAAACATACAATAATGAAAAAAAATATCATATTAGCAATTATTTTACTATGCTATCAAACTATAGATGCCCAATCTTTACGAATTTCAGTTGGTGGTTTGTACAGCTTACCACAGGGTGATCTTAAGAAAACAGAAATAGAAAATTTAAACTCAGGCTTTGCTTCTCCTGGAATGGGGGGATTTATCAATGGTACATATCAGTTAAAATCAAAATTGATGGTAGGTCTGTTGATTTCTTCTTCAAATTATCAAACAAAGGATGCGAAAAAAATAGCGACCTCATTTTTAGAAGCTTATGAGGTAGAGGAAGTGAGCTTAAAATCAAATAGCTGGACCATTAGCCATGTGCTACCAACTGTTGGCTACAAAATAATAGACAAGAAGCTTGATGTGGAAATAATGGCCTTATTTGGTGCGAGTAGGGTGAAGTCGCATTTACTCGAGTCAACAATTGAAGAGGCTGTAATTACACAAAATGAAGGAACCGGTATTAGCCTGACTTATGGATTAAATATGATGGCCTCTTATACCATTTATAAAAAACTAAGTTTAAGCTTTACTATTAATTATATTTATACAAGTCCCAACATAAATATTAAAACTGAAGGTTATAAAAATCCTGTTGATGGCCTATTTGTAAGAAAGATTTACGATGGTAAAATACCCCTTTTAAACACAGGGTTGGGAATCAGTTATGATTTCTAAAGTTTAGGATAGATGCAATTATAAAAAGCCAATTATTAATTTAATTGGCTTTTTGATTGATTTTGCATATTAAATTTTAATCATTTGGTAACCTTTGCCTAAAACTTGTAGTTCAAAAGACTACAAACTAACGACCCGAACTAAATACTTTATTATGTCAAACGCGTCCACCAAGCATTCGACAATTAATAATGTGAACAAGACTTTACAACAACAATTATTGTTTAGTCAACTGAGCGCATTTGAAATTTACAAGAAGCAAGGAATAAAAGCAGCGGAAGAAATGTACCCCGAACATTTTCATTTCATCATGCAACATAAGGAGAAGACCTATCAGGAAATAGTAACTTTATTACAACAAAAATTTAATGATATCAACCGTCATTAATATATGGACTGGAGTTTTTTAAGACTCTTTACCTCTCTATCAACTTTGGCTTTATGAGGAATTTCATGAGGATTAAAATAAACACCTTCTAGTCCGCAACGCATGGCCCCAAGCACATCCACTTCTATTCCATCACCTACCATTGCACTATTTTCAGGTAGTGCTTGCGCTGCTTCTAAGGCCAGTTCAAATATTTTACTATCAGGTTTCCTATAACCCACCTCATCACTAATAATTACTTGATTAAAGTATTGCTTTATTCCTGAGTTATTCAATTTAAAATATTGCGACTCTGCAAAACCATTGGTAATAATATGAAGGCTATATTTTTGAGCTAGATATTCGAGTGTTTCAATGGCATGAGGAAAAAGGGCTGTTTTATTGGTGGCCAATGCCAAATAATCTCCTGCCAATTCTTTTGGTGCCAATATTGGATCGAGGCCCATATCCCAAAAGGTAAATTCAAATCGCTTATTACGCAGGGTATCCTTATCAATTTTACCCATTCTATACTGCTCCCACATCATAGCATTGCGATCTTTGTAAAGGGTAATAAAATATTCGGGTGATATTATTCCAAATTGTCCTAGGTTATGCTTATCATAAAGTTCATAAAGGGCTTCGCTACTATTGGTATCAAAATCCCAGATGGTATTGTCAAGGTCAAAAAAAATATGGGTTATGTTTCTCATTAATTTATTAGTTCATTAATATTTCGCTTATTCATCAATTCAAAGATTATGGTAATTACCAGCGACCAGCAAACAATCGAAATAAACATAAAAAATAAAATCTTTTTCTTATTTTTTTCTAATCTCGTCATCACAAAAACCCCTAGAGGAATAGAAAATAATATTGGAGTTAACGCAGCCAAACCAACCAATCCATATTTTCTCCAAATACTAACAATACGTCTATTTCTTTTAGTAAAAATCTTTTTCTTAGGATCTGTATTAAGGTAATTAATTTTTACCGGATGGTCGGCAGTAGTATTTACATCAGTATATTCATCATTTTGGATAGTTGTATGATCTCTGATAAAAAGTTTCTTCACACTACGCCATAATGTTAGCAGCCATTCGCTAAAGTGCATGAATACTATCACTCCAATCATTCCACCAATAATAGCATACATATTGGTTTCAAAAAATGTGAAATTATAATTGTCATTAAGATAGACCAGTGGCAATCCTACAGAAAATTTGACGCTGCTTATTAAAATAAAAGTTAGTATTCTAAGCAGCTCTTCCATAAAATTTAAATCATTAAAAAAAATTACAATTTAGTGCCGTAAGCTAAATCCCCTGCATCACCCAATCCAGGCACGATATAAGACTGTGCCGTTAACTCTTCATCAATGGCAGCTGCCCAAATGGTTACATTACTCCCTAAATGTTTTTTGGTATAATCAATTCCCTGTGCACTGGCCAAAGCAGCTACAATGTGAATGTGCTGTGGTTTACCTTTTTCCATTAATTCTTTGATGGTCATAACCATGCTACTGCCTGTGGCAAGCATTGGATCTGAAATAATTAAAACGCGATCATTCAAAGCTGGTGATGAAACATATTCCAACTTTATTTCAAAAGAACCATCCTTATGATGTTTTCTATAAGCACTAATAAATGCATTATCGGCCCGATCAAAATAATTTAGCAACCCTTGATGGAGTGGTAAACCTGCTCTAAGAATGGTAGCTAACACAGGATGTTGCTGCGGAAGAGGAATTGCTGCTACACCCAAGGGAGTAGTTACTTCTATAGCAATATAGTTCATGGTTTTACTTATCTCATAGGCTATGATCTCACCAATTCTTTCAAGGTTACGCCTAAATCGCATCCGATCTGATTGCACATCCACATTACGAAGTTCGGCTACAAATTGATTAATGATTGAGTTTTGAACAGAAAGGTTGTGCACCATGTTAGATGGATTTATTTTGAGGTAAAAATTTTGGTGTTACAAATATAACTTTATGTTATAAGATAAACAATAAGGGGCTATACTTTAGGCACAAATAACTTCATTGGCCAACCCAATCTATTTGACCTCAACAATGAATAAGGCTGAAGCAAAGCACCAAAGCCCTGATAGAATTTTGCAAGTGGCGGAAAATCTGATCCCTCGAAATTCAAGGTTTGCATCTTTCCTGCTATTTTACGAATGTGGTGATCAATAATGCATGCCAATGCTCCCGTATTCCTTACCTTGGTAGCTGAAAATAAAAAGAGCGACTCATTACGATGATTAATAAAAAATGCATAGGCTAAAACTCCTTGTGAATTGAAAGCAGTATAAGCATTGAGTGCTCCATGATGGGTTGCCTTCTGAAGTATTTTATGTAATAATGCATCACCATTAACATCTTTCTTATTAATTTTTACCCCTTTGGTTGCGTTGAAAATTTCAATAGCTTCTTGCACATTGGCGCTTTCTATAATTGAAGTATTTGAAGTGATCGCTTTTTTAATGTTTCTTTTGGTATTCTCATTGTAACCGGCTAATTGCAATTCATAATCAGGTTTCAAATTTAAAATGTAATTACTCCTTACCTGTCCGATTAAATGCCTTACCGGCAATTGGATAGCAACAAAGCGATAATTGCTATTAATCATCTTCCATGCTTGGGAATAAAGATCTAGGTCATTTGACTTTAATCCTATAGCTACAAACTGTTGTAGGTATTTAGGTTGAATAGCATACTTAATAAAATACTTTTTCTTTTCATAGAATGGCAATACAAATTGCCGTTTCTGATCAGCAATAATTTTAAAGTTTGGAGCCACCATATCAAGTAACCATAATGCCGTATTTACCCCGTTGCTTTCACTCTGCACTTGCCAATGATTCCATTCCTCCTCAGTAAAAGTACTTCTATCATACACTTTTAATTCAATCATTGGGAACGGCTCGTTGCAACATTTGACCATACAAATTTTTCCAGCCTTTCCATGGGTTTACATCACTCAATGATTCATTGTGCCACAGACTGATAAAGGTGCCATTAACAGATTTTACTTCGTCAATTAATGGAACAATGGCTTCAAGAGCCTTTTCGGGAGATACCTTTAAGTAATAACGAAAAGTAGCATCCATTATCATAAAAGGGTGAATGGCTAACTTGGTAGCAAGTTCTAAATCCAAATCATAAAAATAAAAGGTAGAACATATTCCTGCCCTAAATCCTGGCTGCTGCGCAAACCCCATAGTATAATCATCCTTGATATCATAACTAATAAGGCGCCTATAGGTAATCGGGAAACCAAGTCTTAAAAAATGTTGTCTACTTTTTGTTACTTCACGTTTCAAAACTCTTTTTAGCCTACTTATCTCCACTCCTATTTTTTCAGGATCATCATTACTAGCATAACTAGGGTGGATACCACAAACGGCATAATCTGCAATTAATTTTATCAAAGATCTGAATTTGGATCTAGCAATAGAAACATTGCGATCATTCTCCCCATAATCGCCAAGTAAGAAAAAGAAAATACTTTTGACTTTAAATTTATTATGCAATTCAAAAATATAATCATAAGTATCGTAAGGATCTCTTCTTTTTTTTGCTAGTACCAACAATCGATTTTTTATTTGCTTGAAATCTAATTTTGCGAACGATTTCAACAGCGCTCCTGAAGTTCTGATGATGCCCTTTTCGAGAAAAGCATATGCATTATCAATATCCATCGTACTTACATAGTGGTAATGATTCTCTTTGAACGATAACTGAGGGAAATAATTTAAAAGCATTGCTTTCACCTGCAGGCTCCAAATATTAACTACTGGTCTATTCAAAAACCCATTTTCATAAGCTAAACTATTTTCGGCTACGAATCGGCCTAATTTATCACAGGCAAAAGGAAGATACTCCTCATAGCGCGAGACCATATAAAAACTGGCTGCAAAAGGATCGTAGGGTACTGCTGATTTTGATCTTTGAAAAAAAATTGGCACGCCATCATGTTTAGAAACTACTATAGGGTGGTATTTAATTCCTTTTT
>JBDKJS010000046.1:0-3070 GCA_039806065.1 Bacteroidota bacterium | reverse complement strand
GAAATGATATAACCAATAGAGCCAATAAACATCAAAGTTCTTCTACCAAAACGATCTATCAAGTACCAGCCTGTGATCGTAAATAATAAATTCACCACCCCAATACCAACAGTAGAAAGCAAAGCCCCGCTTCTTCCTATACCTGCCATTTCAAATACTTTCGGTGCGAAATATATAATGGCGTTGATGCCCGAGAGCTGGTTAAATGTGGCAATTAAAAACGCCAATAATAGTGGCTTATAAAATTTAGGGTTGAACAAAGATTCTTTCACTGCACCAACCGAATTTTTAATATCTGCTATCATTGCATCCGTTGCTTCACCCGTAAGGCGCATTACTTGTTTGGCAGCCTCGTCATCTTTTTTATACAACACCAACCACCGTGGTGTTTCAGGAACCATCAACATACAAACAGAAAATAAGCCTGAGGGAATAGCTACTATACCCAACATCCAACGCCAATCATCGGCACCACCAACACCTGCTAATAAATAATTAGATCCATAGGCTAATAAAATACCCGCCACCACATTGAGTTGAAAAGAAATCACCATGCGTCCGCGATATTTTGCCGGTGCAATTTCAGAAATATAAACAGGGGCAACTACAGATGAAGCACCAATAGATAGGCCACTAATAAACCGAAATACCATAAACGTGTACACATCTTGCGCCAAGGCGGCACCAATAGATGTTACTAAAAACAAAATGCCGATCCATATCAATGTTTTTTTTCTGCCGATTTTATTCGCAGGGATTGTACCCAGTGCTGCGCCAAATGCCGTACCATACAAAGCCATGGCAATAGCAGTACCATGCATCCAATCACTTAAGCTCCATAATTTTTGAATCGCCGATTCTGCACCAGAAATTACCGCCACATCTAAACCAAATAATAATCCACCCAAACCAACGGTGATCGACCAAAGAATTAATTTAGCATTCATAGCAAGCAGTTAGGAAAACAAGTTACGGAATTTGAATCTGGAATCTTCAATCAGATTGAAGACTGAAGACTGAAGATTGTAGATTATCACAACCCCTTCACCAGCCAACTCAATGCAAATGTCCATACGGCCAGGCTTTCGAACCAAAAAGTGAGTTGATGGCTCGTATAATATTCAGCCGAAAAAATAATGCCATTGGCCCCTAGGGCTATGAGCACAATACAAATGATCATTACTATGGCCGATATACGATAAAACATATTACGCATCCGTTTATCATTGGTGATAGGCTGTACCGGAATGCCATTTATTTTTTTTGTTTGGGTGAATTGGAAAGCCGCCATAATGCTCAAGCAAATTAAGAATACACCCGCGGCTACAAAATGTATAATAGGTCGCACTGGAGATTCGGGTATACTGGTAACCGCGAGGTTTTTATATATTCCCTTATTGAGCATATATAAATTTTCTGCCGGAATTATGATCACAATGAATGCTGCTATACCTGCAATGGTACTAACGATATCGTCTGTTTGATCGTATCCCTTATAAATGATTAAAGTAATGGCTACATAACCCAAAATTAAACAGAAGAAAGGATTGGCGCGCGTGAAGAAATAATGACTGATAGAAGGGAGTACGCCTGTAAATTTATTGGTAATCAATAATGAAGCATATAATACCAAGGGCAGTACAAAGCCGGCTATGCCTATAAATACCCGCAGGGTTTTTTCTTTTTGAGCAGCATACTCTTTACTCGCATCCATTTTTTGCATGGTTATATCAGTTTTCTTACTAAAGCAATAACAGTTTCCAGTCCCTTGTTGATATTTTGAATGGCGACCGCTTTTTGCGCATTATCCAGGGTTTTGCTTTTTACAACTTCAATCAGTTTGGTAAAATCTTTATGATCAATATTGTTTTGCTCAATTATTTTTTGAAGATCTTTGGAATTAATATTTGTGAGTGATGCCATTCGATTGGCTAATTCTTTATTTGTTTCTGCAATAGTTTCTTTAGCTAGTTTTTTAAAGTCGGGAGCCATAGTATTAATTTTCGATGATGAGTTGAATATCGGTATTAAGTGTATTTATTTTAGTGCCGATATCGCCGGCACTGTTTACTAATTTATCGAGGGCTTTTGTAATTTCTGTAATATTGAGTTTGCCGCCTGTAGCTTTATCTGCATATAGGCCCAGTGCTTTATTATTTTCTTCTAGTTTACTAGCAGATGCTAATAGGTTTTTTAGGGCATCGCTGCCAGTTACAAAATAGATATACTCATTATTGATTTTCGTGATCAGCTTAACCCTATTCAGTTCCAGGCTTTGCAGCATATCTTCCTTTTGTTTATTAATCTCAGGCAAAAGTGCTTCTACGATGGATGCCGTTTCTGCTTTTGTAAAAGTTTGATTGGGTAATTTTTTGAAAAACTTATCGATAACAGTTGGTGTGTACTCTTTTTCTATGAAATTATTCACTTGGGTTTTCTTCTCCGCAAATAATGCATTTATCAATGCAATATTCAGCTCATTCATTTTTGCACCCTGTGCTTGTAATGTTGAAGCCAGCTGTACCGATTGAGTAGGAATTTTTGCGCATGAAATAGTATACAAAACGCAAATGCCTAGCAGGCAATTATATATTGGGTTTTTCATAGAACAAATATTGTTGTTAAAGTAGGGAACTATTTTTGATCATAGAACCTCCAGTTGGTTGTAAAGTTTGGCGTTAAAGGTTGTTGTGTTAGTATGGCTCTTATCATTTCTACGGGCATTGCATTTAGGCTAATGATAGCATCATGAAATTGTTGAAAGCTCATTTTTTTAGAATCAACCATTTCTTTTTTTAATGCATAAAATTGCCTGCCACCGGTTAAATAAGCCAATTGATACAATGGAGGATATTGACCCGTAAAGGACCTTCTTACTTCACCTTCCGCATTGGCTCTTTCATGACCTACACGATCCACTAAAAAATCGATACATTCTTGCGGGCTCCATTTATCTGTATGATAATTGAGAGAAAAAATAATTCTCGCACAGCGATGCATATGCCAAAACAACATACCAATTTTATCTTCGGGTGTTTTAGCAAAACCCAGATCCCATAAAATCAATTCC
>JBDKJS010000045.1:0-7195 GCA_039806065.1 Bacteroidota bacterium | reverse complement strand
TAGGGCGATCTAGCAATGCAATGGTACTGCGCTTGATCTATGATCAACTGCGGATGTTCTATCCGTACACCCAATGCAAATGGTTTGGCTTGTATTAATATATTACGATTGTGCAACATTTTAAATACATTTTGTGCGCTATGCCCAGTGGCAAGTATTAAGTGGTTGGTAACAATTATTTGATCTGCATCGGTATTTAAATTTCTAATGGTGATATTGACAACTTTGCCTTGTTGATGGGCGATATCTTCAAGCACGGTATTAAACCAAATTTCGCCACCTTTGGCTACTATTGTTTCCCTCATGGCAGTAATAATTTGAGGTAATTTATTGGTTCCAATGTGAGGGTGTGCATCTATCAATATTTGATCGTTGGCTCCATGAGCCACCAACCAATTAAGTACCGCTACATTTTCATTTCTTGAGCCTGATCTTGTATAAAGTTTCCCATCACTATAAGTGCCAGCGCCCCCTTCACCAAAGCAGTAATTAGAATTAGGATTTACCAAGCCCTGTTTATTGATGGCTGCCAAATCGCGTCTTCGGTCTTTCACATTTTTACCCTGTTCAATAATGATTGGCTTCACACCATATTTCAAAAGTGTAAGGGCAGCATACAATCCTGCTGGGCCGCATCCAATAATGTAAGCGCATTTTTTTTGATCGGCAATGGGGAGTTGATCAATCAAGCCTTTAAAATTTTCTTCTGGACTTGGTGATTCATTGATGAAGACTTGTAGCTGCAGCCGAATCTTTATATTTTTGGATCTTGCATCAATGGAACGCCTTTCGATTTTCCAATTTACCTTGTCATCCATTGCTAAAGCCTGATGTTGCTTTATGGCTGTTTCAATCATTGCTTGGCTGGCCGCCTCTTCAGGCGACAGGGCCAATTCAAGTTTGTAAATCATCGGACAAATATCCTATTAATTCATTGTTTAGAAAAATAATAAAGTGGCCCCTCCTTTCACCTCATTTCAGCATGCTTTCATCCTTTTGTTTTGGTATTCATGGCATTAAATACGATCTTTGCACCATGAAGGCCAGAAAGTGGTTCATGATCCTTTTTCTAATTTTTTTCAGCATTTGCGGCAGTTCCCAGTGCATCAGCACTTTCCCTTATGTTGAAGATTTTGAGGCTGGCCAGGGCAATTGGGTGGCCGGTGGTACCAATAACGATTGGGCTTGGGGTTCACCTGCCAAACCTGTGATCAACAGCGCTGGCAGCGGCAATAAATGTTGGGTCACAGGTGGTCTTACCAATAGTTTTTATAACCTATCCGAACGCAGTTTTTTACAATCAGCCTGTTTTGATTTTACTTCCCTCACCACGCCCTATATGGTTTTTAAAATATTTTGGGAATCGGAAAATATATATGATGGTGCCAATCTGCAATACTCTGTAGATAACGGTGCTAACTGGAACAATGTAGGATCGGCATTCAACACATTTAATTGTTTTAATAAAAACTGGTATAACAGTTCTACTATTAACAACTTAAGTGGATTAGCCAATGTGCGTCATGGTTGGTCAGGTAATGTACAACCCACCACTGGTTCCTGTCAGGGTGGCAATGGCAGTGCAGGATGGCTTACAGCCCGGTTTAGCATGGATAATTTAGGCGGACAGTCAGCAGTGTTATTTCGATTCACATTTGGTGCAGGCAGTGCTTGCAATAATTTTGATGGAATAGCCATTGATAGCATCAGCATAAGTGAACGACCAGCCTCTATGAGTGTGCAAAGCAATCTACTGCCTGCAGCATGCGATGGAATAGGAGGTAGTGTCAATTTTCAAGTGATGGGTGGCGTTGCTCCTTTTCAATACAATTGGAACCCAGCGGTAAGCACCACCAATGGTGCAGCCAATATCAATGCAGGCAATTATCAAGTTGTAATAACCGATGCCTTACAATGCGAAACAACCTTTAATTTTACCATCAATCAATTGCCACCATTAGTGCTTGCTATCGCCACCACAGCCGATACTTGCAATAGCGGCATTGGCACCGCTACTGCCATAGTCAGTGGAGGGTCTGCCCCTTATAGTTATCTATGGAATACTAGCAGTACTTCCATTTCCATCAATGGGTTAACAGAAGGAACCGTGGCAAGTGTAATCGTTGCTGATCAGCTGGGCTGCAAGGATACGAATGAAACTTCCATTCAAAACGTCACTTTGTTTCAACCCATTCCCTTGGCCGATGTGGCGCTATGCCCAGGCAAGCCCAAAACATTGATTGCTGAAAAAAGCATTGGCTATTTGTGGAATACCAATGAAACCACCCAATCCATTACCATTAGGCAACCAGGTACCTATGCAGTTACACTTTTTCAAGGCGGCAATTGTCAATTTACCGATAGCATAGAAGTATTGGAAGACTGTTTTGAAGGAATTTTACTACCCAATGCATTCAGCCCGAATGCCGATGGACTCAATGATGTTTGGCAGCCTGAGGGGGTGTTGCTTTCCAATGTGCGCTTCGACATCTTCGATCGATGGGGCAACTTAATCTTCCAATCTCAATCAGGCTCACTTTTTTGGGACGGCACCATTCAGGATCATTTGGCACCCCATGATATCTATAGCGCCATTGTTACCTATACCAAGGATGGTATCGACTACCGGCAATTGCAGCGCATTACATTGGTATATTAAACTTATCATTTAATTGTTTCAGGTAGTTTGCAAGTAAAATTTTCGCAGCGGTATAAGGTGTGGTTGTCCGGGTCATATTTTCCTTTGGCAGCATCGAGCACACTGTTAGGATTCGTAGCCATGAAATAAGTGTTGAAGCAATAGTGCTTTTTTTCTGCAGCTATTACCAATAAAGCTTTACTTCCATTAGCCACCACTTGCTTGGAAGCAGTTTGTTGGGTAAGATAGAGTAGCAGCCAATTGCTGTATGCAGCGCCATAATGCACCATGGATGGTGATAGGATACTTAATGATGCATTGACAAGCGTATCAATATCGCAATCATGGGGTGCCAACAGATCATTGATCTTGATAAAATTATTCAGCTCACAGAGTGCTAGCAGCATGGCCGAACTAGCTGCCGGAATCACATTGTCTTCCATTTCACTGGTGCGAATAATGGCATTCCCATCGGTGCCGGTGGAGTAGTAGAAATCTTTATTTAAAGGGTTGTAAAATTTTTTCATTGCCGCTATGGCCAATTCCTTAGCATGAATGATATAGGCTTCTTTATAAGTTGCTTCATATCCTGCCATGCAACAGCTGATTATAAAAGCATAGCTATCTAAAAATCCTTCAGGCCCATTCCCATCAGTAGCTATTAACTGAGGCAGATCCGTGCCCAGCGCCACCAATTGATCCAGTAACCGCAGTGCATCCCTTTGCAGTACCTCCTCATCCAATGCCCTTGCAGCAGCAAACAGACCCTTGCACCATAGCGCATTCCATGGGGTTAGTATTTTTGTATCTGTAATAGGCTTTATTTTAGCAGCTCTTTGGGCCATCAATTTTGCTTTTACCCTAGGCCATGTAACGGCATATTCACTCTCATTATCTTCATATTCTAGCTCGTGCATTTCATTGCGTTGCAATATCCATTTATGTTCCCAAACAAAGTCATCCTTTATTAGGTAATACTTGGCTAAAAACAACTGATCCTCTTCATTCATTGCATCCCATTCATCGGGTAGTAGGCAATAATACTTGCCTTCCTCACCATCACTATCGGCATCCATAGCGCTGTAGTAGCCACCATTGGGCGCCAGCAGGTTATTATTTGCCCAACCAATGGTTTGCACAATGGCATCTTTCGCCAAGCTATTTGGAAATAGCATGTAGTACTGCGACAATAGTTCTAGTATTTGTGCATTATCATACAACATTTTTTCAAAGTGTGGCACATGCCAATCCTGATCAGTACTGTACCTGCAAAAACCACCTTCCAATTGGTCATGGATGCCCCCATTAATTATTTTTTTAATGGTTAAGTGCACATGATCCATCACTTCATCGTCATGGCTATGATGGGCATAGTGCAGCAGCCACAAATAATTGTTGGGTAAAATAAATTTAGGAGCCCTATCGGGTCCACCTTGGAGCAGGTCAAAGCGTGTTTTCCAGTTTTGCATACAAGCAGTAAGAGCCGCTCCATCAAAAGGCGCAACAGCCGTAGTCGATGGACTGTTGATCTTAGTGAGGCCTTGGTATATTTCATGGGCATAGTTCAAGGCAGTAGCTTTTTCGTGGGTAAAAATTTCTTGAATTCTTTCCAGTGCCTGCAGCCAGCGCGCTTTTGGAAAGTAAGTACCCGCATAAATGGGCTTCCCATCAGGCAGGGCAATGCAGTTGAGCGGCCATCCACCGCTGCCCGTCATCATTTGTGCGGCCTGCATGTAAATGGCATCAATATCTGGGCGCTCCTCACGATCTACTTTTATAGATACAAAATACCGGTTCATCAAGGCTGCCACTGTTTCATTTTCAAAACACTCGCGCTCCATCACATGGCACCAATGGCAGGTAGCATAACCAATGCTCACTATCACCAATTTGTTTTCTAGCTTGGCTGTTTCCCAAGCCTCGTGGCACCAGGGCCACCAATGCACTGGATTTTCAGCGTGTTGCAATAAGTAAGGCGATGATTGCTCGTGGAGTCTATTCGGCATAATGGAGTGGGGAGGTGCTAAGGTTCAAATAAATAGTAAATTCGCATGAAAATTATAAAAAAATATAGAATTATTTGTTTTTGTATCAATAAAATGTATCTTTGCCTCCCTTAAAAAAAGTATCATCATGTTCGCTGTAGTAAACATTGCAGGTCAGCAGTTTAAAGTACAAAAAGACCAATTTTTATATGTTCATAGACTTGAAACCGAAGAAGGTAAGAAGGTAGATTTTAAAGACGTTGTCTTGGTTGATGATGGCGGCAAGGTAAAAGTAGGAGCCCCTACCATATCTGGTGCCAGTGTATCGGCTAAAGTAATCAGTCATTTAAAAGGTGATAAGGTTTTAGTATTCAAGAAGAAAAGAAGAAAGAGCTATCAAAAAATGAATGGCCACCGTCAGTCATTAACCAAAATCCAGATAGAATCTATAAAAGCATAAATTTTAACGTAATACAATTAAAATAAAATGGCACACAAAAAAGGCGTAGGTAGTTCCAAGAACGGTCGTGAATCGCACAGTAAAAGGCTAGGTATTAAAATATTTGGTGGTCAGTGGGCAACAGCCGGCAACATTATAGTTCGCCAGCGCGGCACCCGTCACCATGCAGGCGCTAATGTAGGCATCGGCAAAGACCATACACTATTTGCCCTCATCAATGGCAAGGTAGTATTCAGAAAGAAAACCGACAATAAGAGCTTTGTATCCGTGCTTCCTGCCGAAGTAGCAGAAGCCTAACCCCACAAGCTCGTCATCAAGCACACAGCTGTCTCCACTCTTGGAGGCAGCTTTTTTTTTGCCACCATCGCCACCAGCACATGCAGTGAGCAATGGGCATTAACAAGAACCATTAAGGCCTCCAGGAGCCGCTTAAAAAATACATCATGGAGCATCACCACCACAGCTACTGATCATGCACCCATCCCGCCTTTCGCGCTGCATGGCAGCCAGCTACAGTCGGGGCTAGGTGAGGCGGGAAGGCTACTACTTAAAAAAAATAAAAAGCACCGCTTGCATCGCCAACCCATCATTAAGAGGTTATGCGAAACCCGTCAAAAAGCCAGACAAACATTCGCCTAACCAACTATATTTGTAGCATGGAAAATAACAGAACGGTTAGTAGAGCAGAGACTTACTTTCATGGCCTAATAACAGCACATGCTTCGATTATTTGAACTTTTAACGAACGGATTTTGCTAGGCACTAATAAACAAACTGGCAATTATTTGTTTAACTTTGAGGAGAGGAAATTTTAAAAAATGATACAACGGTTTTACCTTGACACATCAGTTTTGAGTGGCGTATTTGATACTGAGTTTGAAGAAGATTCTACTATCTTAATGGAGAAAGTTAGACTTGGACAAATTAAGGCAGTAATTTCTGAACTTGCCGAGGAGGAAATCATGAAGGCTCGTAAAGAAATTCGAGAATTTTATAATTCCCTATAAAGAAAATATTGAGTTTATTGAAATCACTAAGGATGCTGTGCTTCTTGCAGACAATTACATCAAAGAAAAAGTAGTGGGTAGGACAAGCAAAAATGATTGTTTGCATATTGGGATGGCGACAGTGGCTAAAGTTGACCTGCTGGTAAGTTGGAACTTTAAACACATTGTAAACATCTATCGAATTAGAGGTTACAATGCAGTTAATATCAAGCTAGGTTTTCCAGTATTAGAAATACGTTCACCAAAAGACATAGTAGCATGAATCTAGAATGGCTTGCGAATGTCAAAATAATCGAAACAAAATGAGTAAGGCAAAAGCAAAAAAAGCAATAAAGACATTAGATGCAGTAAAAAGCATGCGTGCAATTAAAGACCAAATTTCATTGGAAATTGCAGATCTGAATTTTGAACAGTTGAAAGCATACTTTAAGCATAAGCGAAAGTTAAGATCAAATAGACTTGAGTAAATTATGTGCAAAAGATGTTTCCCTTTCGCGCTGCATGGCAGCCAGCTACAGTCGGGGCTAGGTGAGGCGGGAAGGCTACTACAAAAAAAAATAAAAAGCACCGCTTGCATCGCCAACCCATCATTAAGAGGTTATGCGAAACCCGTCAAAAAGCCAGACAAACATTCGCCTAACCAACTATATTTGTAACATGAAAAATAACAGAACGGCAACATTCGTAAATCTGGGTGTTATGGGCAAGCTTAAGAAACGACACAACGGTATGACACAGACAAGAGAATCACCAACTTTTGACACATCTTGAAAGTTATAATGACTGACAAGAAATTTTAATTACAAAAAGTGGAGACCAGAAACCACTCAAAAAACGGGGCGACACCGAAAAGCCAAACGAGCGGGAAAAAATTAAATTCAAAATAAAATGAAAAAAATTTCAACAATTTTACTTGCGACAACTATGCTCTTTATGACAAGTTGTGCTACATTGTTCACTGGGACAAAACAGACGGTTCAAATCAATTCAAAGCCATCAGGTGCTAAAGTTCAAGTTGACGGTATAGACCGGGGAACAACTCCAACAGCAGTTAAACTAAAAAAGGGCAATGACGGACAAGTAGTAACTTTAAAAGCGGATGGAT
>JBDKJS010000044.1:0-2747 GCA_039806065.1 Bacteroidota bacterium | reverse complement strand
TGATATGAAATACGAACAATGGCTAAAGAATCCCATTCGCTTCAAGGCAATGACGGGTTATTCAATTGAACAATTTGAGGAATTATTACCCACCTTTATTGAAATTCACGATGAATACTTTATGGTGCACCCCAAAAACTGGACAGTTAGTTAAAGTGTAACGGGAGTTATAATTTTACTGATTATGAGCCAAAATCGCAAGCGTAAATTCAGTGCCAGCTTCAAAGCCAAGGTGGCCTTGGAAGCCCACAAAGGCAGCTCAACCATCCGAGAACTCTGCAAGAGTTATGAGCTGCACTCGAATCAAATTTTAGACTGGAAAAAGACTTTGACTTCTGGGGCAGAAGGTCTATTTTCGAGTCCTAGTAAGTCAGATCCTAGCCCTGATGAATCCGAGAAAGCCCAGTTGTATGAGCAAATCGGCCGGTTAGAGATGGAGCTTAAATTTCTAAAAAAAAAGCTCAGTCCGTAGATTTATCAACCCGTAAGGGCTGGCTTGATAGTGGTCATGAGTTGAGTATTTCTTGTCAGTGTGATTTGCTTTCATTGAATCGTTCGAGCTATTATTACCAGCCTGTGGCTCTATCTGATGCTGACTTAGCCTTGATGCTTTGGTTAGACAAACAGTACTTGAAGACCCCCTTCTATGGGTATCGTAAAATGACCGCACAGTTGCATTCACAGGGGCAAAGGGTCAATCATAAGCGGGTCAGGCGTTTGATGTCTTTGATGAACATGCAGGCCATTTATTGCCTTCCCAATAGCTCAAAGGCCATGGAGTGGCACAAGAAGTACCCCTATTTGCTCAAAGGTCTTCTCATCAAGGGCATTCTTGAGGTCTGGGCTACCGACATTACGTATGTACCCATGGCTCGTGGCTATATGTATCTGATGGCTGTGATAGATTTGTATTCGAGATTGGTTTTGTCTTGGGATGTTTCAAATACCATGGACGCCGACTGGTGTACTCAGGTACTCAGAAAGGCCCTTGACAAGCACGGTAAACCACGTATTTTTAACACCGACCAAGGGAGTCAATTTACGGCAGATGTCTTTATCAATACCCTGCTTGAAAGTGGCATTCAGCCCTCGATGGATGGCAAAGGGAGGTGTTTGGATAACATCTTTATCGAAAGACTTTGGCGATCGGTTAAGTATGAACATATTTACCTTCATGCTTACCAAGATGGGCATCAACTCTGGAAGGGATTGA
The DNA here is from genome assembly GCA_039806065.1 of Bacteroidota bacterium. GTDB lineage: Bacteria > Bacteroidota > Bacteroidia > AKYH767-A > 2013-40CM-41-45 > JBDKJS01. The sequence continues at coordinate 1,534 of JBDKJS010000044.1, read as the reverse complement.
GTCAATATTTCAAGTTCTATAACCAAGAACGCTTACACCAACACCTACAATACAAGACACCTAATGACGTACATCAAGCAGAAATTTTGAAAAAATCAGACCTTTTTTTACTAAAATAAATAGCTTTTTTTAACCCTTTTTTTTTCTAACTAACACTTTCGTTTTCACATTCCGCTGTTTAAAAATGGGGTGCACCTTATAGTATCGGTTTGGGATTTCTCAGTGGGTTGTTGAGTAAAGCCGAACAAAGGGATCAAAACAAGGCAAAAGCCAAGTGTATAATGGTAAAGTGTTTTCATAAGCTGAACTGATTATGGTTGTACAAGATCGTTTTGATTATTCAATCGAAATTAGGAGAGGCTAAAAAATTTGAATAATATCAAAATACTAAATTAGCGTTGTTTTTTTTTAATAAAAGCTATCTATCATTGATGAATGTACAAATATATTTAAAACTTTGTAAAAAAAAATTTATTGGAAAAATTTTAAAAAAAATTAAAATCGGCAAATATTCAACATCATAGTTATTAAAATATTCACTGTATGTTTTATGTTTACCGTTTATAACTTATTTTTGAATAATATTAAGCATTTTTGTGATCTCAAATTTTTTAAAGATATTGTTATCTGGTACAGAACATATCAACTGGGGTAAAAGCAGAACTTACCCAATCTAGATTAGCCAATAAAATTGGACCAACTTATATACCAGTGGGTAGGTATGAAAAAAGCAAGCTGAACCCTTCCACAGGGTATTAACAAAATTTGGCAGAAGCTTTTGTTACGAATTCTGATTTTTTAATGAGTAGCGTAATATGATATTGTGTCGTCTCAGTTGAATTGATTGAGATTTATTAAAACAACTTATTGCATTTGAATGCCCATGTAACAAGAAAGTCAAATATGTGGTTATGACCCTAATTGATACTCTCTGCATTAAAATATAAGAGTACAGACTTTGGCTCATTAAAACTTTAACATCATGAACATACAATATCTTTCAGACTCAGAAGGGCGAAATACAGCGGTGGTAATTCCAATCGAGTATTGGAATGAAATAACCGCTAAACACCAAGACTTGAAGATTTTGGTAAAACCAAAGAAAAAACTCTCTGAAAAGTACAAGGGGACCTTTACAGAAGAGCAAGGAAAGAATTTAAACGAACACATTAAACAGATGCGTAGCGAATGGAACAGTATTTGATCGACTCTAATGTGGTTTCTGGTTATCTCTCGGCTTCTTTTTCGATTGCAGGCATGGCTCTACTAGATGAAGCCATTGATGCTGTTCCCAATATTTCTATTATCACACAAATTGAGTTGCTTTGTTGGAGTACCGACCCTATCACCACTCAATTTGTAGAAGATTTTATTGCTGATTGTATCGTGTTAGATATTAGCTCCGATGTAATTGCTCACTGTGTGGCTCTACGCAAAAATAAGAAAATCAAAACCCCCGATGCCATTATTGCCGCTACGGCTTTGGCGCATGGCTACACTATCATAACCAACAATGAAAAGGATTTTGACAATA
>JBDKJS010000043.1:0-22828 GCA_039806065.1 Bacteroidota bacterium | reverse complement strand
ATTTCTGTGTTTATTTCACTAACATTTGTTATCATCATATTTATCTGCGCCACACTAACTTCCAAGAATTCTTGAATCGATATTTCTCTTCCAGCACCTTTTAAATCTTGAACCATTAAGTTTACATTATCTCGGAACAGATCTGTACTATCCGTACGTGGTGAAAACAATATAAATGATGTACCCATTATTCCGCTCTGATCTAGTTGCCAATCATCTGGATAGGTAATTTTATATTTAGATTCTTCTAAAATTTTATTTTCAGCACCAAAACTACCTAGGCTAATTGAAAAGGCTAGTGCAAGCAGGATATGTTTTTTATTCTTTTTCATTTCATTGTTGCTAATCTATCCAAAACTGTTTCAATTAATTTGTTCATAGTAGCCTCTCCATTATGCGTGTGCTGCTTGGTTATTCGATTTGCAACTATTGCATTGATGCTACAACAATGATGTCCGAGTAGTTTTGCCAATCCATACATAGCGCCTGTTTCCATTTCAAAATTAGTAATTTGATGATCTTCAAATTTAAATGAGGTCAATAAATCAATCATCCCCTCACGAGCAAGTTGATAGCGAAGTACTCTTCCTTGTGGGGCATAAAATCCACTACAGCTAGCGGTAATCCCACTGTACATTCCATTTCCCAATGCTATCTTTAATTTAGGTGAGCTTGCAGCCAAATAGCTTTGAGCAAATTTCCCATAAGTGGGGTAATGATTCTGGAAAGCTTCAATTATTCGAGTCTCATTGACATCATTTTTAAAGTTGTAAAAATTTAATAAACCATCAAGCCCTAGTCCGTAGTCTGAAAAAACAAAGCCGTCTACCGGTATCGATTGTTGTAAAGATCCACTGGTGCCAATACGTAATAAATTTAATGATGTTGTTTCATGTTTAATGCACCGCGTCTTTAAGTCAATATTTACTAAAGCATCTAGTTCATTGTATACGATATCAATATTATCAGTTCCTATTCCTGTACTTATCACCGTCAGTCTTTTACCTTTGTAGTAACCAGTGTGTGTTATAAATTCTCTTTTTTGTTTTTTAACTTCAACCTTATCAAAAAACTTTGACACCATGGCAACTCTATCCGGATCACCAACATTGATAATGGTATCAGCAATTTCGTGTGGATGGAGGTTAAGATGGTATACACTTCCATCGTCATTTAAAATTAACTCGCTTTCAGCTATGGGATTCATAGTTAGATTATTTATTTTGTTCGTACCTTTGCAAGGTAAAAAAAATAGTCACTAAAAAATAAATGGCACGAAATAATCAACCCATCCTAGTTCCTGTTGATTTCAGTGAACAAAGTTTAATTGCAGTAGAACAGGCTTGTAATGTGGCAAGGATCAATAATGCCAGTTTGATATTAATACATGTGCTGGAAGAGTCATTTTTTTCCATGAGTTTTTTTTCAAGTAGCGATAAGGTTAAAAAAGATTTGGAAAAGAAGGCTGAACAGGAACTGCTGAAACTTAAGAAGCAACTGGAAATAGGGGGATTGCAAGTATCCACCATCAATAAAAGCGGTAAAGTGTATGAGGAGATTTCTGTTGCTGCCAAATCAAATAAATGTTCACTCATTATAATGGGAACTAATGGCAGCATTGGCATTAAAAAGTTTATTGGAAGTAATGCGCTAAGGGTGGTGAAGGAAGCACCTTGTCCGGTAATAACCATTAAAGGAAAGAAACACAGAAAGGGTTGCGATAACATACTTTTGCCCATAGATCTGACAAAAGAAACAAAGGAAAAAGTTGCTAAGGCGATTGAATTTGCTAAAACATATAATTCAACTATACACCTTGCCAACATAGTGAACACTACTGACGAATTTCTTATTAATAAGCTGCAAAGGCAAGTTGCTCAAGTGAAAAATTATATTGATCAACAGGAAATTAATACCACGGTTGAAGCATTAGTTACCGATGATGCCCCTAAAGATATCATTAAGTTTAGTAAAAAAATAAACGCTGACTTAATTATGATCATGACTCAAGAAGAGATGGATTGGACAGATATGTTCATTGGCAGTGATGCGCAACAAATAATAAATGATGCAGATATTCCAGTACTTAGTATAAAGCCGAGCAAGAAAAAATACGCAGATATCTTTTCAATGTAAAAGCGATGAAATTAATCTAACGCTTTAATTTCTGAAACTAGTTTAGTAAGTGCATCTTTTGCATCTCCAAAAAGCATAGAAGTTTTAGGATTAAAAAATAATTCGTTTTCTATTCCTGCATATCCAGCATTCATGCTTCGCTTGTTTACAATAATATTCTTAGCATTTTCTACATCTAAAATTGGCATGCCATAAATAGGGGAGGAAGGATCATTTTTGGCAGCTGGATTTACTACATCATTTGCCCCTACAACTAATACTACGTCAGTAGCTGAAAATTCTGGATTTACATCTTCCATTTCTACCAATTTACCATAGTCAACATTGCTCTCAGCAAGAAGCACATTCATGTGGCCTGGCATTCGGCCCGCTACTGGATGGATTGCATATTTTACTTCAACCCCACGTTCTTCTAATATATTTTCTAATTCATGGATTACATGTTGCGCCTGAGCTACCGCCAATCCATACCCCGGCACAATAATTACTTTTTTACTAAAATTCATTAAAACAGCTGCATCACTTACTGATACATCTTTAATATTTCCTTTTGCAGTATTTCCAGCAGTTGCTGTACTGGCTCCGAAAGCACCAAAGATAACATTGCTCAAAGGCCTATTCATAGCCTTACACATTACGATTGTAAGCAATGTGCCCGCACTACCCACAAGAATTCCTCCAGTAAGCATCACTTTGTTGCCGTATAAGAAACCACCAAATGCCGCAGCCAATCCGGTAAAAGAATTGAGCAATGAAATTACAACCGGCATATCGGCTCCACCGATGGGCACCACAAAGAGTACACCATAAGCCAATGAAGCGATAAAAAGCAAATACAATAACGTGCTATTACCTTCACCACAACAAATTACATAAGCTCCAAAAAGTAAAACCCCCATCATAACTACAGTATTAATAATATTATAGCTAGGCAGTCGAATGGGTTTATTCATGCTGCCATTCAACTTTAAAAATGCAATGATGCTTCCACTAAATGAAACGGAACCAATGATCATTCCAAGTATGATGGTGATAAGCGCACCTACATTACCTATGTTGTGTTCATATTCCATTAAACCAATCAGTGCAGCACAAGCTCCCCCCATACCATTAAACATGCTCACCAACTCTGGCATTTTAGTCATTTGCACTTTTTTTGCAGTCAACCAACCGATAATAGTGCCTAATGCTATGGCTGAAAAAATGAGCAGCATTTTTAATGTCTCGCGTGAAGTATGTCCTCCATCATCATGGAATAAAAAAATAGTTCCAATAATGGCCAATGTCATACCCAAAGCTGCAATTAAATTGCCTTGACGAGCACTCTTTGGATTACTCATCATTTTTAATCCAATCACAAAGGTGATGGATGCTATTAGGTAGGCTATAGTAAGTACTTGATTTGCGATCATGAAAACGGAAATAAGGTAGGTTAGATTATTTTTTCTTTTCAAACATTTCGAGCATTCTATCGGTGACCACAAATCCACCAACTACATTTAAAGTACCCAACAGTACTGCTACAAATCCTAAAGCAAGGCCTAGGTAATTATCTACAGGCATATTGAGCATTACAATTATAGCACCCACTATAACAACACCGTGGATTGCATTGGCACCACTCATTAAGGGGGTATGCAATACTGTAGGCACTCGACCAATTACTTCTACTCCTACAAATACTGAAAGCACAATAAAATAAATCATCATTTCATGTGCTTGTAAAAAGGCTAATAGATTTTCCATAGGTTAAGATTGTAGATTAATAACGTTTAAGGTGAATTCCATAGTAGCTTGGGCTAGCTCAATTTGTTCCTTCAGTACTTCTTTTTCAATAATAGTAATACCTGGTTTATCTTGAGCATTTATAAACCAATGCATGGTTTGATCCAATAATACCCTCATAGTGGCCATTCTTTCTACCATTTCAGATGGAGTAATATTTCGAGCAAATATTTTATGAGTCTGTAGACTAAATTTACATTCTTCAATTTTAGAAAGAATGAACACATCTTCTCTTTCAAAGTGTTGGGCTAAGCCTATTCCACTAAGCAATAATATGAGCTTTCGGGTATTTTCTTCAAAAGTATTGTCCATATTAACTTAAAGTTTCTTGATAATTGATGACATTAATTGAAAACCCTATAACTTCAATCATAGCATCAAGTTGACTTAATAAGGTGCTACTTTCTAAATTTAATTGTTGTTTAAACTCAAAATGTTTATTGAGCCAGAATCTCAAGTTTTTTGCCAATTGTGCTATTAGACAAAGCTTGGTGAAGTAACTTTTAGGCGAAGGATTGTCTTTCAATGTGGCGCATTCTTCAAATAAAACTTTAGCTGAAGATTTTATTTTGCCAATAATAAATAATTGTTCTGTTGACTGACTTGCATCTATCGCATTACCTTTTAATGTTTGTTCTAATAACAGTGAAAGGTTATTGTATAATTGTTGATTCATAATATTAACTGATTAATGAAGGATGAACGATTTGGCCTTGATGCGTAATCAAAGATCCTTTTGTGATTTCCTCGTCCATTTCCCATTTAAATTTTTCGGATGTGCTAAGGTGGAGTAAGAAGGCTTGTAAATTTTTAGCATACAACTGTGAGGAATTTAATGGTAGCAAGCTGGGTAAATTACTTTCACCGATTAAGGTTACACCATGTTTAACAACTGTTTTGTTAAGCTCACTTAGGTTGCAGTTGCCGCCTTGTTCTACTGCCATATCTACTATCACGCTGCCGCGTTTCATGTTTTTAACCATTTCTTCAGTAACTAGAAGTGGGGCTTTCTTACCAGGAATTAATGCTGTGGTGATAACCAAATCTGCCTCACTTACATGTTTTGCAATGAGGGCCTGCTGCTTCTTCAAAAATTCTTCACTTACCCCTTTCACATAACCACCTTCTATTTTTAAGGAGTCATCGCCTTTCACTTCAATGAATTTGCCACCGAGTGATGCTACTTGCTCTTTGGTTTCGGGTCTAATATCGCTAACCTCTACCACCGCGCCTAATCTTTTTGCTGTGGCTATTGCCTGAAGCCCTGCCACACCTGCTCCCATAATTACTACTTTGGAGGGTTTAATGGTTCCAGCTGCCGTAGTTAGCATGGGGAATATTTTTCCTAATGCATTAGCTCCTAAGATTACTGCTTTGTAGCCTGCCAAATTAGCTTGAGAGCTAAGGGCATCCATTTTTTGAGCTCTTGAAATTCTAGGTATAGCATCTACTGAAAATGCAGAAATCCCTTGTTGTGCATAGGCATTGATCAACACTGGATTTGTAGCTGCGTACATAAAGCAAATCAATACTGCTGCCTTTTTCATTAAACGAACTTCCTCGGTGCTTGGATTATTTACTTTTAAAAGTATATCAGCCTTGGTATAAACTTCGTTTTTTGACGCTACAATTTCTACACCAACACTTGAATAGCTTTCATTGTCAAAATAACTACTGAGTCCAGCATCACTCTCTATGATCATTTGGTAACCGGCCTTTATTAGCTGCGCTGCTACATCAGGTGTCATGGACACTCTGTGTTCCTTTTCCTTTGTTTCTTTAGGGATTCCTATAATCACTGTGGTGTGTTTTATTAAATATTTAAATTATTCAATTACTATTTTTTCTATTTTATCACCTGCCTCAATTTGGTCAATGATGTCAAGTCCATCTACCACTTTTCCAAATACTGTATGGTTTCTATCTAAGTGCTTGGTGTTTTGTCTATTATGGCAGATGAAAAACTGTGAACCTCCAGTATCGCGGCCAGCATGTGCCATTGAAAGTACACCTCTATCATGAACTTGATTTTCGCCATCTAGCTCGCATTTAATTTTGTAGCCTGGCCCTCCAGTCCCATCACCTCTAGGGCAGCCACCTTGAATTACAAATTCTGGTATTACCCTATGAAAGGTAAGTCCATCATAAAATCCCTTTTTGGCAAGGGTAATAAAATTGTCTACCGTCAGTGGTGCATCTTTTTCATAAAAATCAATATGCATAATGCCTTTGCTGGTGTAAATAGATCCTTTCATGTATAATAAGTTTTATTTTTTACAGAATGGCAAATGTGGATAAATTTGATGAAAATAGCAATACACCTAGGATTTTATTATCCTCTTTTATATTTGATAAAATCTCTATATTCTTGCATTGTCAATTTATGCAGTCATTTTCAGATCAACACATAGCCGTTATAGGAGGAGGAGCAGCCGGATTTTTTGGGGCCATTGCTTGCGCACAAGCTTTGCCTGATGCCAAGGTTACTATTTATGAACAGTCAACTAAATTACTAAGCAAGGTTGCCATAAGTGGTGGAGGAAGATGTAATGTTACACATGCTTGCTTTGACATTAATTTGCTCGTAAAAAATTATCCTCGCGGTGAAAAACAACTTAAAAGTGTCTTTTCAAAATTTTCACCCACAGAAACTGTTGCTTGGTTCAAGAATAGAAACGTAAAATTGAAAACTGAAGACGATGGTAGAATGTTTCCTATCACAGATTCATCAGAAACAATTATCAAGTGTTTGATTCAGGAAGCTAAAGATTTGAATATAAATATATCATTTCAAAAAGATGTTTCATCAGTTCGAAAAAAATATGATGACACATTCGAATTAACATTTTCAGATGGCACTAGTGAATTGGTGAGTAAAATCTTGGTCGCTACCGGAGGACACCCTACAATGGCAGGTTTTAAATGGTTGGCCGATTTAAAACATCAGATTATTCCTCCTGTGCCTTCCTTATTCACTTTTAATATTGATAATAAAGACCTGAATGAATTGACGGGCATTGCCGTACCAATGGTTCAAATGAAAGTGCAAAATACTTCTTATAAATCAGAAGGCCCCTTGCTGATTACACATTTTGGATTTAGTGGTCCGGCTACTTTAAAATTAAGTTCAATGGCCTGTAGAACGATGGCAGAAAGTGATTATCAAAATACTATCATTGTCACTTGGATTTCGCAACACAATGAAATGCAAATACGAAATCATATTGCCATGCATAAGGCCAATGAGCCCAAGAAATCTATCTATGCTCATAATCCATGGAACCTTCCGAACCGTTTGTGGGTTTATCTATTGCAAAAGGCGGTCATTGTACAAGGTACCCAGTGGGCCAATGTGAGCAAAGAACAAGTGAATAAATTGGTCAATGTTTTGATTGCTGATTCCTATCAAACGAAAGGAAAAAATACTTTTAAAGAAGAGTTTGTAACCTCGGGTGGTGTTTCGCTTGAAAATATCGATTTTAAAAATATGCAAAGCAAGAAATGCAAGGGACTGTTTTTTGCAGGCGAAGTGTTAGATATTGATGCTTTTACCGGTGGTTTTAATTTTCAAGCTGCTTGGGCAACAGGGTTTGTAGCTGGGCAGGGTATAGCCAATGCCATCATTGCTCATTATTCAGCAGAGACAAAAAATTCAGAATAGAAAATGTGATTCATCACTAAATTTTTTAAAAAAATGACTGAAGAAAAAAAGTGCCTTGAATGTAATGAAGTTATTCTTGGTAGGTCTGATAAAAAATTTTGTTCGGATATGTGTCGAAATGCCTTCAATAATAAATTGAACAGCGATAGCACTGCCACTATCCGAAATATCAATAACATTTTGAGAAAGAATAGAAGAATTCTTGCTGAACTAGTGCCTGATGAAACTGCTAAGGTTTCTAAAAATAAATTGCTTGATATGGGCTTTAATTTCAATTATCACACGCACTCATATATCACTAAGAAGGGAACTCAATATATTTATTGTTATGAGTATGGTTACCTTTCTATCGAACATGATTACTACTTTTTGATTAATAAAACTGTTCAGCGAACGGCTTAATTTTTATTGGTTTTCTTTAAAGCAAGTATCGAAAAATCTGTTGCTACAGCTTTAATCGTATTGCTTAACTTTCCTAATCCTGTGATTTCCATTTCTACTACATCGCCTTCTTTTAACCATTGAGGTTTATAATTTGGATTATGAAGCAATCCAGTTCCATTCAATTCTAGAAAACATCCGGTGCCCACAGTTCCTGAACCGATCACATCACCAGGCAAAATATCCACCCCATAGGCACACCTTTCAATGATCTCTGCAAAAGTCCAATCCATATCGCCCATATTGCCTTCACTCACTTTTATTCCATTTACCGAACAACTCATCGAAAGGCTATAGCTATTTCCTTCGTGTTGGGGTTTAGGTGAAATTTTTAAATGCTCAATTTCATCAGGTGTAACCAACCATGGACCTATAACGGTACTAAAATCTTTTCCCTTTGCAGGACCAAGATTTAGGAGCATTTCTTCCATTTGCAAGGTTCGGGCGCTCATATCATTCATGATCATATATCCCGCAATGTATTCATCGGCTTGATGTGCTTTAATATTTTTCCCTTTTTTGCCGATTACTACAGCGGCTTCTAATTCAAAATCAAGTTTATTAAAATGATCAGGCATGCACCAAATTTCGCCTGGTCCTTGGATGGCATTGTGATTGGTAAAATAAAAAATGGGATAATGATCAAACTCTGTTATCATTTCTACTTTTCTATTTCTTCTTGCAGCTGCCACGTGCTGTCTAAATGCATAACCATCACGACAACTAGTAGGCTCGGGAACAGGAGCTAACAAATGAATGCTTTCAAGGGAAATGTACTCTTCAATTTTACCAGCTATTATTAGTTCATTTAATTTTTTGGCCAAATCCATAGCAGCTTCACCTTCATTTAAAAAGGTGGCCATGGTTGCAGGCATGGCCTTATTTAAAAATTTGATAGAGAGATTTTGGGCATCATAACAGTTTTCATTATGGTATATGCCTAATCTTTTTTGTGATCCTGATAAGTAACTAATGAGTTTCATTCAAATTAATTTTTGCAAAGAAAACAATATTATTTGTTCTGCTGAAAATAAAAAGCCCTGCATTCCTGCAAGGCTTTTGTCTAACCAATTAAACTTAACCCAAATAATATTATAGTATGTAAATTTTATGCGCAATTACTTCATCGGCTAATTGCAATTTAATTATATAAAATCCAGTATGAACTTTACTTTGCCTAAATAGTACTTTGTACTGACTGTCTATGTTTGATTTTTCAATATCGATTTCAATTTGCCTTCCGTCCATACTTATACAAGTAACTTTTGCAGTGGTAAGGTCGAGGTTTGATCGCAGTTGTAAATCGGTTGAATAGGCAGGGTTAGGGAAAGGAGTAATGGTAATTGTTTTTAAATTGCTAATCATAGCAGGGCCATAGTAAGTAATGGTGCCGTCAAAATCAATTTGCTTAAGTCTGTAATAGGATATTCCTGACAATGGCTGAATGTCATCATATCCATAATTGAGCGTGGTAGTACTATTTCCTGCCCCTGCTACTTGATGGATATCTTCAAAATTAATGTTATCTGCCGATCTTTGAAGGATAAATTTTTCATTATTTATTTCACTTTGGGTTTGCCAATTGATGTAAGCAATGCCATTGTAAATCTTTCCACTAAATGAAGTAATGGTTACAGGTAGTGGATTGCCACCACCTGGAGGGTTTCCTAAAGCAAAATAGGAATTGAAATTGGTAAATGTATTCGATAGGATATTCCCGGTGCCATTTCCTGTAGCCACTCCACCAAAATTCTGCCATTGCGTTGTATTATTGTGTGCAACTAATAGTGAATTATAATCTAGCACTAAATCATCAGTTCCATAATACATTCTTATTCTTCCATTGGTAAAGTTGGCTACATTTTGTCTGATAAATCTAACATAACGTGTTCCTGAAACATTTGCAATGGAAGCAGGTTTAGAGTATGGCAAAGCTGAGGCTGGAGCATTAAAAACTTCGGCTCTGTAAGTAGTGGAAGTAGCATTAGTATGTTTCAATGAAAGCTCAACTGGCCTATGAGCCGTTCCTTTTCCTATAGGGAAAACTTTGGTAACATTGGCAGATGTTGCTACAGTATGCACCATAGGCCCATCTACAAAACTAGTAGCACTGCCTAGTGATGCACTTGCTGATGCTTGGCAAGTTAATAAATTGGTGTTGGTTGTAATCAACTTGCCATTGGTCATGCTTAAATAATTGCTCACATTGCAAGGTCTATTCAAAGTTATATGACTGGCATTATTTATTGATAGATTGTAAAATGTAGTGGTGGTGGTACCACCTATGGCCTGTGCTCCGGTAGTATTAAATGTAACTGTACTTGTTCTTGCGGTAAACGTTCCGTTATTAACAATGGCTTCTGTAGCATTAGCTCGGTTCAATAAAGTCATTTGTTTATTATCTCCAGGTGTTCCAGTAATTGACCTTATATCAAAAGTTTTACCAGCATCTATTGTTAAGCTAAGTAATCTAAAATTAGCTGTGCTATTTGCGCTAGTTCGCAAAAATACCGCACTTGCCGCAGGACCACTTAATCTAAAATGTGGATAGGTGGCATTGGCAAATGGCCTAAAATTAAATTGAGCATTGGCTGGTGTGCTTGTATTGCCGAATATGATAGAGCCAGCAGTTACAGTATTGGTTCCAAGAGTACCGCAAATACCCACATCATATGTGTTGGTACCAGCAATATTGGGTTTTTGCAAAGTGATTGTTCCTCCACTCATAAAGAATACGCTATTGGCCACATCGTTTACACAAAATACTTGTCTATTGGTGCCGGTTGTACCTGTATTTAAAAGCACTGTTCCTCCTGTTTGCCTATAGCTAAAGGGTTCAGTAGCGCTTTGAAAACTTATGCCACCATACACCGTGAGCGACCCAGTTGAAATTTCTAAGTAGGGGATAGTAGTTCCGTTTTGATCTGAAAGTATGCCCATTACGCCAGCAGCTGACCCCACAGTTACATTTCCGCCACTTACGTAAAGTTGTCCTTGCAGTGTTAATCCATTATTGGTGTTGGCAAATCTCATAGTACCCCTAGGAACTCTCACCACTACATTAGGTCCTATGGTGAAATTGGCTGACGGATTAGCACTAAAAGTACCTGTGTTGTTGTGAGAATAGGTGCCTCTTGTGAGCACTATTGTTTTAATACCATTTTCAAAGTTGATAGCTTGTACATTGAGTGTTGCAGTATTGATTCCTTTATTCAACGTAACAGTGTTTAAGTCAAATGTTCCAGTTCCGCTCACGATTGAATTCGTATTCAGATTGCTGGTGTAATTGACCACTTGATTTGCTGCTCGGTAAAAATCTATTGTACCAAAGTTGGTAAGATTACCACCATGGTTTACCACATGCGTTCTATTTGTGGCAGTGTTATATCTAAAATTAGCACCAGTGTTTACGGTAATGTTTCCACTTACTGTTAGCACGAAATTGGATGTAGACCTAAATTCTAGTACTCCTGAGGCACCTTGCCCAACATTCAATGTAGCACATGCTGCGTTTACATTTATCCATATAGTATAGCCATTTCCTATATTCACCACATCGCCCGCTTGAGGAAATGTTCCGGTATTAGTGGCATTACCATAAGCTACAGTACTCCAAGTAGTATTGGTATTCCAATTACCACCATTAGTGCGAGAATAATAAGTTACCGCATAAGAGTAATTGCATAAGGTGGTAATAAGTAAAAGTGCCATTGCCACCGGCCTGAACTCTTTGCTGAATAGTGAGATGAATTTTTTAGTTGTCATGGCTGCGAAGCTTTAACGAATTGGTTGTGATCAAACATAATATGTGCTAACAGGATTATTTTCTCAAAAATCGATGAAATCTTACAAGGGAGATTTTTAATGCATATTCTATTCAATAATTCCATAACAATCATTTATTGAGTAATCTACCCTGTATATTTTAAAAGCATACTCACTTCAAATTGTCAAAATTTCAATTTTTAACAATTTTCAAGTCCATCTATCATTAATAACTTAATTCTTTTCATAAATTTGGGATCTATTTTTTTAACCCATGCCCCAATATCACTCACAAGGCAAATTGCCCTTAAAACGTCATACACAATTTAGAAAGCCAGATGGCGCGCTTTATGCCGAAGAATTGGTAAGTACTCACGGATTTTCAAATGTTTATTCGCTCATTTACCACTGTCACCCTCCAACCAATGTTTTAGAAGTGGGCGAGGGTTACAGTGTAGCTCCAACCATAGCCAAGCAGCGTTTTTTAAAACATTATAGTTTTGAAGGATTTCAACTATCACCAACTGCTGACTATCTAGAAAGCCGAAAGGCAGTATTGGTAAATAATGATTTACATATTGTGCTTGCTGCACCACAACAGAGTATGACTGACTATTTTTATAAGAACAGTGATGCTGATGAAATGATTTTTATACATGAAGGTGAAGGGACCTTGTTGAGTATTTATGGTGAATTAAAATTTTCTTACGGTGATTACATCATTGTGCCTAGAGGCACTATTTATCAAATTCATTTTACTACAAAAAATAATCGATTATTTATAGTTGAATCATTTACTGCTATTGAAACATGCAAACGCTATCGGAATGTTTATGGACAGCTTGAAGAACATTCGCCCTATTGTGAGCGCGATATTCGAAAACCTGTTAATCTAAAAACACATGATGAAAAAGGAAATTTTAAAGTACTCATTAAGAAGCAAGATATCATTTACCCTTACACTTATGCCTCACATCCATTTGATGCCATAGGCTGGGATGGCAACCATTATCCATGGGCACTGAGCATACATGATTTTGAACCAATAACAGGCAGGTTGCACCAGCCTCCACCTGTGCATCAAACTTTCGAAGCAAACAATTATGTTGTTTGCTCTTTTGTACCTCGTCTGTATGATTATCATCCGTTGGCAGTTCCAGCACCCTACAACCATAGCAATGTTGATTCTGATGAAGTGCTCTATTATGTAGATGGCGATTTTATGAGTAGAAAATCGGTAACCAAAGGCATGATCTCGCTCCATCCGGGCGGAATTCCACATGGTCCACACCCGGGTACGGTTGAAAAAAGCTTGGGTAAATTAGAAACGAAAGAGCTCGCTGTGATGGTAGATACCTTTAAACCCTTATGGATCACCGAAGAAGCCATAAAAATTGCCAACAACGATTATTATAAATCGTGGGTAGAATGATTAAAAATCATTTAAAAATACTTGTTTTTTAACGAATAGAATTACATTTTTGAACCTTCATTTAACCAACTATACCAAATAACCTTAAACTAATGAGAAAATTATTACTTTTTGTTTTGCTGAGCACTCTATCTACGGCAATAAATGCACAAACAGTGGTGCTAAGTGAAAACATGGAAACGATTGACAGTTTGATTTCTAGTGGAAATCCAACTTGGTTTCAATCAAGTGCCTACCAAACAAGTGGCTCTTTTTCTATTAGAGATACTGTTGCAAGTGCCGATTCAAGTTACCTTACCTCTGTTCCTTTCAGCACAGTGGGTAATCTATTTGTAATCCTTAACTTTAACCATATCTGTAAAATAGCTTTTAATGATTTTGGTACCGTAGAAGTTTCAAGTGATAATGGGGCATCTTGGATTCAATTGACTGCTGCGCAATACCTGGGAACTAGTGGCTTTAGTGCCAACAGCGTTTTCAATTCAGTAGCATATCCTCCCACATGGATTCCTGGTCAAGACACAGCCACACCACAACCATCTTGGTTCAAGTCTGAATCTTTTGATGTTTCAGCGCTAATAGGGAATGTGCCGCAAGCTAGAATTAGATTTAAACTAAAGGATGGAACCGGTAATGGTAATACTAGAAATTTTGGTTGGGTTATAGATGATGTAGTGGTAAATGCTTCTCCCCAAGAATTAAATCCTCCAACGATTACTTACACCAATCCAATCTATCAAGGTCAGGTTTATAACTTAGGACCCTATACCATCAACTGTGATATCACCGATGCTACTGGGGTAAACAATGCCAACTTGTATTATTCTATTAATGGCGGGCCCTATACACAAGTGATTATGACTAATCCTGGTGGTGCCAACTGGCAAGGTGTTATTCCTACTGTTGCCGATAGTGATACCGTTTGCTACTATGTGGAAGCATTCGATAGTAACCCAGTCCCTAACAGTGCCCAAAATCCACTATTAGGTTGTACAAATTTTGTAGCTACAAGTGGCATTACTTTCCCATTCTTCGATAATTTTGATGCTGCTAATTTATGGACTCCTAATACTGTTTCAGGATCAGCTTGGCAATTGGGCACTCCTTCTTTCGGTGCTACTAACAGTTCTAATAGCGCACCTAACAGTTGGGATATTGAATTGGCAGCTGTCTACGCAGCTAATACAGAGGCCGAATTGCTCTCTCCAATATTTGATTTTAGCTCTACTGCCAATAACTTACTTACCGTTTGGATCAACCATAACTGTGAAGGTGGTTGGGATGGTACCCGGATAGACTATACTACCGATGGTGGTGCCACTTGGAATATATTAGGTACTTTTAATGATCCACTCGGTACAAATTGGTACAACGAAGATGATATCAACTCTTCTAATGAAGATGCTTGGGCAGGAAGTAGCAACGGCTGGATCAAAGCTACTTACAAATTAGTTCCACTTAATTTTGTTGCCGGAGCTGTACAATTTAAATTTGTATTTACAAGTGATGGCAGTGTGCAAACCGATGGCTTTACGATTGATGATTTTTCAATCACCTTAGCACCAGCAAATGATGTAGGAGTAAGTGCCATCACAAGACCTTTAACACCTGTGAATGCAGGTATCTCAGATTCTGTAAAGGTTACCATAACTAATTTTGGAGGAAATACTGTAACCAGTACTCCGGTGACTTACGATGCCGGAGCGGGTCCAGTAACCGAAGTGTGGAACGGTTCTCTTGCTGCCAACTCTTCAGTGCAATATACATTTAATACTTTGCTTACTATTCCTAGTGGAAATTATACCCTTTGTGCGTATACTGGAAACCCGCTTGACACAGTTCATGTTAATGACACAACTTGTATTCAGCGATATGGAACTCCACAATTGGATGCAGCTGTCACAGCTATTTTAAATACACCTATAAGCTCTCCAGCTGGTGTCGCTCGCAATTTGAGCGTAACGGTTAGAAACCTTGGAATACAACCTTTGACTACATTCGATGTAAATTATAGTATTGCAGGAGGGCCTTCGGTTACTGAAACATTTAATGGAAATTTAAACCCTAACACTTCGGCTACTTTCAATTTCACTACCCCTTACATAGTGCCCACTTCTGGTTATGAAATTTGTTCTTGGACTTCGTTAGCTGGCGATGGAAATAATCAAAACGACACTAGTTGCAAAAGCTCCTTCGGGTTAGGTTCTTTAGCCCTTCCCTATACTGATGATTATGAAACAACCATCTATTGGTATGATAGCTCGGCTGCCGGAACTAACTGGCAATTAGGACTACCAAATTACGGATTAACCAATTCAACCCATAGTGGAATAAATGCTTGGGATGTGAATTTAAATACTGTTTATGGAAACAATGCTAATAGTTATTTATTAAGTTCATATTTTGATTTCACCACACCTCAAAGTGCTCGCTTATCCTTCTGGCATAACTTTAACAGTGAAGGATCATGGGATGGAACCCGATTAGAATATACCAGCGATAGCGGAGCAACTTGGCAAATTTTAGGACCATCTCTCACTGACCCTGCCGCTACCAATTGGTATACAGATGATGAATTGAACTCTTCGCTAACTTACGCTTGGGAAGGCAATAGCAATGGTTGGATTGAATCCACATATAAACTCTTTGATCTGAATGCAATTTCGGCTGGTGTTAGATTCAGATTTGTATTTGAAAGTGATGGATCAGTTCAAACTGATGGTTATAGCATTGATGATTTTACCCTTACACCAGGCCCTCAATTTGATGTGGCGGTGGTTGATATCCTTAATCCAAGCCAGTTAGCTCCTGCAGGAATTGCCGCCACACCCAATGTAGTAATTCAAAACCAAGGTAGAACTACTGTTTCTAATTTTAATATTACTTATACCGTAAATGGAACACCTACCTCTTTCACCTACATACCAAGCATTACTCCTGGTCAATTAGATACCGTAAGCTTACCTACCTACACCACAGCTTTAGGTCAATTTGACTTTTGTGCATTCACAGAGCTAGCCAGTGATTTGGATAGAACCAATGATACCTTGTGTGTTGAATCATTTGGAGTTCCAGTAAGAACGGTGCCTTATTATACAAGTTTCGATACAACTAATGAATTTGCTAATCCAATTAATTTGACTTCCGGTTTTACCAATTGGGAATTTGGAACACCTGGCTCAAGCATCATCAATGTGCCTTATAGCGCCCCTAATGCTTGGAAAACAGTATTAGTAGGGGATTACAGCCTTGATGCTGATGATTATTTGTACTCACCTTTCTTTGATTTCACAGCCGGATATTTTACAACCTTAAAATTCAGACATTGGTATGAAACCGAAGATCAAGCCGATGGCGGTAGAGTAGAATATTCCTTAGATGAAGGGGCAACTTGGAGCGTGCTTGGTATTCAAAACGATACTAACGGTACCAACTGGTATACTGAAGATAATTTATTTAGTAGCAACCTTCCAGGCTTTGAAGGCTCATCTCAAACTTATATTGAATCTTCCTATGAACTATCTACTGTTGGCCTTAATGGCTATAACTCTGGCTTAGTACAATTCAGGTTCAATATCTCATCTGATGGCTTTGGTACTGATAACGGATGGGCAATAGATAATTTTGAATTGTCTAGCAATATTCCCCCGCTATCAGCCTCGCCAAGCGCAGTAGGAGTAGTGCCTAATCCATTTGTAATAGTGAGTCCAGTGGCAGTATCAGGTACCTTAAAAAACACAGGCGGTATTCCACTCAATTCCGTAAATGCTACATTGGTAATAGATGGTGTCAATGTGGTTACAGACCTTGTTACCTTTACACCACCACTTACCAATGGAAATACTCGAGTGCATACTTTCAGCCAGCCTTGGAATGTAACTCCTGGTGGACATGATATTTGTATCATTACCAGTCAACCCAATGGCGCTACAGACCTATTTCCCGTAGATGACACCTTGTGTTTTGTAGCAGGTAAATTTGACTCATTAGGTGTAAATGTAACCAATTCAGAGTACTGTAATGATTTTGATGGCACAGCTCCTCGTTGGATTCCATTAAATGCGTACAATTATGAAGTTAGCAGAACACAATTTTACGAAGGAAGCCCTACCAAACTCATTGTTAACTCTAATTATAGTGGGACCAAGTCATGGATTGTAGATAGAGATTCAACTTATAATTTGGTTGATAGTAGTGGGTTATTCTCGCCTGTTTTTGAAGTAGACTCAAGCGATTGCTATGAGGTGAGTTTTTGGCATAACTTCAATACAGAACTCTATCAAGACGGTGGAACCATAGAATACAGTATCAATAGCGGCCAAACATGGAATCAAATTGGCTACGCTTTTGAAACGGATTGGTATAATTCACCCTATATTACCGGATTATTTGGCGCACCTCGACCAGGTTGGTCTGGTAACTCTAATGGTTGGATCAAATCGCTCCATAATTTAAAGTTCCCAGGTTTAAGAAATTGTATTTTCCGATTCAGATTTGGTTCTGATTATACGGTTCAAAAGGATGGATGGGCAATTGATAATTTCTGTTTCAGAAAAGTGGGACCATGTGTGATTGGATTAACTGAAATAGCAGATAATGGAATGGTATTGTTTCAAAACGTTCCTAATCCTGCTGCTAATACTACTACTATAAATTATAGTATTCCTACCAGTGGTAATGTGACTTTAACCGTTACCAATATGCTTGGGCAAATCATGTTTACTGAAAGTCAGTTATTACTTCCATCTGGCATGCACAGTACAACTATTAATACTGCTACATTTGCTGATGGAATTTATATGTATACCTTAAATTTTAATGAATCTAAATTGGTTCGCAAAATGATGATTGCCAAATAGGACCCTTAATACATTAGCTACTCAAGCCCTGCACTTAATACTGCAGGGCTTTTTTTTTTAATATTTTTTTTATAGCTTAGTTCATCGTTTTCTAAATGTCTAAGAAATATCTACCAACTATTTATAAAATTCTAATTCCATTTTTAACCGGAATATTAGTTGCTGTATATATCTTAAACCATCAAATAGGGATAGCAGCCTTTATTTTAATTTCTTCATTGTTCATTCTGTGGCTACTAAATAGAAAGTATCGTAATGATTTTCTTAGAAGATGGAGAATTTCTATTGGTTACTACTTATCCATTTTTAGTGCTGCTATGTTGCTCACATTATTAAACTTTCAAATTAGTAGATCTCATCATATTGCGAATTACCTTAACTGCAATGGAATGATAGCTAGGGTGGTGAGTGCGCCTTTGATAAAGGAAAAGTCAATTAGATATGAATTAGAAATAGAAAACATTTATCACCTAAATTCCTGGAATCCATCTTGTGGAAAGATACTTTGTTATTTTAAAAAAGATAGCCTTGAACAAATTCAATTGAAGTATGGTGATAAAATTTATATTCCAAAGAAACAGCCAGTGCCCATTTCCCCACCAGCCAATCCTGAACAATTTGATTACAAATTGTTTTTATCATTCCATAATATCTATCAACAGCTTTCACTATCTAGAAATGATTGGATATTGTTTGAGGACAATAGATCATTTTCAATCATTGGACTTGCAATTTCTTTTAGAGACAGGCTCCTTGAGATTTTAAGGAAAACAACAGTTACTGATCAAGAGTATGCAGTAGCTGGCGCACTGTTAATTGGGTATGAAGATGAAGTAAATGCTGAAACCATTAGTGCATATAGTGCCAGCGGGGCCTTGCATGTTTTAAGTGTATCGGGATTGCACGTTGGCATAATTTACTTAGCGTTTGATTACTTGTTGTTTTTCTTAAATGGCACGCCACGGAAGAGAATAGTTAAAGTATGCTTGTTGATTCTGCTACTTTGGACATATGCTACCATTACCGGCCTATCTCCCTCAGTGTTGCGTTCAGCTGCCATGTTTACTTTTATTGGCTTTGGTGCCTTTAGAAATAAAAAGGGAGATATTTTTTATGCATTAGCAGCTTCGGCAATATTTCTTTTACTCTATGATCCACTAATGATCATGCAGGTGGGGTTTCAGTTAAGTTACCTAGCAGTATTTGGTATTATAGTTTTGCAAAAGCCTATTTATAATTTGTATGTTCCAAAAAATTGGTTCATGCACCAATTGTGGAGTATCACAGCAGTTTCATTAGCTGCTCAAATTGCTACTTTTCCTTTAGGGTTGTTGTACTTTCATCAATTTCCAATTTATTTTCTTTTTAGCAATTTGGTGGTTATCCCTGTTTCATCATTGCTGCTTTATGCCGGTCTTCTATATTTTATCTTCGGACTCTTTAATTATTTTAGCATTGCACTGGGCTTCATCATTAAATATTTAGTCATATTTATTAATTGGTTTGTAGCATGGATTGAACAACTACCACTAAGTCTGATTAACGGGATCACCATCACTGTATTTGAAACTTATTTAATTTATGTAGCCATTGTTTTCTTTTATGCCTTTTGCATAGTAAAGCATCATAGTTATATTAAAATCAGTATGGCCTGTTGCATTGTATTAGTCGTTTTCAATATTTACGAAAGTTTTGTGCAGCGCAGTCAAACTGAAACATTAGTTTATTCCATATCAAGGCACAGTGCAATAAGTTATTTCAATGGCAATCAAGAGTTTTTTTATGCTGATACTGGTTTAGTCAATAATAAAAGCATGATGTTATTCAATGTGCTACACCATAGATGGAGTAGGGGGATAGCTGAAAAGAATGTTACCATCATCCCAATTGATTCTTTAGATCCGATACTTAAGATAGGAAATAAGCTAATAGTTAAATTTGACTGGAAACTTAAAGATAAAACTTTAAATCATAATCTTACTACGGATGTCCTTTACTGTAGAAGTAATTTTTTTGATCAAACTTTAATTCAAAAGATAAATACAAAATTGCTGATAGCCGATGGAAGTAATGGAATGAAACATAAAAAAAGGTTGGCCAAATATTGCAAGGCGCATCAAATTACATTTATTGACCTAATGGAAAATGGAGCCTACCAAATACCATTATAAATTGGCAATTGAATCAAAAGAAGTAATAGTAATTTGTCCTTTTTCATTTTTTACGATTGAAGCAAGTTCATGTATTGGGTCGTGCTCAAACATTAATCTGATATCTTCTTCAATTGCTTTTTGCAGAAAATCTGATTTTTCTTTCAATGTGATTAATGGCTTCATGTCATAAGCCATGATCCATGGTAAGGGTACATGCCAACTACTTGGAATTAGATCGGCACAAAAAGCAATTTTCCCTAAGCCAGTATCAATGATTGGAATCATCATTCCTTCAGTGTGTCCATTGCTATAATAAATTTCTATGCCATCATACCACTTTTGACCTTCATCAATAAAATTTAGTTGTCCGCTTTCTTGAATTGGAAAAATATTTTCCTTTAGAAAGCTGGCCTTCTCACGTGCATTAGGCTGAATGGCCCACTCCCAATGAACACTATTACTCCAGTATTTTGCATTCTTAAAAGCTAATTCCAACTTGCCGTTAGCACTCAATAAAACCGATCCACCACAGTGATCGAAGTGGAGGTGGGTTAATAATACATCAGTAACATCAGCCGAGGTAAAACCCAATTTGTTTAATTCACTTTCTACTGAGCTGGTTGCTGATAAATAATAGTGGCTAAAAAATTTCGCATCTTGTTTATTCCCTATTCCATTATCAACTAGTATTAGTTTGTTGTTAAATTCTATCAATAGGCAGCGAAGGGCCCAAGTGCACATGTTATTTTCATCAGCCTTGTTTTTATTATTCCATAAACTTTTTGGAACCACTCCAAACATAGCACCGCCATCAAGCTTGAATAAGCCAGTGTTTATAGCGTGTAATTTCATTTTATGATTTTAAATATTGGAAAAAAGTATCGCTTCGCAATCCCATTCGCAAACTTTCCACTGCAATTACTTCGTTAGGACTAATATTCCCTAAGTTCACATCGGCTCCTAAAAGTTTGATAAAATAAGTTTGACCTGATTTGTTTGGAGTCTCCCAAATAATATTCTCCGGTTTTATCTTAGCCAAAATTTTATTGATCAATACTACGTGTGCTTTGCCACTTGGGCGGTAAATTCCCACAGTACCACTTTCTCTTGCCTCAGCTATAACCTTCCATGCTCCAGCCTGTTGTTCTTTCTCAATCATTTCGATCCACTTGTTTGGATGAATGATAATGCCTTCTTCTTTAGAACCTACCTCAGTTATAACGGTAACATATTTACTGAGTCTTCTTATGTATTCACATTTTATATCATGTTCTATAGTTATGGAACCATCACTTACTTCGGCATGTGTGAGTTTTAGTGACTCTAAAAGTTTTACATAATCATCAACTTGATTCCTGATTATGAAAGCCTCTAATAAAGTGCCTCCCAAATAAACAGGGATTCCAGCATTGGAGTAAATAGATAATTTATCTTTTAGTCGTGGAGTTATTAGCGATGATCCAAATCCTAGTTTAATTAAATCAATATACTCACCACTACCGTCAACCAAATTTTCCGCTTCTCTTACACTTATCCCTTTATCCATTACCATGGTCAACCCTTTGTTTCGTGGCTTGGTTGATCTATCCGGAAGGTTATTTAAATTAAAATTTAACATTTATTATTATTAATTATTGTATTTGTACAAATCTATAAGTGTTACTATCTGCTTGTCATTGATCAACTCTGGCATGTACTCATACATGTGGTTATATTCAGTAGGATGCACCTCTAGTGCAGTTTGTAAAGATAGATAAGCCTGCTTTATTTGCTTATTTAAAAATTGGTAGCAAACTAACCTATATAAATATTCTGCATTGTCAGGATGAAGTTCAAGGCCCTCTGTGATCATTAGGATTGCTTCATCTTCTCGTTGCTCTTGCATTAATAAGTGTGAATATTCTAACCTAATATCAATATTTTCAGGCTCAATTTCCAAAACTTTCTTAAAGGCAACTTCAGCATTTGAATAGTTTTCCAAATTGAATTCTGCTTCGCCCAGAGCAAACCAACTTTCAACGTGATCAGCATCTATTTCTATAGCTTTTTTAATGTAGTGAAGTGCTTCAAACCAACGTTCTTCATTTTGTAATGATATACCAATTCCTAGCCATGCTTCAGCAAGGTTTGGATTGAATTTGGTAGCTTTACGATAAAACTCTCTCGCCTTAACCGGTTCCTCTAATTGCTCATAACATTCACCAATATTATAAAAGGTAAGAGCATCTGGTGGTTCAAACTCAAATGTTTTATGGTAATGATCTATTGCTTCCTTGTATTGACCATTATTGGCAAGTGTATTGGCTTTATTAAAATACGCTGATGAAAAATCCTCTTTGATTAATATACAATAATCATAGGCTTCAATGGCCTCATTAAACTTTCCCAGTCTATTATGGACATTTCCTAGATTGTACCAAGCACTTGCACTGTATGGTTCTCTATCAATAAATTGTTGGTAATATAATAAGCTTTCATCAAACCTACTTGTAATCTCAAAACAGAATGCCAATTCATACATGGCTATCTCATTATCTTTATTCTGTTCCAACGCACTTTTTAAAAATTCAATCGCCTTAGAATAATCGCCCCAGCT
>JBDKJS010000042.1:0-10342 GCA_039806065.1 Bacteroidota bacterium | reverse complement strand
TCTCTTCTTGACTGTAGCCTGCTTCTAGAAGATTCTCTTCAATTCCCCTATTGATTGCATTGAATGCAGCAAATGGTAATATTATCTCACCCCGAACTTCCAGTTGCTCTGGGTAATTGTTACCCATTAATTGTAAAGGCAGGCTTCTTATTGTTTTTACATTTTGCGTTACATCATCGCCTTGTGTACCATCACCTCGGGTAACTGCTTGCACCATTTTTCCATTTTCATACTTGATGCCTATGGCAACACCATCAAATTTTAGTTCGCAACAGTATGAAATTTGATTCAGCTGTATGCCCTCATCAGCAAGTATCTTTAGTATTCTGGAGTCAAATTCTTTTAAATCTTCTTCACTATAAGTGTTCCCTAAACTGAGCATGGGATACTTATGTTTTACAGTTGAAAATTTCTTCGTAATTCCTCCTCCTACCTTTTGCGAGGGTGAATAAGGGAAACGATATTCAGGAAATTCAGTTTCAAGTTTTATTAAGGCAGCTAAAAGTTCATCAAATTCTTGATCACTTATCAATGATTTGTCTTCAATATAGTATTGATGATTATAATGAGCTATTAATTCACTTAACCTTATTATTTCCTCTTTGGCGATTTGACTATCCATCTATTTATTTTATTACTTCTATAAACCTTTTCTTTCCATTACTATCAGACATCACTACTATTTTTTGAAAAAGTGCAGCAAGATATTGAGAAAGTTTGTTTTCAAAGACAGGGTTAATTTCAAAATACAACTTGCCTCCATCAATTAATCTTTCATTAGCAAAAATACTAATATGCTTATAAAAAACCAGTGGGTCATCATCATCTACAAACAAGGCCAGATGTGGTTCATTTTGCAACACTCTTGGATGCATGCTGTCAGCTTCCTTGCGATGGATGTATGGTGGATTGCTTACTATTAAACTTAAATTTGTTAAAGGCAATCGAGAAGAAAGGATGGAATCGCAATAATAATTTATTTGGCAGTGGTGGAGATCAGCATTGTGCCGGGCTACTTTCAAAGCATCTGGACTAATATCTGAAGCATGTACCTTCGCAATTTTATAATGTTTTGCTAAACTAATGGCAATGCAACCACTTCCTGTACATATATCCAGTATTTGCATTGGATTATCATTCCGGGCAATAATGTGTTGCACCAGTTCTTCAGTCTCCTGTCGAGGAATAAGTACTGAATTATTCACATAAAAAATCGCATCATTGAACAATGATTTATTGGTAATGTATTGGATGGGAATATTGTTCTTCAGTTGCAATAAGCAATTTTCAATTATGGTTAACTCCTTTTCTGACAGCAGGCTTGAGTGGAATGCAATGTGCCAGTTTTTTTGCAGCAAATCGCAAAGTATGGTTTTGAAAATTGCTAAGTGCTCGCTTTTTTCTATGTTCAATAGTTGGTCGGAAAAATTGATAAATGTCTTTTGGACAGATTGCATATCTTGCAAAGGAAAGAAATTGTAATTTTGATTGGTGATGAATGATCAAATTTTTATGCAGCGCTGTGTAGAGTTGGCTTACTTGGGTATTCGCCATGTTTACCCAAATCCAATGGTGGGTGCTGTATTGGTGCACAATGGGAAAATAATAGGAGAAGGCTATCATCAACAGTTTGGAGGGCCCCATGCCGAAGTAAATGCCATAAAGCAAGTAAAGGAACTTGGCAATGAAGGCTTGCTTGGTCAGGCTACGCTGTATGTTAGCTTAGAGCCTTGCAATCATCATGGTAAAACACCGCCATGTACGCAAACCATCATTGAGCACGGAGTTAAAAAAGTAGTGATTGGAAGTGGTGATATTCATCGGTTGGTCAATGGTGCCGGTATTAGCAAACTTAAAGACAATGATGTGGCAGTAAAACTTCTTTCTAATTTTGGTGCAGCAGCTGAATTGAACAAACGTTTTTTTTCATTTCATCGCCATAGTAGGCCTTACATTGTTTTGAAATGGGCTGAGACTGCCGATGGTTATATGGCGCCACTCATTCAAGAGGAAAGATTAAAAATTAGTAATGACACAGCCAACTTGCTTGTCCATCAATGGAGAGCCCACGAAGCTGCCATTATGGTAGGCTATAACACCATTCTTAAGGACAACCCTAGCTTAGATGCAAGATATCAAAGTGGATTATCACCCATACGAGTTACTTTTTCTAAATCTGCGCAAATAGATTTCAGTAAAAATATTTTTAGGAATGATGGCGTAAATGTATTTGTTTTTAACCTTGAAACAGATGGAACAAGAGATAACATCACTTTCATTAAAGTGGATGCTACCCATATTTGGCGAAACGTTTTCTCAGAATTGTTTGCTCGAAACATCTTAAGTATATTGATAGAGGGTGGCAGTAATTTACTCAGTGATCTTATCAAAGAGCAACTTTATGATGAAATACGAATTTTGCGTGCTGCATGGTCGCTAGGTGCGGGCATTGCTGCTCCATTGCCAAAAGTAAATTTTCAATTAAGCGAAATGATAGGTGATAATCAGATGCTGATATACCAAAATACCCATTAAGGTAGCGGCTTCTCCGTTATTTTTTCGTACATTTTGCTCACCACATGCATCGTGATAGGACAATACTCTATGTTTTGTCTATGGATGTGTTCATAACGATAAAATTCTTTGTATTGTGTATGTGGAAAACCACTGCAATCGCTAGGCCTAATTTCATAAACACTGCATTTATTTCCTTTCCCCAAATGCTGGCAAGGAGTTTTTTTATTCATAATGTCACCATTGTCATCAAGATAAAGGTACTTATCGTAGTATTGTTGATAGCTCATTCCAAGGTGAAAGGCAACTCTTTTGACTTCTGATTTTTTCCAAGTGGGCGTCATGGTTTTGCAGCAATTGGCACATTTCAAACAGTCTATTACTTCAAATGCTTCTTTATTACTTTTGATAGCAAGGGCATCTTTTCCTCTGTATTTTCTTTTATAAATACCTTTTAAAAAAGTGTTGAATATCTTTTTACGTTTTTTAAATTGGGGCTTTAGATCCTTTAATGGTTTGTATGCTGGCATAATTTAAATTTGAGGCAAAATAAATTATTTTTGATTGTAAATGATTTTAAACCATAGATTTTTTGTAGTAATTCTGCACAAAGCCTTTTAAAGCATGGATCACTATCAATTAAACCAAGGCACTTGGAATGAAGTAGCAATACAGTACGATCAAAAATTTTCGCAAATGCGTATTTATGATATGTCCTATGATGCAGTTCTTGAGTTGTTGCCTGCTAATGGTTTCGTTCTTGAGCTTGGTTGCGCTTCAGGAATGGTATTAAAGTATTTTCTAGCCAAACTACCAACTTTAAAAGCTACTGGAGTTGACTTTGCTCCTGCGATGATTAAATTGGCACGGAAAAATTTACCTCAAGTGAAGTTTATGCTCTGTGATGTGTGCCAACTGCCAATAGAAAAATTACAACAGCAACATGCAATTTTAGCCACTTTTGTCTTGCCTTATTTGTTACCTGCTGATATTGAAAAATTTTTCTGGAAAGTAAAGTCCTTATTATTGCCAGAAGGTAAATTTTATTTAAGCTTTGTTGAAGGGCAACATGAAAACGGTACTGTTATTAAAAATGGTGAGGGCCTCGAAGTCAGCTTTTACTATTATAACTCTGAAAATATAATTGCATTATTGGAGCACATGCAATTTAAAGTATTGGAGGTTTTTAAATTTGACTATTTACAAGAAAAAGAGCATTCAACTCATACAGCAATATTGGCACAACTTGAAGCATAAAAAAACCCGCTCTGTTTAGAGCGGGTCAACATTTCTATACTTGAAAAATATTAGTTTTCAGTTTTAGTAGTATCACCTTCGCCAGCAGGAGCAGCCGTATCAGTACTCATAGTGTCAGAAGTGGTGCCACCAGCATCTTCCATTTCTTCTTCTCCACCACCCATATCAGCCTTGCTCATCTGAACTTTCCATTTGCCATCTGCTTTAACTAATTTCAAAGTTTCTTCTTTATCGCTTCCTTCTGTTTTATAAGTTACGGTAGCATTGTCGCCTTCAATTTTCTCATTTACTATTTCAATTTTTTTATTTGCTTCTTTTTGTTTTACTGAGTCAGGTACCATGGCGCTGAAGCTGCTTAGCATATCAAGAAGTTTACCTGTTTCTTCTGTACCCATAGTTTTTGCCTTAGCAAAATCCATTTTGTTTAGAGAAGTTAAGAATTCGTTAGCAACTCCTTTAGGAGAATCGCCACCGCTACATGCTGCACTTAGTATAACTACTGCCGCTGCAAAAATTGCAATTAGTTGTTTTTTCATTTAGATTATTTAATTATGATTAGTTGTTTGAGTATTGGTAATGATAAATTGTGCTTGCATGCTTGTTGAGGTAAAGATTGTCGCAAGCCACATACTCTCTTCCAGAAAAGCGGGTCAAAGATAAATAATTTTCATTAGCAGCAGCTTTTTTTATTGCTTTATAAACAAATTCAGAGCAATACATTTCTTGATCAGTTGCAAGATCAAAGTCCATGTCGAATTTTATTCCCTCATTGTACCATGATCTAACCAAATCAGCCGCCTTGCTTAGTTGTTCTGAAGAAAGATCTAATCTATATATGCCAAATCCATGTACCAAATCAGCATTACAGAAGTAAGCTAGCTCATCACGCCTGATGGTGGCATCAGGATGATCTTCTCCGCCAATGGCATGGTAAACGATCGGAACCTCATTTTCAATAAATAATATTCCCGCATGCGAATATTGCTTGTCATTTAAATTCATTTGCATGAAGGCGTTGCTTGTAAATCCCCTTCCATGCCTGAAAATAAGATCGCCATTTTTGAGTGTGCGGTAATCTGGTTTGGCTATATCCCAAGCATCTGCACTTTCTAGTTGGGTTAAACCTATTGAAACTGGCTCTATCATTCTTGAAATATAAATTCCTGTTGCAGAAAAGGTTATGCTCAGTATTAAAAGCAATAGTTTAGTAAATTTTTCCATAGCGGCACCTAAAGTAAAACTTTTATTGCTACCATACTAACATGATTTTAACTATTGTTTGGATTCTGCTAAAAGACATTGATTATGAAATTATAAATGTTTAATAAAATTAATATTCTTGAATTTAACATACCAGTGGAAATAAATAATGAGTAGTTGATAGTGTTGGGTAACTGAAGCTGTAATACTTTCGCATGCTATGTCGCACACTCAACCACCAACTCTATTGCTCAAAGCAGGTAAGGAAAAGTCAATTCTACAAAGGCATCCATGGATATTTAGTGGTGCTTTTGCCCAAGTTCCTGAAGGTTTAGCAGATGGAGCCATCGTACAAGTTGCCAATCAACAACAGCAATTCATGGCCATAGGCCATTACACCAAATCAAGTATCATGGTTAGAATTCTTTCTTTCGAAAAGCTGATGCTGGATCAACACTATTGGAATGAAGTAATTGAAAAGGCATGGATAAGAAGAAAATTGATTTTTGAGCACACCCTTCAGACCAATGCTTTTAGATTGGTGCACGGGGAAGGCGATCAACTTCCTGGGCTGATTGTTGATGTTTATAATTTTACAGCTGTCATACAATGCCATTCGCCTGGTATGCTACAGCATCAATTGCAAATTGCACAAGCGCTGTTAGCATTAGTTGATCTCGAAATAAAAGTTGTTTACAATAAAAAAATTCTTGACACCGATTCTGATCGCTGCATACACGGAACTCCTGAAACGGTAGTGTGCATTGAAAACGGCATTTATTTTGAGGTAGATTACCAAGCTGGACAAAAAACTGGATTTTTTCTAGATCAACGAGAGAATAGAAAATTGCTAGGGCAATATGCCAAAGGGAAGACCGTGTTAAATACTTTTAGCTATTCAGGCGGATTTTCATTGTACGCGCTTGCTGCCGGTGCACTTAAAGTAACCAGTGTTGACAGTGCCAAGAAAGCATCTCATTGGACTAATCAAAATTTAGAACTTAATAAAAATATAGATCCATCAAGGCACCAATTCCTACTTGCTGATGCTTTTGAATTTATAAAGTCTAATCCGTTAAATGAATATGATCTAATTGTGTTAGATCCTCCAGCATTTGCCAAACACTTGGATGCTGTTAAAAGGGCCATGATCGGCTATAGGAATTTGAATGCGGAAACGATGAAGGGAATGAAATCCAACAGCTTGCTCTTTACTTTTAGTTGTTCACAGGTGATTGATAAAGACTTGTTTCGTAAAATCATTTTCCAAGCTGCCATGCAAGCCAAAAGAAAAGTGAGTATTTTACATCAGCTATCGCAACCGGCAGATCATCCCATCAATGTATATCATCCAGAAGGTGAATATTTAAAAGGGTTGGTGCTGCTAGTAGCGTAGCTTTTATTTGAGAAAACCATTTGCCTTGGCCCAATTCAATAAACCTATTACCGATTTGGTAGCTGTTTTGCGAAATATATTTTTTCGATGTGTTTCTACTGTGCGTTCACTTATAAAAAGTTCTTTTGCGATAGCGGCATTCGTAAGCTCTTTTGCAATCAATGCTACTATGTCTTGCTCACGTTCAGTCAAAGTTACTGCTATTTCTTCTTTGCGCTGCCTCTGTCCTACTCCTTTAATTATTTCCAAGGTAACCTCTTCAGAAAAATACATACCACCTTCAACTAGTTTCCTTAATGCAAAAAGCAATTCTTGCTTACCAGTATTTTTCAGAATATATCCATTTACGCCAGCTTCCAGCATTTCATGGATAATTTCCTTTTCTCCATACATGCTTAATGCCAGTATCAATGTTTCAGGCTGGGTAGCTTTTATTTTTTTTGAGAGCGCAATACCATTGGTGCCAGGCATATTAATATCAGTAATTAATATATCAGGGGCCAGGGCTTTTACCAAATCCAAAGCTGCTTCAGCATTATTAGCCTCTCCTATAACTTCAAAATCTTTTTCACCATGTAGCAGTGATTTTAATCCGTCTATCAACATCTGATGGTCATCTACAATGATGAGTTTGCTTTTTTCTTTCTTGTTTGTTTTTAAATTCATAACACTTTAATGAATACAGAACACGCAGTGTATCTATAAGTTTGGTTCGAATGGTGCTGCAAAGTAGAAATATTTAAAATTATAATTTCGAATGATGGATATAAATTGATGCAAAATAATAATTTTGTCATCATTCTATGTTTGATTTAGGGAATTATAAGCTTGTTCTAGGAAGTGCATCACCGCGAAGGCAAGAATTGATGCGCCAAGCAGGCTTTGAATTTGAATTGAAAACTATTGATGCTGATGAATCTTTTGAAGCTCAATGGTTACCCAAAGATGTGCCACAAATGCTCGCCCAACGAAAGGCTTCCCTGCTACTGCCTGAATTAAAAGATCATCAAGTATTGATTACCGCGGATACGATCGTGGCAACTGCTACCCAGATTCTAAATAAGCCCGCCAATGCTACGGCAGCTTTTGCCATGCTTTCATCATTGAGCAACCACACACATACTGTTTATACCGGAGTGTGCATTGCTCACTGTTCAAAGGTGTTTAGTTTTGTGGATGCCACTCAAGTTAGTTTCGCTGCACTTACAGATGAAGAAATTTCTTACTATATCAAGCATTATACCCCTTACGACAAGGCCGGTGCTTATGGTGCACAAGATTGGATTGGGCTCGTAGGCATTGAAAAAATTGTTGGCTCCTATTTTAATGTGATGGGATTGCCCATGCATTTGCTATATAAGAATTTAAAGAGCTTTATTCAACAATTACCATGAAGCATGCTTATTTAAAAATGCATCTGGCCATTTTTCTCTGGGGATTTACTGGTTTGCTTGGAAAAAAAATAATGTTGAATGAAGGAATGTTGGTATGGTATAGATTGGCCTTGAGCGTTTTGGCAATATTAATTTATTTACGGTGGCGTAATCTTAAATTCAGTATGACAAGGAAAGAAATCATTAAAATTTCGCTCATTGGTTTTATTGTTATGCTGCATTGGCTTACCTTCTATAAAAGCATCAAGCTCGCAAACATTAGCGTGGCCATGATTTGCCTCTCAAGTATTGCCCTTTTTTCCAGCATATTTGAGCCTTTGATTAACAAGAAAAAATTCGATGCCTTAGAAATTTTTTTTAGCCTAATGGCCATCATAGGGATAGCTATTATTTATAAGGCGGACACAAGTACACTGCCTGGAATCATTGTAGGCGTGATGAGCGCAGCCCTTAGTGCTCTATTTGGCGTTTTCAATAAAAACCTTGCAAGTAAATATCATGCAATGCACATCACACTGATCGAACTAAGTGCTGGTTTATTACTGTTGACTTTGCTGTTGCCCATTTACCAGTTTTTTGATCGTGATACTTTGCAAATACCCAATACGATTAACTTTTTTTACCTCTTGATATTGGCATTGGTTTGCACCGTTTTTGCTTGGCTCATTTCATTAGATGCTCTTAAACACGTAAGTGCATTTACGATGAGCCTGAGCTTAAATTTGGAACCTGTTTATGGAATAATTTTAGCTGTTATATTTGCCAACGAAGGCAGCATCCTAACAAGTGGATTTTATTTGGGGGCAATGATTATATTGCTCACAGTAATGCTTCACACATTTTATCATTATTTAAAAACTAAAAACGCGCATTGATTTACACCATTCTAAAAGCATATCTGAAAATTGTATTGCGCATTTACTGCAGGGCTCTCTGGATTAATAACAAGCCTGTACTTAATGAAAGAGGCCCCATTTTATTCGCAGTGAACCATCCTAACAGTTTTTTAGATGCTGTGCTTATAGGAATACAATTTCGTGATCCGGTTTGGTTTTTGGCTAGAGGTGATGTTTTCAAAAAAAAGTGGCATGCTAATGCACTGTTTAGGCTAAAAGTGTTACCCGTTTTTAGGCTTAGTGAGGGGAAAGAAAATTTGCATCGCAATGACGGTACTTTTGATCAGTGTAGAGAGTTATTTGCTAAAAAAGATAACGTCCTTATTTTTTCAGAAGGAGCTTGTGAAAATGAGTGGAAGCTGCGGGCTCTCAAAAAAGGTACTGCAAGACTTGCTTTCGCCTCGTGGGCTGATCCAAGAATTGGCCAGCAACTCAAAGTAATTCCAGTAACCATTAATTATGATTGCTTTAAGAGTTTTCATAAAAGCGCCATCCTAACTTTTCATGAGCCGATCACCAAAGATCAGTTTGATTGCAAAGAATTGAATGGCGAATTTATTACCAAATTTAATCAGCAATTAAAGCAAAGCCTTACTGCCTCTACTTTGGTTATTAATCAGCATCAAAAGGAAGAACTAAATTTTTTACAATTTATCCAGAATAATCAACAATTATTTAGCAGCGAAAAACAACAAAAAATTGCTAAAGATCCGCGTTCCTTTTTTGAAGCTACCCAAGAGGGTTTGCTAATTAGCGCTGCTGCAAAAATTACTTGGCATAAATGTGCATTAACTTTTAAGCATACATTAAAGCACGCTTTTTACGCCATCGTTTTACTAATACCGGCTCTGTTAGGGATGATCGTAAATGGTCCATTCTACTATATTACCAGAACTTTCGTAAGAAGTAAATTTTATAACAGCGTATTTTATGATAGCGTAATTGCAGCTGCAGTGGTTTTGTTCTTTCCGATATATGCGATAGCTTTTTTTATAGCTCTTTATTTTGCCTTAGGCATTTGGCCTGCACTAGTATTCCTTCTGTTTATTGGCGATCTAGGGTTTGCAGTGATTAGATTTCGCGAAAATTGGCATGCAGTAAAATCGTTTTTTTTATTGACTCCATCTGAGAGAGCAGCCATCAAAAAATTTATTTCTGGTATATAAAAAAACCGAAGCGTAGAGGCTTCGGTTCTTCTTTGAGATTGATAGATTTATGATTTGTTTTCTTTCACTTCTTCAAAATCTACATCTGTTACCTCAGTATCGCCACTTTTACTTTCATTGGCATTTCCTGCTTGAGCATTTTCAGGGCCGCTGGCTTGGGCAGCCTTGTACATTTCTTCACTAGCAGCTTGCCAAGCCGTGTTGAGTGCGTTCATACTAGTTTCAATTTTAGCTAAATCTTTTTCCTTATGAGCTTCCTTCAATTCACTAAGTGCCTTTTGTATATTTTCTTTATTAGGTGCTGAAAGTTTTTCGCCATATTCTGTCAACTGCTTTTCAGTTTGAAAAATCAAACTATCAGCCTGATTTACTTTATCAGCTTCCTCCTTTGTCTTTCTATCTGCTTCGGCATTGGCTTCGGCTTCTGCTTTCATACGTTTTATTTCATCATCACTTAAACCACTTGAGGCTTCTATTCTAATGTTTTGAGATTTTCCGGTTGCTTTATCTTTAGCAGTC
>JBDKJS010000041.1:0-5147 GCA_039806065.1 Bacteroidota bacterium | reverse complement strand
GAAATGGAGCAAATAAAAAGTAATGTAAATGGTCTGTGAGGTTTTCACGCTGATGGATAACATTTTTGCCCAGGAAGATGTTTGGGGCCTCTCTGTTTTTAAGCATCATGTTTTGCAAATTGATGATATAAAATCAATTTTTGGATAAGATTGAAAGGTTAATGATATTAAAAAAAACAACCGCTGAATTTGTTGTAAGGGTGTGATTGTTTGATAAGGAGTAGTAAAGTATGATCCCATAAAAAAGGGATTACACTAATTGGGCGGCAGCAATAGGTAACGTAACTCTTAGTGTTGAATTAAAACGTTTTGATGCAAGGTGCCCTTAGTTGTAAAGATGGTTACAGTATATACTCCTGAACTGATGTCGGTAGTGCTGATCGTATGTTGGTGACGGCCCCCATTGGAGGTTTTGATAAATTGTCCTAATGGGTTGCTAATTAGAACTTGTTCAATCATTTCGTGCAGACTGTTGATAGTTATGCTTTCATTGGCGGGATTGGGAAATACTGAAATGCCAAAGGCTAAAGGGTTGTTAATACCAGTGAGCAATACATTGATAACATTGGTTTGAACGATGCAGCCTTGACTGGCTACCGAAGCATAATAGTAGCCCCCAACCAATGGTGTTAAGGTACTATCTGTAATACCTGAAAGAATAGTAAAACTACTGCTATCTGAACTATAATACCAAGTGTAACTACCGCTTAGGTTTCCAGAAATGGCATTGTTGCTAAAATTAATAAGTGGAATACCTGGAAGCACCGCAACGCTTACCGAGTTGCTATAGGCTGGAAGGTTGCCATTATAGCTGATTTCAAATGAATATGTCCCGTCTAAGGTGGCCTTGTATTGAGATTGATTGGCACCTGGAATAGGAATAGAGTTTCTAAACCATTGATAAGTATAACAGTCTAAAGTTATATTACTATTTAATATGGAGGTGTCGCCAAAACAGATAGAGGTGCTGGATGTGGTTATGGTTGCAGCCACCGGAAACGGAACTTTTGCCCAGAGTGAAAAGCTGCGTCCTGGTAATTCGATATAGATTTTATTATTGGCGTCTACTACCGCATAATCAAAATTACTATAGCCCAATACATCGATGAGGGTGTCGCCAGGAGAAATATTAAATCCACCACCCGTATTGATGGTTTGATCTACCTTGAGCGTGTTGCCGCTAAAATTAATGGCAGCTACTGAGGCCCCATTTCCATTGCAACCGTTGGCCCCGCCAAGCTGAAAAATAGTAGCATTGCTACTTGCGCCACTTATAAAGTTTCCTGAAAAAGGTGTGCCAAATCGGTTAAGGTATTCATGATTGGATGAACCGGCAACAAATTTTTTGTGCGCTTGCATTACTGCCTTTAAACGTGAAGTGTAGAGTGGATTATAATAATCGGGATAGTATACACTGGGCAATCCAACTTTATTATTCATTATTAAATAGGCATAAGCTAGTATCGCATCATTGTCAACTGCATTTCCGGTGTTTCTAAAATCGTGGTTGTTAACGATGGTTACCACATCAAATCCGATACCGCCCGCACCGTCTACAATACCACGTTGAAAAATATTGCGTGCGTCAAATCCAAGTGCATCGCAAGCATCGCGTAGTGCTTCTTGTAAACCAAAGTCGAATAATCTTGGATTAATGTTAGCAAGGGCGCTGGGGGTCATGCCACTTTTAACATTGTCAATGTAGGTTTTTAATTCACCATCACTGTAGCTATAGTGTTCGCCAACATATAGTGGTGGGTTTATACCTGTTGAATTCAAATAATTCAATAAACCACTTGAAAAAGATGGAGGCATGTTTTTAATGGCATCAACTCTGAAGCCTCTTACACCTACATTGTCCCACATCCATTTGGTATAAGCACGTAATGTATCACGACTTTCGGCTCTGTTCTGATCTACATCATAAAAAAACAACATTACATCAGAGTCGCCACAGAGGCAGGTAGGTGCTCCATTGGGTTTAAAATTGAGAAAGTTCATTTGGCCACGGCCGCTGGGCAGATTTTGAAACGAAGTATTGGTCGTATAAATTAAACTATCGCGGAGGTTGCTATTGGTCCTTGTGTACCAAAGCCCCAGAATGTACTGATCGGCATAGTCGCTATTGGTGTTGATGATGCTGATGGTTAGTTGATCGCCCGATGCATTGTAATCATTCGTATCAAGCGATACCATAAACTCGTCAATGCCGCACCCGCCAACATCAATGCTTGCATTCATGGTTCTTGCCAGTTCAATCGTATCGTGAGGTTGTCCACAATCGCCTCCTCCATTGGCTCCAGTACTTTCGTTTTTTGCTGGCAAGCCTGAGTTGCCCACTCTATTAGTTCTTACAAAAAAGGTATATCCTTTTCCATAAAAATCAGGGTTTTGAGAAGCACTTCTTATTTTAAAGTAGTATTTACCACTCCCACGACCGGTAGTCCCTCCTATTGGAAGGGTCATTTTTACCCGGTCACTTGGATAGGGTTTATCGCCAGCTAAATATTTTGTGTTGTTATAATTTTTTATCCATCCGGCTACGGCATCATTTCTTTCTGGCTGCCCACCATCACGGTGGTTGTAAATCATATCGGCAATAGCGATCATGCCCACTTGGTTGAATTTATTAATTACAGCATCAACTTTAGCACGGGTGCCAAAGCCAGTGCGAACCCCGGGCGTATTGCCTAAGTAAAAATAATCCCTGATGTCATACCCATTGCTGCCACCGCCTGACCCTGCTAACGAAAGTGGTGGTAGCCACACTTGCGTGAAACCGGCAGAAGAAAGGTCTTCGGCTTTGTTCATGAGCGTATCGGGCCAGCTTGCACCTTGTGCAGTTTTAGGATAATCCCAATACCAACCTTGCAACAAGATGTCTTGTGCGGTTATAAAATTAGAAAAAATTATAAATAATAAAGTGCTGAAGGCTATTTTCATTTGTGGGGTTCGTTGTAATTAAAGGACTCCAAAATTATAACTAAATAAAATGCTTTACAAGGTGGGCTTAGTATGGTTATTGCACTAAGTTCACTAATCTATAAAGGCATGATATGCATCTTAAACAAATAAAGGCCTACTCGGTTTGTTTTTTTAAAAAGCTGCAAATGAGCCCATTAATCGACAACAAATGGTTATAAACGCATAAATTCGAATGTAAATGGGAAATAACCGAATCGGCAGTTGAGGTTGCCGCACCTTTGCATCGTCAAAATCAATCAAGGTTGAGTGCACCAACTGAGAACATGACCAGACGTAACGAATTAAAATAGATTTATAACAATTAAAAGAAAAAAGTCATGCAAAGTTTAAAAAACAAAGTACAATTAATCGGACACCTAGGAAACAATCCTGAAATGGTAAATTTAGAAAGTGGAAAAAAATTAGCTAAGATGAGCATCGCCACTAATGAAAGCTATCGCAATGCTAAGGGAGAGCGCGTAAAGGAAACCACCTGGCACAACCTAATAGCATGGGGCACCAGCGCTGATCTAGCGGAAAAGCTTTTGAAAAAGGGTTCTGAAATTGCCATCGAAGGAAAGCTCATAAACAGAAGTTATGTAGCTAAAGACGGCAGTAAAAAATATGTGAGTGAAATAGAAATGAATGAGTTTGTTTTGCTAGGAAAAAAAGAAGCATAAGCATATCATTCTTTAAATCAAAAGAGCCGGGTCAAACCAATGACTCGGCTTTTTTATTGTAAAAAAAATCGCCTAGCCTTACGCCAGGCGACCCAAACCAACACTGAGCTTGTAATAGATTTACCTATGGAACCAAAACCGAGTCTATCACATAGGTTATCCCGTTGCTATCTATTACATCTGCAATGGTAATCTTAGCTCCATTTACCATCCATGTTTTTCCTTTCATGGTAATGGTGAGCTCCTTTCCTTGAACGGTTTTTAGTTTCATGCCGTTTTTTAAGTCTTTACTTGAATACCGCCCAGCCACTACATGGTAAGTGAGTGTGCTGATAAGTTTGGCCTTGTTTTCCTCCTTGAGCAACATGGGCACAGTTCCCTCGGGCAGTGCTTCAAATGCATTGTTGGTGGGAGCGAATACCGTGAAGGGACCTTCGCCCATTAGTGTTTCCACTAGCCCGGCAGCTTTTACGGCTGCTACTAAGGTGGTGTGGTCTTTACTGTTGAGCGCATTTTCAACAATGTTTTTTGATGGAACCATCATGGCACCTCCTACCATAACACCTTCTTCTGGGCGGTTGGCTGCGCTGGCTAATTGACTACCGCCTATAAATAGTGTAGCAGCTAAAATAATAGATCGTAACATAGTTTAAGTTTTTAAATTGTTTCTTTAAAAACATTTACGATGAACAGGGAGCTACCGGATTTTTAAAATAGATTTTTTTTACCATTTATTATAAAAACCATCCTAGGTTGATGCGTATCCATCAGTTGTTGAATTTATTACCTGGAGGTAAACGCGTTAATAAAAATTGCTTTCAAGGAAATTATTTTACTGATGGATCACTATTTTTGAAGTGTGTGTTTGGGTATTGTTGGAATTGAATAACAGTACAGTTTTGTAAAAGGGGTTTCAAGGCACCTCATCTTGGCTGATGTATGGCTTGTTTAATATAGCTTGAGTCTAAATCATAATAAGCGGTGAGCAAGGATTTTTTAAGCTCGGCCCTAACTTTGGTGAGTGATTTAGGGCAATAGGCTTCTATCATATCGTGTTCTTGATGATTGCCCACAAGCAGAATGTATTTGGTATTAACCCGATCATAAAAAACATGCTCAAGTTCATACCATACAGCTTTTAGTTTATTAATTTTAAACTTTTTGATCTCTATTATCTCATAGTCTTTTTTTTGAAAGTAGGCCTTGCTAAGGTGTTCAATAGTGGCTGCTATATCTTTGTGAATATGTGAAGCGCCAAAATTGGCACCAGTAGAAGGGCTTACATAAGCCAACATGTTTGCGGTTAATTGGAATTCAGGCGGAGGAATAATAAAGCTTTTGGTATCGTTCAAAAGCTGGTGGGCAGGAGATTTGTTGGATATGACTTTTTTTGGTTGACCAAAAGCCCCAACGGTAAGCAGTAGAATTAGTAAACTAACGGAAATAGTAGCTGTATTCATCTTGATTATATGGGGATGTTAAATTTGTTGGAGCGTAAGTTGG
>JBDKJS010000040.1:0-28946 GCA_039806065.1 Bacteroidota bacterium | reverse complement strand
CAACTCGTGCCATGGAGCTGGCAATACAGGAAGTGGAATAGACCTTACCATATATGCTGGTGTGGCTGCTGTAGCTCAAAGTGGTCAGCTAGTAGGGAGCATTACACACGCATCTGGTTTCGAAGCCATGCCTGATGGACTTCCCAAACTAGGTGATTGCGAAATTGGAAAAATAAGGGCTTGGGTGAATGCAGGATATTTAAACAACTAATACATTATACAATGAAACATACCTTCTTACTTTTCATCATGGTTTGCATCATGAAATGTACTATCGCACAAGACCTTTGGAGTCTAGCAGAGCAAACCGGCCCTGAACAAAAAGATTTTACCACAGCCACCTTTAAAAACACCCGACTCATCAACATGCACACAGTTGAAGTACTGGGAAAACGCACATTGGACTTTAGAATCTCCCATCGATTCGGAACGGTTAATTCAGGTATCGACAATTTATTTGGACTCGATGGCGGAGCCAGCATTAGACTTGGCCTAGAATACAGCTATGATGGCAGATTGATGGCTGGATTCGGAAGAACATCTTATCAAAAAATGCTTGACGGATTTCTAAAATATAAACTCGTGCGACAAACCCAAGATTGGCATGTTCCCGTAAGCATAACGCTTTTCTCATCCGCTTTTTACAACATGCAAAAAGGCATAACCATCAATAATGAACCATTGTATAGCAAAAAACAATACAGACTTTCTTATGCCCACCAAATATTGATCGCTTCAAAATTAAATTCGCATTTTTCACTGCAAGTAGCGCCTTGGCTTTTACATTATAACATAGTAAACAATACTGCTGATAACAATACTGCTTATGGAGCTGCCATGATAGCTCGCGTAAAATTTACCAAACGTCAAGCCATCACTTTTGAGTATGGATATAGAATGAAGAAAACAATAGAAAAGGGCTACCATGATTCTTTTGGCATAGGTTATGAAATAGAAACAGGTGGCCACGTATTCCAAATTCATGTAACCAACTCATTTGGCATAGTAGAAAATCAGTTTCTCACGCTTACCAATGACAGCTGGAGTAATGGCGGAGTAAGAATTGGCTTCAATATCTCGAGAGTATTTACACTATAATACAAACGTTAAAAATTATGAAAAAATTTGCACTGCTCATCTCTCTGACTACACTTATTTTTCAGTCACAAGCTCAAGTATTTATTGCAAAAAAATGTCAAATCGATTTTTTTAGTGCCGCTCCACTAGAAGATATAAAAGCTATAAACAAATATACCACTCCGCTACTGAATACGCTTACCGGTGCCATCGTATTTAAGGTTAAAATATCTTCTTTCGAATTTGAAAGTGCCCTTATGCAAGAACACTTCAATGAGAATTATATGGAAAGTGAAAAATTTCCTTATTCGCTCTTTGACGGAAAAATAATTGGTGATATAGATTATAAAAAAGATGGCACCTATCAAGTTACTGCAAATGGTAAACTTACACTTCATGGGGTAACCAAAGAAGTAACTGTACCAGGCGTAATAACAGTAAAAGGCAATGAAATAATGATCAATGCAAAAACACCCTTGACCATTAAAGAATACGATATCAAAGTGCCTTCACTGTATGTAAAAAATATTGCCGAAACGGTTGATGTGACCATTGATGCCACACTTATACCATATATAAAAAAGGATTAAACCATCCCCTAATAAGGGGATATTGCTCAAATAAAGAAAAATTGTAATTATTTTTTCTCTTCAAGCTTTCCAAGTGTAAATTGAATTGCTTTTCTTTACCGAATGAAATTTTTTATTTCATTATAACCAAATTCACTTCCATCACTTATGAAAAAACCCTTACTGCTGATTGCTTTCGTACTACTTTTGATGAATGCCCATGGGCAATCCATGTTAGGCATTGCCAATAGTAACTATAGCGGAACTTCTGGTCTTCAGCTAAACCCAAGTACCTTTGTTGAAAACAGACTGAATCTGGATATCAATTTAGTTACC
The DNA here is from genome assembly GCA_039806065.1 of Bacteroidota bacterium. Classification (GTDB taxonomy): domain Bacteria; phylum Bacteroidota; class Bacteroidia; order AKYH767-A; family 2013-40CM-41-45; genus JBDKJS01. Next base: position 26,964 of record JBDKJS010000040.1, on the reverse strand, counting down.
GTAGGTGTATCAGCTGATAATGACTTTCTTTATTACCCTAAGGACAGTCTTAAGTTTTTCGGCATCAAAAGGCTCGTTGACCTATCTGACAATAAAGGCTATTTTGAAAGGTTCAACTTTAATAAAAAAGACAAACTCTTTAATGCCGATGTAGCTGCCTTGGTGCGTGGCCTTTCTGCCACATTTCATATTAAAGATCACTGGCTAGCCATACAAACAAATGTTAGAGCTGGTGTTACAGCAAAAGATGTGAGTGGTTCTATCGGTAAATTTGCTTATGAAAACGATGGACTAAAATTTGATCCACTCCAAGGAATTGATTTTACCAATAATGGTCTTAAAATTTCTTCTATGATCTGGAGTGAACTAGGTTTTACTTACGGACATAAATTATTAAACAACGGAAAAAATTATTTGAAAGGTGCAGTTACCATCAAGCGTCTATGGGGTTATGCTTCAGCTTTTGCTATTAATGATGGGGTAAGATACAACGTATTTAACGATACCATCCTTGCCATTACCGATGCCAACACGCAGTATGGCCACAGTTTTGATGAAAATATTGAAGGTGCCCGTTACAAAGATTTAGTAAATGGCACCGGATGGGGGTTTGATGTTGGTTTTACCTATGAATACCGTCCTAAATACGATCAGTTCCGCTATGATATGGATGGCGAAAAATTAGAAGACCCTACAGAAAATAGATATAAACTTAGACTTGGGGTTGGCATCACTGATATTGGTAAAATAAAATTTGAAAACAATACAGGCCTTTTCGATTTCAGAAATGCATCTACCCTTTGGCAAAATTGGGACACCATCAACTTTGCCAACGTAACCGATTTTGACACCACTTTGAGCAATCAATTTTTTGGTAATCCTGGCCGTAGTAAAAAAGATGATCAATACGATATGTACTTACCTCGTGCCATTAGCCTTCAGGCCGACTATCACCTGGCTCGCCAGTTTTACTTAAACGCCACCGTAGTACAACGCTTAAGCCCCAATAAGCCTGCACTTTTTGCTGCAAATTATGCCAGCCTTACCCCACGCTATGAAAGAGATTGGATAGAAGTGGCCATGCCCATCAGCATGTATCAATATTCGCTATTGCGCATAGGCGTAGGCCTTCGTTTGGGAAGCTTTTTCATAGGGTCTGATAGATTGGGATCCCTTTTCGGACTTGCTGATCTTGGTGGCATGGATGTGTACACTGGCCTCAAATTCTCTCTCGATCGTAAAAAAGTTAAAGACCGTGATGGTGATGCTGTGAGCGATAAAAAAGATAAATGCCCTACCGAAAGAGGCACATGGTTAACCATAGGTTGCCCTGATAAAGATAATGATGGCATTACCGATGCTCAAGATGAATGCCCTACAATAGCTGGGCTAAAAGAATTTAACGGATGTCCTGATACTGATAACGATAAAATCATTGATAGTAAGGATGATTGCCCAACTGAGTTTGGACTTGCCGAATTCAACGGCTGCCCTGATAAAGATGGCGATAAAATAATAGATTCAAAAGACAAATGCCCCGATGTGGCTGGACTAGCTGCCCTTGACGGATGCCCTGATCAAGATAATGATGGGATCACTGATCTGGCTGACAAATGTCCTGACGTAGCCGGCATACAACAATTTGACGGATGCCCCGATACAGATGCCGATGGACTCACCGACAAAGAAGATGATTGTCCTAATGTAGCCGGACCTAAAGAAAATAAAGGATGCCCCGTAATTGAAAAAATAGAAAAACCTAAAGAGCCTATAAAAGTGGTGCTCACTCAAGAGGAACAAGAGGTAATCAATAAAGTATTTAAAAACCTTGAATTCGAAACAGGAAAATCTGTTATCAAATCATCCAGCTTTGCCGATCTTGATGCACTCGTAACCTTGCTCAATAAGAAAGTAGCCTTCAAACTACTTATCGATGGTCACACCGACAATGTGGGCAAAGCAGCCAATAACCTAAAGCTTTCACAGAATAGAGCCAATGCAGTTAAAAAATATTTAACTGATCGCAACATTTCGCCTCTGCGTATCACTGCCAAAGGTTATGGACTCACCAAGCCTATTGCCGATAATAAAACACCCGAAGGCCGCCAAAGAAACCGAAGGGTAGAATTTACCATCGTAGAATAATTTTATCATTACAATTCATGTTGCAACGCAGGTTTGAATCTTTCCAAACCTGCGTTTTTTTTACCAACCTATATGCGCACTTTGCCAAAATTAATGAACTATTTGATCGCCCATTTTGGTCAACTTTTTTACAAAGCATATTTTTGAAAACATCTAAAAACAAAATATGAAACTCAAACACTTTACCCTCTCGCTGGTAACCATCACCCTACTATTTAGCGCTTGTCAAAAAGAAGAACAAGCCGAAATAGGTTCCGATAGCAATGTTACCGCTACACCAGAAGGGCGCCTTACCCGTACTTATGATGCCAATGTGCCCCACTCATGGTTTAATCTATCGCTCAAACTAATTAAGAGCGACACCAAATTCACCCCTCCCGTAGCATCACGTGCATTAGGGTTGACCAGCTTCACCCTCTATGAATCTGTAATCAAAGGTTCAATTCGGTACAGAAGTATTTCAGCATCGGTCAACGGTCCTCAGATTCCTCAAACCATTCCATTGCTTCATGATTGGAGACTAGTTGCCAATAAATCCATGCACACCATCCTTACCAATCTATTTGTATATACCGGTGGACTCAATGCCAATGCCCCTCTTTGGATAGACTCTGTTTACAATGCCAATAAAAATGCATTGATCACGGGCGTGCCGCAAGTAATCATTAACCGATCAGAAAACTTTGGAGCAGCAGTAGCCACAGCCATTTATAATTGGAGCGCTACAGACCCCATAGGCCACCAAGCCCAATTGCGCAATACCGATCCCAATTATGTAGTGCCTGCTGTAGCTGGCGCATGGGTAGCCACACCACCAGCATTTGCACTCCCAGTACAGCCTTATTGGGGCCAAGCTCGTACCTTTAGCGCTGGCAATGCCACTGCCATTGTAATGCCCACCAACCCCATACCTTTTAGTACTACTGTGGGCACCTCATTCTACAATGCAGCTTATGAAGTATACCAAACTAAAAACAACATTACACCAGAACAAAATACCATTGCCCTCTATTGGGCCGATGGTGGAGGCACCTTCACCCCTCCCGGTCACATGATAGCCATTACCAAACAAATACTGGAAGCAGAAGGCGCCAATCTTGAAAAGGCCGCACTCGTTTATTGTAAAGTGGGCATGGCCATTGCCGATGCTTTTGTAGCCTGCTGGCGCGCTAAGTATGTGCATACCCTGCAGCGCCCTAACACTTACATCAAAGCCAATATAGACCCTAACTGGAACTCACTCTTTGGCACACCACCATTTCCTGCATACACATCCGGCCATTCTACCCAATCAGCCGCTGCTGCTACAGTGCTCACAGATCTTTATGGTTATAACTATGGATTTACCGATCAATCAAAAGTAGCCGATGGATTTGCTGCACGCACATTCAGCTCATTTTACAATGCCGCTGACGAAGCCGCTGTAAGCCGCCTCTACGGTGGCATCCACTACCGCATGGACAATGAAGCCGGCTACGAATGCGGCCGCGCAGTAGCAAATAATATCAATGCACTACCCTTTGCACGATTTTAAACCAATAAGCATCGGTTTATTAAAAACATTACACCTCCTTAAGGTTGCTACTCACCCTAGCAACCTTTTTTTATTCCCCCACTAAAACTTACCTTTGCTTCAGTCAATTTAGGTCATCGCTGAGTTTGATTCAAACTTGGAGGAAAGTCCGGGCAGCATGTGCCGCCTGCCACACCCAATAAGTGTGGGTGCCCAGTGCCATACGCTGGGCAACAGCAAGTGCCGCAGAAAATATACAGCCGCAGTCGCAAGACCTAGGTCATGGTGAAAGTGTGGAGTAAGAGCCCACATACCGTTGCTAGCAATAGCACCGTATAGGTAAACCTCTGGTGCTGAAAGATCAAATAAGCCATTAGGTTGGCAACAACCACATCGCACAGTGCCGTACCCCCTACAGGAGATACATAATGGCGGGTAGATCGATTAGATAAATGATGGCCAAGGTAGCAATACCTACAGAACCCGGCTTATTAATTGACCCACTACTAAAGGCTGTAGCCCGCAAGGACTGCAGCCTTTACTGCATCCATTTTTTTATCGCACCAAAGCCCATCACCAGCCACAGTATCTTTTTTTGAGTAGCATCACCACCACCGCTACGAATCACCCACCATACCTGCCTTTCGCGCTGCATGGCAGCTAGCTGCAGTCAGGGCTAGCTAAAGCAGGAAGGCAGCTATCAAAAAAATAAAAACTTACCCTGGCATCGCTAACCACAGTTGAGGGCCTTTTGCAAAACCAATAAAATTCAAAGCCAACATTCACCTAAGTAAATACATTTGTAGAATGAAAAATAACGAAATAAAACATTCTGGAATCTAGGGGTGTGCGGCACTGTAAATAGACAAACAACTAAATATAAAATTCGATAAGACTATAAAGATATTACTCATAGAAGGTGAACCCAACACACCCATAAGCTGCAAACTTTCCAACAGGTTTGAAAAGACATTCAAAATACCACGTTTTAAAATTAAGGACTCTTCATCCCTTGATGACCTAACCAACACTGGAGTATATTTACTATTTGGAAAAGACCACCAAGGAAAAAAGCAAATATATATTGGCGAAGCCGAGTCAATTTTAAAACTATTGAACCAATAATTAACTCAAAATGATCTCTAGAACGAAGCAGTCGTTTTTATTACCAAAGACGAGAACTTAAATAAAACGCATATTAAATATTTAGAAAATCAACTATATGGCATTGCAAAATCTGCTAAACGATACACGGTTGACCATTCAATAATTCCTACTCAATCTTCAATTTCTGAATCTGATAGGACTGAAAGCAAGTATTTATTCAAAATATTAAAATGCCCGTAAACAAGCCCGGACATAAAGCATTTGATCAACAAAAAGAATTAAAACCGAAACGAAAACAAGAATTATTTTTCATCAAAGCTGATCGTGGATTTGCATGCAATCCAAGAACCTGCCACATCAAACCATTTAATAGATTTATCAATTAAAGAAACATTCCATTTAGGCAAAATGCTCACTACAACTAATCATACATACTTTTTTAAAAAAAATATTAAATTTGTAGTACATTCCTTTTAAATATGAGCACTAAAAAAAACAAAATCATTTTCTGGACTTCAACCATCATCATTGCCATGTGGGAAGGGGTCATGCCTGTTAGTTGTTGGATATTTGCTCCCGAATACATGACAGTAGGAACTAGAGCGCTTCAATATCCTGATTATTTTGGCTATGCACTTGTAGTGGCCAAAGTGCTTGGCGTATTGGCAATAGTTTATCCTAAAGCCCCAGCCAAATTGAAAGAATGGGCATATGCGGGATTATCTTTCTCTTTAATTTTTGCGTTCATCAGTCATGCATTTATAGATAAAAACATAGTATACATGATGATGCCGCTGTTCTTCTTATTGCTTCTAGGAGTTTCCTATGTGTATAATCAGAAAATATATGAACGACCCTAAACCTAAAATAATACCTAATCTATGGTTTGATGGCAATGCATCAGATGCCGTAGCATTTTACATGTCCATATTTAAGGATGGAAAAATTACTAACACCACTTACTACCCGACCAACCCGGAAGAAGGTTTGGCTGCATTTCAAAATGAATTAGCTGGCAAAGTTCTCACAATAGCATTCGAAATATTAGGTACATCATTTATTGCTATCAATGCAGGCCCTCAGTTTAAATTTAACGAAGCCATTTCATTGATGATTCCTTGCAAGAACCAAGAAGAAATAGATTTCTATTGGAGCGCACTTACAGCGGATGGAGGTGAGCAACTAATGTGCGGATGGTTGAAAGATAAATACGGACTTTGCTGGCAGGTTTGCCCGAAGAATTGGAATGAGTTGACCAAAAAACCTGGAGCCTTCAAGAAAATGATGGGCATGAAAAAATTAGTTATTGCTGACTTCTAAGCTTACAAAAATTTGTAAATTAATTTAACTTCCTATCCATATTATTCCATTAATTTATCTTCGCATAGTACGCATATTTTAAATTTATTAGATATAAAAGTCTCTTTTCTTTACTTTTCTTTTTTGAAATAATCTTTTATTTTTAAAAAAATATTTTCAATTCCATAACTTATTAAAACTATGACATCAAAATTTATTAAAAAAAAATTGCAGTTATTAATTCTCTTCAATTGGTTAGTCATTTCCAAAATAATTGGCCAAGTGCCTCCGCCAGGAAAATATGATACTACCAACTACCCTGAAGATAGGGCTTTTATAAATGCGATCACTAATATTTTCGACCCTTCGCTTTCACTCAATGATAATTCAATAAGCATTGGAGCAGATGGAAGCATCGCTTATGGATTAGAAGAGGAGTTTCAAAAATTTGCTAGAAATGGGATGACTTTTAAATCAGTAGCTTCGGTGCCAGGTACTGAATTAGTAAGAATATTTAACGGGCACACCGCTATAAAAACTAAGGTGGCAAACGTTGTCTTTAATACTCCTGAAGGCGACCTCCACTTCAAAGTGATTCGAGCCGAAACATATATTAAAGATAATGGTAAATGGTATTATGTGCTTGGGCAAGGTACCAACTTTTTGACACAAGAAGAATTCGATGAGTATAAAAAGACGCACACCACCAAAAACTAAATTTGAAGCGGATACCTTTTAGCTTTCCTTTAAATGGTTGTTTAATTATTCAAACGAACATACGATGGCTAAATTCAAATGCGCCAAATTTTTAAAATAATTCTGGTGGTGGTGAAGCTGATTAAAAACCATCAAAGCCTTTTCTTAAATAATATTGATTATTTAACGATGGCCTTGATGATAGCATTGTTTCAATAAATCAGTCATTTGTTCAAATCAAAAAATGAACTTTGTCCATTTCATAGCATTTGGAGAGCAAACCAGTATCACAAATTAGGACTAACTTTAATAACCTTCCATTCCTACTAAGAAAAGTAGCTCTGACAGGAATCGAACCTGTACCGAGGGCTTCGGAAACCCTAATACTATCCATTATACTACAGAGCCAAAAAGTAGGCTGCAAAGCTAATTTTTTTTTACCATTAATGTCCAGGTTTCAAGACTAAATGATTTTTAGAAACAGCTATTATTTTCGATTTGTCCATCAATTCTTCCCTTCTCAATGTATCAGCATATCGCTTGGCTTGATCATCATAGTATTCACTCATCAAATTGCCTGATTGCCCAGTAGGTAAAATGCTGAAGCGGGTACCAGCGTTGCCAAAATCAATAACCCTACGAAGTGCCGGTCCGAACTTAGCTGGATAAATCCCCTTTTCATTCATATCGAATCCAGTTTGATTGATTGTTTCATTGCCACCTTCAACTGCAAAAGGACCCACATTAAATATTTTATCCAACGGCTTCTTACTTCCCACCGGATGGGGATGCATGAGAAAATGAACCTTATCCCAACGAAGGTCGGTAGCATTGTTTTTAAACTGATCTTTTATTTCAAGTTCAGTTTTCTCAAATGCTTTTGACACTATTTGTGCCAATGTTTCTTTCCCTGAAGTGGTAAGCACATTGTCCCACCAGGGTGCCAATGCATTAGCCAGCAGATATTTCGGAGTTATTCTACTAACGTGTGTGGTAAGAAATTCATCAAACTTTTTATTCCCCAATTCATCTGCCATAGCACCTTGAAGTACATTATAGAGCAACTTTGTATAATAAACTGGGGCTGCTGATGCACCTTTGAATTGTCCATCCCATTGCAGCAACTCAGTGGCCATGTTGCTTTTCATTTGATCTTTACTTAATTGTGCAAATATTAATTTAAGTATGGATACGGCATTTCCATCCATCACATCATATTGCAATTGGCAATGCTTATCAAAATCGATTTGTTTACTATCATCCAGCACTTGATAGATCCGATTGGCCCTGTTTGCTGGCACATAATATCCCTGGTGGTAAACTCCCTTAATGGTATCAGGGGCTTGATTGGCAGAAAGAACAAATCCATTTGCAGGATTTACAGATTGTGGATTATAAGAAAAATCATAGAAGCCTTGCCAGCGTTTATTTTCATCGGCACCATCCTGGATTAAGTGACCATTGGCACCATGGGCCCGTTTTACCAAGGAAGCAGCACCCCAGTGTGCTATGTTGCCCCATCTATCAGCGTAAACAAAATTAAGACCAGGCGCTTTTATCTTTTGCACCTCATTGGCTATGTCGGTTATTTTTTTGCTATGCGTTAAATTATAAGTAATCTCAAACAAATTATTTGGCTGCTGAAGTAAGGACCAGCAGATACTCACATCTTTGGCTCCTGCTTCACCGAATATCTTCATTACATCACTTACGATAGGACCCATCTCAGAATTTCTAACAACAATTTCTACCGATGAACTGTCTTTTACCTTAATAAGCTCTTTTGTTGTAAGAACGGTTGTAGTGTTTTCAAAAAAATCTAAATCATCATTTTCAAAAATTGTTAAGCCCCATGCCAAATCAGGGGTGTGTCCTATTGGAGCAAATGGGAAACCTGCTAAATGATTGCCGTAAAAATTAAAACTACTACTTTGCAAATGGGCTTCATACCAAACACTTGGCTGGGCATATCCTATATGTGTGTCATTAGCAAAATAAGCACTTTTACTGACACTGCGCTTGGGCGATACCGCCCATGCATTGCTGCCTACCATTAATGGCACTGGTATTAAATTTTCTAACTCTCTAAAGCTTAAATAATCGCTATTTTTTATTGTGTCAGCTAGGGGGTTATAAGAATTGCCGGAGGCCACCTCTGTGGATTTTAATGACTCAAAATAATGTTTACCCAACGTTCTGTCAATCCAAGTCATTAAGGGATCAGTGCGAAACGCCATTTGAAAATTAAACGACATAAAATCAACAATTAGGTATAAATCATTGATCGTATATTGCTCTTTAGGAATGCCAATTAGACTAAACTCTAATGGTGCTGGGCCTGTAGCAATAAAATGATTGAGGCCTTCCAGATATGCGTTGGCTGCTTTTTGGTAGGGCTGTGTGCTATCATTGAAAAATGTTTTAGCGCTTTGTGCGGCATGTTTGTAAACACCTAATGTTCTAAAAAATTTATCTACTTCTAATAAGGAACTCCCTAATATTTCACTAAGCCTCCCTGCACTTACCCTGCGCATCATTTCCATTTGAAACAAACGATCCTGGGCGTGTACATATCCTAATGCAAAATACAGATCGTGCTCCGTTTCGGCATAGATGTGAGGCACCCCTTGTTCATCGAAATAAACATCGACTGTTTGCTTTAAATAATTGCATGTTACTGTACCATCATAATTAGGGGATTGGTATTTTAGGTAGCCATATACCCCTCCTATGATCAGTAAGAGTAAAAGGATGAAAGAAATGAGGACTTTTCGTAGCATTTGTTTAGGTAAAAAGCAAAGATGTAAACTTTACTTAAGCCCAAATGATAAATGATCTTGAACTTATAAAAAAGTAATTTACAACTTGAATAGTCTTTACGCTTGCATTCTAGCGCTATGAGTGCTTTTCATGGACCATACCTAATTAGGCCACAAGCACACTTGAGTGCAACTCTCTAACATGCAGGAGCAGCGCGCTCTGATTATCAAAAGTAATTTTACTCGACCTGATTTCAATGGGAATGGGCTTGCCATCATTATACCAGGAATTGGCTACGATGGTATCAGTTTTATTTTCAACCATTCTTTTAAAATTATCCCACACCATTTTTTGATAGGTGCTTGGTGTAATATCCATAATATTTTTACCAATCAAATGTGCTTTATCCATCCCTTGTAATTTACAAGCCTTGGTATTGGCGTCAAGTATAACCCCTTCAAAATTTTCGATGAAGATGGCATCAGGAGCAAAATCAAATATGGCATCACGATTTAACTCAATTTGTTTTTTTTCATTGATATCAATCGCTATGCCTTGTAGTATCTTGGGTTTTCCATTAGCATGCCTTGATTGTACAGTAATTTGACTCATAAGCCATTGCCAATTTCCCAGTTTATCTTTGGCTCGGTATTCTAACTGATCGATCCGCTCATCCATACAACTTCGCATGCGCAGCATCATATCTCGTACTGCCTGCATATCATCAGGGTGGATAATTTCTGTTATTAAATCTGCTTCACGCAATTTCCCTAGTTCATCATGATATAAGTCATAGTAATTTGTACCAAGGTTATTGGCTTGAAATATTACCTGCTCTTTGTCAACATCATATAGGTATATGATACCGGGAGTGGTTTTTATCACTTTTTCAAGAAATAATTTTTTCTCCTCCAATTCCTTTTCAGTCTTTCGCTGTTCTGTTACATCTATAGACATACCGCCAACTACTATTGATCCGTCATTGAGTTTAACTGGAAATTTTGTCTTCCAACATTCATGGACCAGTCCATCAGCAAATGGCAATTTCTCAAAATATTCCTTTGTTATTTTCTTGTCTATAATGTCTCTATCACTTTGATTGTACTCCTCAGCCACCGCCATTGGAAAAAAATCGGTGCGGTTCTTTCCTATTATTTCATGAGCAGGAATGCCAAAAATCATTTCGAATCCTTTGTTTACGAAAAGGTAATTGCCATGGCGATCTACCATCCAAGTAATAATTTTGGTGCTTTGCATAAATGCCTTGAAACGGTCTTCGCTCTCAGTGAGCGCTATTTCAAATTGCTTTCGCTGGTCTATATTCCTTACGTAAATAACTATTCCTTTAATTTCATGTATGTTAATAAAATTATGCATGCTGCATTCAACCCATACTCGTTCGCCATTTTTACATTCTAATTTAAAATCGGCTGTGATTGAATTACCGGGATAGGCAGTGAGAATTGAATACTTAAATTTAGCATCAATTTTTGAACGCTTTTCCAGAACATCTAGGGCTAATTTATCGGTAAGTTCATTGGCATCAAATCCGGAAAGTAATTTAAACTGATCACTAGCATAAACTATTTTGCCTCCACTATCCAGTAAAAGTGCTGCATCAGCTGGTCGCTTTAGTAATTTGTCGTAATACTCCTTGGTATTGTTCACAGGGAGTGATTGGTCATTGGGGTTCATTAAATAAAAAGATGGTTGGTGGATGGTAAAGATAATTATTATAACAAAACTTCAAAAATGTTGTTTATTCACTAACTTTGCTAACTATGTCAAATACCACTATTTTCATCATTTCCTTCCTCTCTACCTATTTAGGAATGGAATTTGTGGCTTGGTTTACCCATAAGTATATTATGCATGGCTTCCTTTGGTCATGGCATGAATCGCATCATTCACCCAGGAATGGTATATTCGAAAAAAATGACCGCTTCTTTTTAGTATATGCTACGGCCGCTATCATCCTTATGTTTTTAGGTCACGATCCGCTTGACTATAGGTTTTTTCTTGGGCTTGGTATTACTGCCTACGGCCTCACTTACTTTCTACTGCATGATGTGTTTATTCATCGTAGGGCCAAATGGTTTGATCGATTGAATTCTCCATACCTTACTGCCATGAGAAAAGCGCACAAAGCACATCATAAATCTATGGGCAAAAATGGTTGCATAGAATTTGGATTGCTTCTTTTCAATAAAAGATTCTTTAAAATATAACTTCATCATTTCAAACCTTTATTTGCTGCTTGTGTTAATAGGTAGCATTTAATTATGGCAAAAAAAATTATCATTATAGGAACTGGATTGGGTGCACTGGCTACTGCTCTGCGACTATCCAATCAAGGGCATGAAATTACCATGCTTGAAAAATATGACACCCCAGGTGGTAGATTGAACATTATAAAAAAAGACGGTTTTGAGTTTGACATGGGGCCTTCATTTTTTAGCATGAGCTACGAGTTTAAAGAACTTTTTGATAGTTGTGGTATTAAAATGCCATTCGAATTAGAAGAGCTCAACCCTGTTTACAGTGTGAACTTTAGCAATGGTAAAAAACCTTTTAATATCTATAAAGATTTTGATAAGCTGGCTAAAGAATTTGAACATCTAGAAAAAAACTTTGAGCAAAAAATTGCTAAATACATTGGCGAAGCCGGAAAAATATTTCATGACACAGAGAATATAGTAATCAGAAATAACTTTAAATCTAAATTACAATACCTTTTTCAACTAACCCGGGTGCCATTAAAACATAGTCCTAAAATGTTTAGAAGTATGTGGGATGAATTAGAAAAAAACTTTGAAAGCGAAGAAGCCAAGGTGATATTTAGTTTGGTGGCTTTTTTTCTAGGCTCTACTCCTTTCGATACACCTGCTGTTTACAGCTTATTAAATTACACTGAATTGGTTCATGATGGATATTGGAATGTTAAAGGTGGTATGTACAAGATAACCACTAGCCTTGTCCAACTATTACTGGAACGTAAGGTGAAATTTGTTTACAATACAGAAGTAACACAACTTGAAAAAAGAAATGGAAAGGTAAGCGCTGCCATTGACAAAGATAAAAACAGCTATGAAGCTGATCTCTTTATTTGTAATGCTGATGCTGCAGCGTTTAGAGGAAAAATATTGGGTAGAAAAAAATATACCCAAGCAAAACTTGATAACATGGAATGGACCTTGGCTCCATTCACCATTTACCTAGGCGTAAAAGGCAAAATGGACAACCTCATACATCATAACTATTTTTTAGGAAGTAATTTTAAAGAATATGCACATAGTATTTTTAAAACTGCTATAGCTCCTGAAAAACCTTATTACTACGTGAATGTAAGTTCTAGAACGAATCCTCACTGTGCCCCAAGTGGTCACGAAAATCTTTTTATCCTTTGTCCAGTTCCAGATTTACGGCATAAACCTCAATGGGATGACGCCAATCAATTAGCTGATAACATAATCAATGATCTTTCGCAGCGGTGTGGATACAATATAACTGATAATATAGTTTCAAAAACCATTCTCACTCCCATTGAATGGCAAAATCAATTTAACCTTTACCGCGGAAGTGGTTTAGGATTAGCACATGGTCTAAATCAAGTAGGTGGATTCAGACCTTCAAATAAAGATGAAGAACTAAAAAACCTCTACTATGTGGGAGCCAGCACAACTCCTGGTACAGGTTTGCCAATGGTAGTAATTAGTAGTAAACTTGTAGTGGAAAGAATCTATCAGGATGAGCTTACATCAGTATAATGCCATTTGTAAAAATTTAAGCAAGTCTATAACCAAGGCCTATAGCACTTCATTTTCTCTTGGCATCCATATGTTGGATAAAAAATTTCACGATGCCATTTACGCTATCTATGGATTTGTGCGCTTTGCGGATGAGATTGTTGACTCCTTCCATCATTTCGACAAACAAGCACTACTTGATGATTTTAAAAGCAATACCTTTACCGCCATTCGCAATCAAATTCACACCAACCCAGTACTTCAGGCTTTTCAATGGGTGGTGAATGAATACAATATCCCCCATCATCTGATTGATGCCTTTTTAAATAGCATGTACATGGATCTTGATCAAAAAAAATATGATCAAGCAGGCTACAATACTTACATTTATGGTTCGGCAGAAGTTGTGGGCTTGATGTGCCTCAAGGTGTTTTGTGAAAAAAATGAAACACAATATGATTCCCTAACTCCATCTGCAAAAAGATTGGGCGCAGCATTTCAAAAAATTAATTTCCTTAGAGACATCAATTCCGATTTTAATGAAAGAGGTCGGACTTATTTTCCTAATGTCGATTTTAATGGATTTGACAATGATGTTAAAGCAAAAATTGAAGCTGATATCCAACTCGACTTTGATGCTGGTTATGAAGGAATAAAATTACTTCCTAACGGTGCACGACTAGGTGTAACTGTGGCCTATGTTTACTACCTGGCGTTATTTAAAAAAATAAAATCATTGCCTGCTTCCAACGTGCAACAAGTAAGAATTAGGGTCACTGATACTCATAAACTCATATTATTAATAGGTACCTACCTTAAGGTAAGACTTGGCTTTATTTAATCATGCGGTTGTTGTATTGCTTAATTGCACTGTTGATATTGTCAAAAACTGCTAGCACCAGCGAGTTGGCCATAGCAAGAAACTTATACTTTAATGCACCTAATAACGAACAGGCAGCCACTAATTTTTTAGCGTACATAGATGGCTATGATGGTTACCATGCTACGCTATTGGCTTATAAGGCTGCTGCCATTGCTATCATGGCTAAGCACTATACTTTGCCAACTTCTAAAATTAAAGCAGTGAAAAAAGCTGTGCCTATTTTTGAAAAGGCTATTTCATTGGCCCCGAAAAATTCTGAAATAAGGTTTCTGCGATTTAGCGTTGAGATGAACATACCTAAATTTTTGGGAATGAAAGATCACTTGGAAGAAGATAAATTACAATTCATCAATAATTTTTCGGCAATTTCTGATCTTGATTTAAAATTAAAACTTCGGGCATTCGCCATTCAATATATGAACCTTTCTGCAGCCGAATTGCTTTCACTCGATTAACCTTTTTTAGAAGGAACTAAATATTGTTGCTGGTCGAATGTATAGCGCAACGAAAGACCCAACCTTTGGATTGGCTGAATAGCATTTTCAGCTACAAAACTTTTAACCGCTTTAGCAAATTGAAGATTAATATTCATCCTTTTATACCTCAGGTCTATTCCAGTTCCAATGGCAAGCATGCCCATAGCCGATTCGGGCTGAAGTGTGGCTTCAAAATTTATTCCTTTGGTATACTCACTCATTAAATTTACAAATGGCATTAGCCATACTTTGTTCTGGTTGAATTGGTATTGATACTGAAAATTAAAAAAAGACAGATTTGCTATACTTTGCCCTAATTTGTTGCTACCATTTACCCGATAACTTCCACTCAACAATAAAATACTTTTATTCTTCTGTAAATTATATGCTAAATTTAAAAATAAATCTGTAGATCCTGATCCCAGCTGCTCTAGTAATCCTATACTAACTGGTGCAGTAATTTTGTTATAAGCTCCTGTAGGAAGCTTGATGCCGATTCCAATATTTAAATTTTGTTGTAATACAAGCAATCTATTTGGCATTATCAGATGATAAGCCCCCCAAACATTTGCATCACCTATTCCCCTGTTCTGTATAAGGGCTACTCCATATCGCATTTCGTTAGAAAGAAATGGAATACTTGTATTAAATTCTATGCGGTGATGCATAAAATATTTTACCCTCAATTCAATACTTCGAAAAACCTCGAAATCTTTTTGTTGGACTGACGTATGGCCTGTATGTGCTATTTGGTTTACTCCATTGCTATTTCGCAGTAAGGAGGCAGGGAAATAGGTTCCGCTTGTAACCTTGGTTCCGGCATAGGTAGTATATCTATAATTCAGTCCAATGGCACTCTTCTGCTCTAGCTGATTCATTCCTACAAATGTTCCACACACATCACAGGCAGCTACCATCTGGCCAATAATCAATCCAAAAAAAAGAAATAAAAATGATTTTGCCGGCACTTTAATAATCGGGATCCTTGAAACGTTGATCGTTTATAAATGAAAAATCAGTAAGTGTATTTAAAAATGCAGTGAGTTCACTCCGCTCAAGGGATGTTAACTGAATTCCGTTTCGCAACACTGTATCAAGGTTTAATTTGGTGCTGTCAATAGTGGCGTAATGATCATATACCTCATCAAGTGTGTTAAATCTTCCATCATGCATGTAAGGCCATGTGCGACTCACATTGCGCAGGCTTGGCACTTTAAATTTGTAAAGATCACTGGCAAGTTGTGTGATAGTAGCGCGACCGCTGTCTTGCAATATTGCATCTACATTCAGCCCATTACTTCTAAAACTGTGATCGGTAAGAAGCGGCTCAACATGGCACGATGCGCATTTTGATCTAAAAATATTTAAACCATTGCCTTCGGCAGTGGTTAAAGTAGTTTGCCCTTTTAAATATTGATCATACTTACTATTGGCACTGGTCATTAAACCCATAAACTGTACTAGTGACTTAAAAATTCTTGCACTTGTTATACTGTCATCGCCAAAGGCCGCTTTGAATAAAAGTTTGTATTCATTACTTGCGTTCAGCTTGGCTATCAATACTGGTATAGGTTGATCCATTTCTACCGGATTGGTGATAGGCGCAAAGGGTTGCACTTCAAAATTGGTAACGCCTCCATCCCACATCATGCCCGGCATCCAAGGCAAATTAAATAACGGTGGTGAGTTCCTCACACCAAATTGATTATCCACTCCATGACTTAATGGGTGATCTAAATTTGCAAAAGCCGCAAACTGTTGATGACAATCAGCACAGCTGATAGAATTATCGCGAGATAACTGTTGATCGTAAAATAATTTTCTACCCAGTCTGAACCCTTCAACTGTTGGTGTATTTCCAAAAAAAGTGTAAGGGGGCGATGGAAAGCCAGCTGGTATGTTAAAAGCTACATCAGCATCAGTGAGTCCATCGCTCATCACTACAGGCACAGGCTCATCTACTTTGCAGCTTGTGGCAAGCAGCAAAATGAATAAGCCTGTGTGTAGAAAGGTTTTCAATAGAATGGAAATGATTAATCATTGTGAATATGATCTACAATAAACATATCGCGATAGTTGTTAGCTATCTTCACGCTATTAGCACCACCCATACTAAAATAAAGAGAGCTGAAATCAATATCTTCAGGTGAAGTGAGCATTTCATTTACTTTTACATTGACATGAATGGTGGGAGTAACATTACCCCTTACAGTGGCTGTGGCACCGTTAAAATCTGGCGATACAGATCTGATTGTATTGTTTGGATCTTTAAATCCACCTATATGAAACACAAGTGAACTATCTGATGCTCCAGATTGATTCGATTTACCCTCGAGCTTCAAGAAAATATAACCGGTATTCCAGCTCCAGAACATACCATTCGTTGGATCCAATGAACCGCTTTGGGCACCAGATACATTGCGTGTACTATCAACACCTATTGTAAAAGAAATTCCACTGTAATCGCCCACAGGAATGCCGGTTAAACGAATATTCTTGGTAGCAGCTTCATTTGATTTTACTAAAAAATATCCCTTATCACTATTGATATCACCACTGGCATAGGACAATGTGCTACCATCCGTCTTAGTAAGTACAATGTTACTTACATAGTAATCAAATTTAGAGATACTGAAGGTTTGACCAAGCGCATTGGTATAAGAACCAGTATTTAGTGTTAGCTGACTGTTGTTTACCATATGGTTCATTTCTAAAACCAAATCGCCAATGGTGGCAGGGACCACTTCTTCTTCTTTGTCTTTTTTACATGAAGTGCTCCATAGCACTGGTGCTACCAATAGGATGAATATAATTGCTTTTATTTGAAATTTCATTTTGAATTTTATTTTTATATTGTTATTTAATAATAGTTTATAGTGAAAATACTTGCATTTAGACCTGTGATGGTGGTTTAATCAACGACTGCTTATACCCTTTGGCTAAATTCGTTTTGTTAATATGAAAATTTCTAATTTCACCTGCCCTGCTATCCATCAAATACTGATCCATTTCAGATAAACACAAAACTGTCTCCACGGTTTTCTTACCGGTGGTTGGGGCGTTACTTTGATCACTATTTGCATCATCATCCAATTCCTTCACCAAAACACAAGTACCCTTACAACAATTATCCACCACAGCTTTTTGCCTACACAAATTTTTAGCTATATAGTCTGCGTTCAAAGCAAACTCAACCATAATTAGAGTTTGGCTAACGGAAGAAATTAAAATTCCAATTAATAAAAGGTGACAAATGAAAATCCGAATCATAAGATTGCGTACAAAAATAATACATTTTACTCGGCAAAAAGTTAAAAGTTCGATATTTTGTATTTCTTTTGTCATGATTAAAAATCAATTAGTTTGTTGCACTTTTTATAAAATTTATACCCTTAAACGTTCAACATCCCTTTACTAACGCCCACTTTTATTTAACTATGATCTATCAATTTAATGGCTATACGCCAGTAATACATCCAACAGCATTTGTGCATCCTCTGGCTGCTGTTACGGGCAATGTAATCATTGGTCCCAATGTATACATCGGCCCTGGTGCAGCCATTCGTGGCGACTGGGGGCAAATAATCATTCACCAAGGTTGTAATGTACAGGAAAACTGTACCATTCATCAATTTCCAGGAGTAACCGTGGTGTTGCAAGAGGGGGCTCATATAGGCCATGGGGCCATCGTTCATGGTGCTCAAATAGGAAAAAATGTATTGGTAGGAATGAATGCCGTTATCATGGATCATGTGTCAATTGGCGATCACACCATCATAGGGGCGCTTTGTTTTGTACCTGAAGGCATGCAAATTCCGGAGAGAAAAATTGTGGTTGGAAATCCCGCCAAAATCATCAAAGACGTGACTGATGAAATGCTCAGCTGGAAAAGTCAAGGAACCGCTATATATCAAGCCCTTCCGGCACAATTGCATGCATCCCTTAAAGAATGCGACCCACTTACTGAAATCCCTGATGAACTACCACTACAGGCCACCATTTATAAATCTTGGAAAAAAACATCCTGAAAAATAAACCTGACTTGCTTCTAAGTTTAAATTGACCATCATTTTCAGCATCACTTTTGTGAAATTATTTTTTTGACCAATCAATGGCAACAAGTTGACTTTTATTTCGTTATTTTTACGTAAATATTCTTTTATGAAAAATCTTTTTATTGCTACGCTTTTGCTATTTAGCATCATGATCAATTTCAGCTGCAAGCCAGAAAATGATTGCATAGCCGGGTCCGGTGGAAATTTAACCATTGTAGCCACAATCAAACATCATAGTAAGGCTATTCTTAGCCAACCTAATTACCGCGATACCGTCTATGTAAAGTACAATACACAAGACAATCCTGGAACCAATCCTAATTCTTATGACGCCACTTTTATAGGAGCTGAAGGAACCGCAGTAGTCAACCTAACTGGGCTGAAATGTGGCGACTATTACATTTATGCAGTGGGGCTAGATACCAGCATAGCGCTCAGAGTTAAAGGAGGCATTCCATTTAATACTACACAACAATCGGGCACCATCAATTTAGATATTCCCGTCACAGAGGATCACTAGATGAAACCAGCTTTCATTGCACTTTTATTATTTCTCACTTTAAGTTGTAAAAAAGAAAACACCTTAAAGCCAATCAGTGGCAACCTTCAACTGAAAGTAAGGGCAATGCACCATAGCTGGGGGGTGCCATACCTCCCCATCTACCTAAAAAAAAATGCAACCGAGTGGCCTGGCAATGATACAACCGCCTATGATTTAAAGGCTACAGCCGATGCTGAAGGCAATGTAATATTCACCAATCTTTCCTTAGGCAATTATTATTTATTCGGATCAGGGTATGACCCTATCTTTATGATGCCTGTATCAGGCTTTAGCCCAGTTTCACTTTCTACTAGCAATTCAGCTGATGGAGTAGTAAATAAAATATTCTATGTTAGCGAATAAATTTAGTTATTATTGTATTTATATAATTTTCATAAGTTCAATTATAGGTTGCACTAATGAAAAAATAAAAGTTGAACCGGAAAATCAATTTCCTGAAGCGATCAGCAAAATAGTAGCCAAGGGCTGTGCTCGTATAGGATGTCACACCACAAGAGGCGCAGGCAATGCTGGCGGACTTGATTTTAGCACTTGGGATAAAATGTTTGAAGGAGGTGTGAATGGTAGCCCGGTTATTCCTTATAGTAGCGAGTTTAGTTACTTGATGAGTTTCATCAACACCTATGCCGATTTAGGAAATTCACTTCAACCTACCATGCCCATTGGCGCCCCACCTCTTACACGCGATGAAGTAATCCTATTTAAGAACTGGATTGATAATGGAGCACCTGACAAAAATGGAAACGTAAAATTTAGTAGTGATGCCAGCTCTAGGAGTAAAATATATGTGGTAAACCAAGGCTGCGACAGAGTTAGTGTTATTGATGCTGCCTCTAAAGTAGTGATGCGATTGGTTAAAGTAGGTATTAATGACCAGGTCATAGAGTCTCCTCACGCCATAAAGGTTTCTCCTGACGGTAAATATTGGTATGTGATTTTCCTCAATGCACAAGTAGTACAAAAATTTAATGCCGATACCGATGAATGGATTGCTAATATAAGCCTTGGCCCTTTGATTGGACAATGGAATACTATTTCGTTTTTCAACAACTCCAATAAAATGATAGTTGCAGACTTGCTATTCAACAATCTGCTGGTTCTTGTAGATTTAGACAACTACACATCCGAAATTTTACCTGTTTCCTTGCTTTCTCCTCATGGCACCGCCATAACACCCGATGACCGGTATCTTTATGTTACCAGCAATAGAAATGGAAGCAATATCATTTACAAAATTGATATGGCAGCACAGGCTTATACAGTTCAAGAAATTCTGCTTGAAGCTCCGTTAGTGGGCCTAAACCTAAATCCTCATGAAGTATACATAGCTCCCGGAGGTGATAAATATTTTGTTACCTGCCAGGCAAGTAATGAAGTAAGGGTGTTTGATTTATCTAATGACCAACTGCTGGCAATTATTCCAGTAGGTACTAAACCTCTAGAAATGGCTTTCAGCCTTTCTAAACCCTATGCTTTTGTAACTTGCGAAGAGGATGCTCAATTTGGAACAGGCAAAAAAGGTTCTGTATATGTAATTAATTATAACGATTTAACCATAGTAGGCAATCCCATATCTGTTTTTCCAGGCTATCAACCTCATGGTGTAGCAGTAGATGATGCTAACGGCTTAGTATACGTAGCGAATAGGAATATTGACCCCAACGGGCCTGCACCACACCATAGCAGTTCTTGTGGTGGACGCAACGGCAGCGTAATTGCCATTGACATGAATACACTACAACTCTTCCGCAAATCACTTCAAGATGATTTCAATACCTCATTCACTTATAAAATGGAGCTTCTCACAGATCCTTATTTTATAAGTGTGAGAAAATAATCATTATCTTATTTTTCCGAAGTCTTCCTCAATAGTAAACCACCCAAAACAAGCAATATTACTGATACGGCTATTGATCCAGCGTATGCTATCTTCTCAGCCTTATAATAATTAGCCGGTTCAAATTTGAATATAATTTGATGCTTACCCGCTGGAAGTGCCATGCCTCGTAAAATATAATTGCATCTAAAATATGGTGCCGCTTTGCCATCGATATAAGCGTTCCATCCTTCTTCATAATAAATTTCTGAGAAAACAGCCAGCTGCGGCATGGTGGCATTGAAATCATATTTTAATTCATTGGGTGCATATTGCTGCAAATTGATCGATGCTGTACTATCAACTTCAAAACTGGATGAGAAAGATCCCAATTGTACTTTAAATCGTTGGTCTATGATGGCAGTCTGCTTTGGATTAAAAGTGCTCAGGGCGCTCATCTCACTATCGGCATTGGCCACCAGTTGATAACTGTTTACCAGCCAAGCTGCACCCAGAGCGCCTGGATTAATTCTAGCCACCGGCCCTCCGCTTTGTTCGTCAGGCATAATAAAATATTTTGTATTAAGCATGTTCAATACATTCATATTATTTTTTGCAATCTGATATTCTATTACCTCTTGGTATCGCTTTAACTTAGTACCATGGTATCCGCCTATACTTCTATGAAAGTAAGAAGTACTGGCATCATTAAACGTGCTCACACTGGTATTCATTACCCTGTAGCCTAACGTTTGATCTTGTAGTATAGTAGCATCAGCCTGACTAGGTGAAAATTGCGATTTCAATTTAGATGAAGATACAAAATTATCGTTATTTAAATACCTTTTGCCTACTGTCCATAAATCCAATGTCATCAAACCTCCGATGGCCACTACCATGTATAGCTGATTCAGACGGCCTTTCAAATAAAACCAAATGGCTGCAGCTGCCAGCGTAATTAAGGCAAACGATCGGAACGCATCAGATTGTAGTGCGCTTTGCCGGTCTTCCCTTATTGCATCAAGTAACCACTGCGGATAGCTTTTTAGCTGCTCATCTACTGCTCCGGTATAAGAAAACATGTCGGATCCAATAGCACAGAGTAAGCAAAATCCTGCTGTGAAACCTGCAGCCTTAAGCAATTGATTGATTAGATTTGATTTATCCTTAGTTGCAATCAACTGACTTAAACCTACAAAACCAAGCAATGGAATTAACAACGATGTAAAAGAAAGGATCATGGACACCGCTCTAAACTTACTGTAGGCTGGAAAGTTATAAAACATAAAATTGTTGAAAGATTCGAAATTTTTTCCCCAACTTAACATCATAACCAACACGACTGAAGCCAATACGCCCCATTTTAATGCCCCACGCAAAACCAATAATGCCAATACGAAAAGAAAAATGTTGATGGCACCAATATAAGTAGGGCCTCCAGTAATGGACTGATCGCCCCAATAAAGTGGCACCTGCTTGATAAAACTTGAAGCCTGTGCACCAGCTCCATTTGATTGGAGCGCCTTGTAGGTGGCCGATGACTTGGAAACTTCTCCCTGAGAGGCACCTCCATAAAAATCAGGAATGAGTAAGGTGAAGGTTTCTCCAACTCCATAGCTCCAAGCAAATGCGTAATCAATATCCAATCCATCACTCACCTTTTTTTCTGTCAATTCTGATGCGCCCCTGGTGGTAAATTTGGCGTAGTCTAAAGTGGAAAATAGCTGCAAGTAGGTAGGCAGCAATGACAAGCCTCCAGCTAACACAATAACCCCTACCGCCTTCAAATAAGGAACAAGGCGCTTTGAAAGAATGGCTGCTACGAAATAGGCTATGCCAATCACCACCAAAATTAATCCAAGGTAATAGGTCATCTGGTAGTGGTTACAATATAGTTGCAACCATGCACCCAATAATGTTAAAAATGCACCCTTAATAAATTGCTGATGGAAAAGGTTGATCACACCAGCTACCAGCAGTGGTCCAGTGGCTATGGCCATGGCTTTGGTAATATGCCCCGCATTTAAAATGATAAATAGATAAGATGCAAATGCAAATCCTATTGCTCCTACTACACTCAATTGCTGATTTACTTTTAAAGCTAAAAGCAGAATGTAAAAACTAAATAGAGCCAATACTAAAATGTAAACAGGTTCTGGAAAAACACTCCTAAGCACACTGAAAAGGGTACTCATAAAATCACTCTTGCTAGCAGCGCTTATCTGGTAAGTGGGCATTCCTCCAAACATGCTATTGGTCCACAGAGGATCTATGCCAGTACTATCGCGAAAAGCTACTGACTCATGTGCCATACCGGCATACATGTTCATATCATGCATGTCTATTTTTTTTCCTTCCAATACAGGTAAACAATAAGCAAATGAAATGGCCACAAACAATCCAAAGGCAATGAGATGAGGCGTGAGTTTTTTAAAATCCATAAGGCTTTTCTTAAATGATGCTATAATTTTATAATATTTTTATTCCTAGAAATTCAGGTTACAAATAAAGCAAATGAAATTGAAAAATCACCGATGGAAGAATGAATGATACTACCCGAAAGGCTAACTGATGGCTCAATTTTGATTTGGTAGTTTTGGTGCAAATCCCTATATTTGCGTCCCAAAAAAATAATTTTTAATTAATTTATTGTAAATCAGCATGTTAAAACAGTATGAAACAGTATTCATTTTAAACCCCGTGCTTTCGGAAGAGCAGGCAATGGACACTGTATCAAAATTTAAGAAAATCCTCACCGACAACGGTTCCGAGATTGTTTTTGAAAACAATTGGGGATTGCGCAAGCTGGCTTATCCAATACAAAAAAAGAACACCGGATTCTACTACCTAGTAGAGCACAAATCAAAAGGTGAACTTATTGGTAAGCTTGAAATTGAACTAAAGCGTGATGAACGCGTAATGCGCTTTTTGACCATAGCACTAGACAAAGACGCTATTGCTTACAACGAAAAGAAACGCAAGAATGCAGCCACTAAAAAAGAAGAAACGGCAGTAGCTTAACTTAACTAAACAGAGAAAGAAAAATGGCAACATCACCAATCGCATCAAACAACGACATTCGCTACCTTAACCCACCCACTGTGGAAGCAGGGAAGAAAAAATACTGTCGTTTTAAGAAAAGTGGAATTAAATACATCGACTATAAAGATGCTAATTTCCTTTTAAAATTCGTAAACGAACAAGGCAAGCTTCTTCCTAGAAGATTGACCGGTACATCACTGAAATATCAACGCAAGGTGGCGCAAGCCATCAAGCGTTCGCGCCACCTGGCTTTAATGCCTTATGTAGCTGATATGTTAAAATAAAATAAGGAGGAAACAAAATGGAAGTAATCTTAAAACAAGACCTAGACAATCTAGGATATGCCGATGAGGTGGTTAAAGTACGCCCCGGATATGCACGTAATTTTTTGATCCCCCGTGGGTTGGCAATAATAGCTAGCGAAAGCAATAAAAAAATGCTTTCCGAAACCCTCAAACAAAGATCGCACAAAGCCCAAAAAGTAAGAGGCGATGCCGAAGCTGTTGCAAAACAATTAGAAAGCATGCTTCTTAAGATCGGCATGAAAGCTGGTGAGAATGGAAAAATTTATGGTTCCGTTACTCCGCTTCAAATTGCGGATGCATTGAATAAAATGGGCGTGAATGTAGAACGCAAAAAAGTAAAAATGGATAGCGAACACATTAAATCCGTGGGCACTTACCAAGCTATAGTTGACCTTCACAAAGAAGTAAAAGCTAAAATCAACTTTGAAGTAGTTGCTGAATAAGCACTTCATTTATGTACTATTGAAAGTCGGCTAGAACAGCCGGCTTTTTTTATGCCGTGTCAAGCCCAATGGCAAGATTATTGTGCCAAGTTCTACCGCCTTACTGTTATTAACATTGCCATTATTTCTAACACTTCCGCTGGTAATAAACTTGCTTCGCTTTGCTAAAAGGGGTAATTTTGAACCATCAATCAATTTAAATAATCGTAACCTTTTTACGTATTAAACACCCTTAACATTAGCATTCAAAACTACCCATGAGGCAATTAAAAATAACCAAATCTATTACCAATCGCGAAAGCCAATCACTTGAAAAATACCTTCAAGAAATTGGTCGCGAAGAATTAATTACCGCTGAAGAAGAAGTAAGATTAGCGCGTAAAATAAGAGAGGGAGATCAGGTAGCCCTTGACAGACTTACCAAAGCCAACCTTCGTTTTGTAGTATCTGTTGCCAAACAATATCAAAATCAAGGTTTGAGTTTGCCAGATTTAATCAATGAAGGAAACTTAGGTTTGATCAAAGCAGCTAAAAGATTCGATGAAACAAGAGGCTTTAAATTTATTTCCTATGCCGTATGGTGGATTCGCCAAAGCATTCTACAGGCCCTTGCAGAACAAAGTCGTATCGTTAGGCTACCACTCAACCAAGTGGGGTCTCTCAATAAAATTTCAAAAGCTTATTCAAAACTGGAACAAGAGTTTGAAAGAGAACCTTCGCCAGAAGAGCTTTCTAAAATTCTAGACCTCCCAATTGAAAAAATTTCTGATACCATGAGAGTGAGTGGCAAACATGTGAGCATGGATGCCCCTTTTGTGCAAGGTGAAGACAATTCTTTGGTAGATGTTTTAGAAAACACCGACTCGCCAAGAGCTGATTCATTTTTAATGAATGAAAGCCTTCAAAAAGAAATTGACCGATCCCTTTCAACACTCACCGAAAGAGAACGTGAAGTAATCAAACTCTTTTTCGGAATTGGGCTGGCGCATGGCCTTACCCTTGAGGAAATAGGTGCCAAATTTGACCTAACCCGCGAACGGGTTCGCCAGATAAAAGAAAAAGCCATTCGAAGACTTAGACATAAGTCGAGAAGTAAATTGCTAAAAGCATACCTCGGCTAAAATAATCAATCAGATATAAAGCAGCTTATCCGCATAGGCTGCTTTTTAAATTAATATACATTTCATTCATCATTTAATTATTCCTAACATCTAACAAATCAAAAAATGAGTACCAATGCTATGACTGCTCAAAAGAGCAAGTATGAAAATGAATTAGCTGACTGGATCAAACTTGAAAAGGCCGCTGTAGAGTTAATGAACCTTTCTGCCCACCTCTGGTTCGACAAATCTGTTGAATTGGTTCTATTCCGAAATCAATTAGTAGATAGAAGCGCTAGTGAAATATTAAATCTCCATCAATATGCTAAAGACTTTGTAAAACAGCCTATCAATGCCCACGATACGCTTACCATCGTAAAGGAACTAAATGAATTAGATTTAGCCCCGTCAAGAATAGACTTGGGTCGTTTGGCCTCTGAATGGATTGCCGAAAAAACAAATTATAAAACCGCTAAAGAATTTGTAGGTGATAAGCTTCGCAACTTTATAGGAAAAGAAAAACGAGTGCTCACCCCTAAGGATGTGGTGTTGTATGGTTTTGGTCGTATTGGAAGAATCCTCATGAGAGAACTCATTACCCAAGCCGGTAAAGGCGAACAATTAAGATTGAGAGCAGTAGTTACTAGAAGCAATAGCGATGAAGATATTAAAAAACGTGCTGAACTATTGAGACAAGACTCTGTTCACGGTCCATTCCCCGGTACTGTAATAGAAGATTATGCACATAAAGCATTAATTGTAAATGGCCACACCATTCATATGATCGCTAGCAATGACATGAGTACCATTGACTACACACAATATGGAATTAATAACGCACTTATTATCGATAATACAGGGGTGGCTCGCGACAGGGATGGCCTTGGCAAACACCTTCTGGCAAAAGGCGTGAGTAAAGTGTTACTTACCGCCCCTGGTAAAGGCGATATACCCAACATTGTGCACGGTATCAATGAAAAATCAGTAGACCTTAATGAAAAAATTTATTCTGCTGC
>JBDKJS010000039.1:0-27098 GCA_039806065.1 Bacteroidota bacterium | reverse complement strand
CTTGCTCCGATGCTATATCAAGATACAGGGTTTCTGCTGCTTCGTTCATAAGCATAGCCAATACCCGATTGCAAATTCGTTCCGCTAACCCTACATCCTTATTAGGTTCCAAGTTTTCGGCCTTGGTACTGTAATCATAGTACCCATGACCGGTTTTCTTTCCCAACCTGCCAGCATCCACCAAGGCTTTTTGTGTGAGTGATGGCTGATACCTGGGTTCGAAAAAAAATTGTTCCCACACTGTTTTGGTCACCGTGTAATTAATGTCATTTCCAATAAGGTCCATTAATTCAAAAGGACCCATCTTAAAGCCCCCATATGTTTTCATGGCATAGTCAATGGTAATTTCATTAGCAATACCTTCTTCGAGTATTCTGATGCTTTCACCATAATAGGCTCGAGCCACCCGGTTCACAATAAACCCTGGCGTATCCTTGGCAATAACTATGGTTTTTTTCCAGCCCATAATTTCATTACGCACCAATTCAATCACACTGCTATCCGTTTGAAGAGCTGGAATAACTTCTACTAGTGGCATCAGCGGAGCCGGGTTAAAAAAATGAATACCGATCATTTGAGCTGGATTTTTGCAAGCAGCGGCAATTGCGGTTATGCTCAAGGATGAAGTATTACTTGCCAGTATGGTATTTGAAGAAACGACTGAAGAAAGTTCGCTGAACAAACTTTTTTTTACTTCCATATTTTCTATGATGGCTTCTATGATTAGATCAGCCTTACTTAAATCGAATAGATCCATTGTCACCATCAAATTAGAGCCTACTTTTAACCCCTCTTCAGCAGTCAATTTTCCTTTTTCAATCAATCTGTCAATTGTTGATTGCCAATATTTTTGAGCATTTTCCAGCACTACTTTATTAGTGTCGTACACCACCACTTTTTTACCTGCTTGGGCTGCAACTAATGCTATTCCTGCACCCATAGTGCCGGCACCTATGGTGCCTACTGTAGCTATTTTCATACTGTCAAAAAACGAAATTTTACAGCTTACAAAAACAAAAAGAACGCAGGAGTTATAAAAAATATCCAACAAAATGTCATAAACAGCTGTTTTTAAGCACATTAACTTTTACGCCCCTCAGTGAAGGAACAAACAAATTTTTTTTGCACCATCATTTGATAATATTATCTTTGCCATCCGTAAAAAAAATATTTTAAAAATGGCCAATCATAAATCTGCTGTTAAAAGAATAAGAGCAAACAAAAAAAAGCAGACTACCAATCGTTATCAAGGTAAAACTACTCGTAATGCAATGAGGGCATTCCTTTCATTAACTTCAAAGAAGGATGCAGTTGAACAACTGCCAAAGATTACCTCAATGCTAGATAAGTTGGCTAAGAAAAATGTAATTCATAAAAACAAGGCAGCTAATCTTAAATCAGAGGTGGCATCGCATGTAAATCATTTAAAATAATCGATAATTTATTATTATTTAAAAGCTGTCGCTCAACCATGCGGCAGCTTTTTTATTTTTAGTCATATTGCTATCTTCGTTATATGGAATCAAATATTGCAGATAAACTGACCATTAAATCATGGGCCGAAGAAGATAGACCGCGGGAGAAATTACTTTTAAAAGGGCGAACGACATTGTCAGATGCTGAGCTTATAGCCATTTTAATAGGCAGTGGCAATGCTGAGGATAGTGCTGTGGAATTAAGTAAAAAAATATTAAAAAGTGTAGATAATAACTTACATAATTTAGCCAAGCTAAGTATTAACGATCTTCTAACCTTTAAGGGCATTGGCGAAGCAAAAGCAGTAAGCATTGTTGCAGCACTAGAATTAGGAAGAAGGCGAAAAGAACAATTACCAGAAAAGAAAAATAAAATAACTACAAGCAATGATGCTTATGAGGTTGTTCATCCTGTTTTATCAGATCTGCACCATGAGGAGTTTTTCGTAGTGCTGCTCAATAGAGCCAATCATGTTTTGGCCATTGAGCAAATAAGCAAGGGTGGATTTAATGCCACCATAGTGGATAGTAGAATATTGTTTAAATATGCTTTAGATCATAAGGCAGTTGCCATGATTTTAGCTCACAATCATCCTTCTGGAAATTTAAATCCCAGCGAAGAAGATAAGAAGTTAACAGCCAAACTTCAACAGGGAGCCAAATTGCTAGATTTAAATATTTTAGATCATATTATTATTGGGCATCAGCAATATTATAGCTTTGCTGATAACGGCTTAATGTAGTAACTCAAACTACAAACTATTCATGTTTCCAATGATTTATTAAATCATTTATTCGATACAATTTTGCTATGGATAAATGAATTGCTAGCCCTATTTTCAATTCAGCTTTGTAAATCCCACAGAAGTTAAAAACACTCAGGCAGCTGTTAATTCTTGTGTTCATGTTTAAGTTAAGTTCCGGCTGTCTGTAGCCCCGCACTAGCGGGGTTTTCTTTTTTTAAAGGTTTAATGCTTAAATTGCACCAATAATAAAAACCTTCTACTAATTTATGTTCACAAAAAAAATCATCAAGCTTTTTAAGACAGCAATTTTGGTGATGGGCATTGCTCATGCATTCGAAACTAATGCAGGAAGTAAAACGAACTCAACGCCCGTTGATCAGCGTGAAGCAACCTTCAATCAAAAATTAAATGCCAAAGCCAATTCCCCTTTCAATGGAATTAAATTTAATAATATAGGCCCTACTGTAATGAGTGGGAGAGTGACAGATATTGAAGTGAATCCAAACAATGTTAATGAGTTTTATGTGGCATATGCATCGGGTGGTCTGTTTCATACACTGAATAATGGACTCACTTTTTCTCCGGTATTTGATAATGAAGCAAGCATCACCATTGGTGATATAGCTGTTGACTGGGCGAATCAAATACTGTGGATTGGAACGGGAGAGAATAATTCGAGCCGTACCAGCTATGCAGGTACTGGGATTTACAAATCTATCGATGGGGGAAAAAATTGGCAATGTATGGGTCTAGCAGGAACACAACATATAGGTAGAATAATATTAAACCCCAACAATAAAGATGAAGTGCAAGTGGCAGCCATTGGTCACCTTTATACTTTTAATACCGAAAGAGGCATTTATAAAACTATTGATGGAGGCAAGAATTGGAAGCAAACTTTATTTATTAATGATTCAACGGGAGTAATTGACTTAATTAGAGATCCGCATAATAATTCAATTATCTATTCAGCAGCATGGCAGCGAGAGCGCAAAGCTTGGAACTTTAAAGAAAGTGGTGAAGGATCGGCTATTTATAAGAGCGAAAACAATGGTGACACATGGATAAAAATCACTCTCGGAGAAAATGGATTTCCACAACATGATGGTGTAGGGCGAATAGGGCTGGCAATGTCAGAAAAGGTCCCTAATTTGGTTTATGCTGTACTTGACAATCAAGCCAGGCGACCTGTAAAATCAGCGCAAAAAAATAAACCAGAAGTTACACCTAAAGAAGTAATGCTAATGAGTACCAGTCAGTTTTTAGCACTTCAAGATACGGTGTTAGATAATTTTATTCAATCACATGATTATCCTCAAGGAACCACAGCCCAAAAATTAAAGCAAATGGTTGGTGATGGTAAAATTACACCGCAGCTAATAGCAGACTATCTGGCTGATGCCAATGCCGACCTTTTTGAAACTGAAATAATAGGTGCAGAATTATATAAAAGCGCGGATGGAGGTAAAAACTGGGTTAAAGTAAATGAAGAATATTTAGATGATTTCTTTTATACTTATGGATACTATTTTGGTCAAGTTCGCATAGCGCCTAATAATCCAAACCATATCTACCTCCTTGGCTTGGTATTACTATACTCTGAAGATGGGGGGAAACATTTTAGAATGATCAACCCAGATAATGTTCATGGCGATCATCATGCACTTTGGATAAATCCGAACAATGAGGAACACATCATTAATGGTAATGATGGGGGAGTAAATATAAGTTATGATAATGGCAAAAGCTTTTATAAATGTAATACAGTGCCTGTGGGTCAGTTATATGCAGTAGATTATGATATGAATGAGCCTTATAATGTGTATTGTGGTCTTCAGGACAACGGGGTATGGGTTGGGCCATCCACCTATCAAGCATCGCCTGCTTGGTATCAAGAAGGAATTTATCCCTATAAAACTTTGATGGGTGGTGATGGTATGCAAGTGCAGGTTGATTTCCGTGATAATACCACCGTTTATTGCGGTTTTCAATTTGGGTATTATTACAGGGTTAATAAAAACACACAAGATGCAAAACTCATCATGCCCAAGCACCAATTAGGAGAAGCTGCTTATCGATTTAACTGGCAAACACCCATCCTGTTATCGCGCCATAATCAAGATGTACTTTACTACGGCAGCAATAAATTTCATCGATCATTTGATAAGGGCGATACTTGGCAACCAGCTTCGATTGACTTAACCAATGGAGGGAAGAAAGGTGATGTGGCATTTGGAACACTTACCACCATAGCAGAAAGTCCAATAAGATTCGGTAAATTATATACTGGAAGTGATGATGGCGCCATACATCTTAGTAATGATGGTGGATATACTTGGAAAAATATTAATGGTACGTTGCCTAAAAATTTGTGGATTAGTAGAATCATTGCCTCAGCACACAATGAGAATACAATTTATGTGTCGCTCAATGGATATAGAAATGATGATTTTAGTAGTTATTTATACAAATCTACTAATGATGGAGCTTCATGGCAGGTTATAGGCAGCAAACTTCCAGCTGAACCTATCAATGCCATAGCAGAAGATAAGGTTAACAGAAATTTAATTTTTGTTGGGACAGATAATGGACTGTATTGTTCTACTGATGGAGGTTTACATTTTTCACCAATGATGAATGGCATTCCACATGTAGCCGTACATGACCTAAAAATTCATCCACGCGAAAGAGACCTTATAGTGGGCACTCATGGAAGATCAATTTTTGTAGCCAATGTTGCGGATCTGCAAAAATTAAATGATACAATTCAAGCTAAGCCAATTCATATTTTTGAAGCGCCTACCATTACCTTTAGCAAGCGATGGGGTAAAAAAGACTTCAATTGGTTGCCCGCTAAAGAGCCAAAGGCTTCGATTCGACTTTGGAATGCTCAACCCGGATTGGCGCATGTAAGCATTACTAATGATGAGGGAAAATCTTACTACAATCAGATTGATACACTCGGGCTTGGATTCAATACTATCAATTTACCTTGTGTTGTTAAAAGCGAGCCTTTGAGTAATGAAGCGGAAGTCATGTTTTTACAACCTGGAGTTTATACGGTATCAATTACTTTAAATGGGATAAAAGAATCTACTAAGTTAACTATTGAAGAACCTAGGAAAAATACTACACCTACACCTGGGCCGGCTGCTGAGCCAGAATCTGAAATAAAATAAATAATTGAATGACAGCCAACGAGCTTTTTGAAATCAAAGTTACTTATGTTTTATATGCATCACCTGCTGATGTCTATCGCTGTTTAACATCAGTAGAAATTATAGAAGAATGGAGTGAGGCTCCGGCAAAATTTGAGCCCTTTCAGGATGGTAACTATTCGCTCTTCGACAATACCATAACAGGCCAGATCATGGCCTTAGAACAAGATGAGAAGATAGTACTCACCTGGCGTCAGTCACAATGGACTAAAAAAATGGCATCAAGCGTAGCCATGATCGAACTTTCGCCCGATAGGGCGGGCACCGTGGTGGTCATTACACATACACTGCTTCCATCTGCTGATATTGCAGAGGGGCATCACCAAGGGTGGATTGATAAAATTTTAGAACCTTTAAATGATTATTTAATTGAGTATGATTCGCAGGAAGGTTAGCAAGGTTAGCCCCCAGCGATGATAAAAAGGTAAAATGAATGGTGAGAAAAAAAATCACTGTTATTTTTTGGGACCAAAAGATTACTTCCCCAAGTGTTTTTTAATTTCATTTAATTTATTAAGCGCTTCAATAGGAGTTAAGTTATTAATGTCGATACCTGCTATTTCTTGTTTGATTTGAGCCAAAACTGGATCATCAAGTTGAAAAAAGGAAAGCTGCATGCCACCATTGTTGTGGTTCAGCTGGACACCATTATTAGGTATGGACCTGTTAAGTTCTAATTGTTGTAAAACAGTTTCAGCTTTGGCCACTACCTTAGCAGGAATACCCGCAAGCTTAGCCACATGTATCCCAAAACTATGTTCGCTTCCACCAGCTACAAGCTTTCGAAGAAACAATATTTCGCTACCAACTTCTTTTACTGACACGTGATAATTTTTTATTCTTAGAAAAGATTTTTCCATTTCATTCAATTCGTGGTAGTGAGTGGCAAATAAAGTTTTAGCCCTTGCTAAAGGATGTTCATGTATGTATTCAGCTATTGCCCAGGCTATGCTTATTCCATCATAGGTAGCAGTGCCTCGGCCTATTTCATCGAGTAAGAC
Organism: Bacteroidota bacterium; assembly: GCA_039806065.1. Classification (GTDB taxonomy): domain Bacteria; phylum Bacteroidota; class Bacteroidia; order AKYH767-A; family 2013-40CM-41-45; genus JBDKJS01. Next base: position 20,658 of record JBDKJS010000039.1, on the reverse strand, counting down.
TAAACTTCTATTACTTAGATTGTGTAAAATACTAGCTGTTTCATTCATTTCTACCATAAAAGTACTTTCGCCACTACTTATGTTGTCAGTGGCACCAACTCTTGTAAATATTTTATCTACAATACCTATTTGAGCATGAGTTGCAGGCACAAAGCATCCTGCCTGAGCCATCAAAACGATGAGTGCGGTTTGTCTAAGCAGTGCACTTTTTCCACTCATATTAGGGCCGGTAATCATTATTAACTGTTGCGATTCATTATCAAGGTATAAATCATTGGCAATGTATCTCTCCGTATTTGATAAATTTTTTTCGATCACAGGATGTCTAGCACCCTTGAGTTCTATTTTAAAACTTTCATCTACTAATGGCTTAATATAATGATTGGCAATTGCAATGTTTGCAAAGTTTAGCAATACATCTAATTGTGCAATTTGCGCTGCATTGTGCTGTATGGGTTGAATATAATCTGTTACAGCGGCAATTATCTTTTGGTAGAGCTGAATTTCTATGGCTGCTATTTTTTCTTCAGCGCCCAATATTTTTTCTTCATATTCTTTTAGGGTAGGGGTAATGTACCTTTCAGCATTGGTAAGTGTTTGTTTTCTTATCCAATTTTCGGGCACCTTCTCTTTGTGCGCATGTGTTACTTCGAGGTAGTAGCCAAACACATTATTAAATCCTACTTTGAGTGAACTAATACCTGTTCTCTCAGCTTCTTGTTGCTGCAGTTGCATTAAAAAATCTTTGCCATGGAAGGCAATTGCTTTCAATTCATCTAATGCATCGTTAACACCGCTATTGATAATGTTTCCTTTGCTTAATACAGCAGGTGCATCGGGATGGATTTCTTTTAATATACGGTCGGCAATTATGGTACAAGCATTTAATTGTTCACCGATTACACGTATTGAAGAATTGCTACTGTCATTACAAATCAATTTAATTTCATTGATAAGTACCAATGCTTTTTGCAATTGTAAAATTTCGCGAGGTAAAATTTTACCTAGTGCCACTTTCGATATAATTCGCTCCAGATCCCCTATTGGTTTAATTAGATTACTCAACCGTAAATTAAGTTCATGCTGTTGTTGGAGGTAGCTTACGGCATTCAGTCGTTCTTCTATTTTAGCAACATTTTTTAAGGGCATCAATAGCCATCTCTTTATAAGTCGTGCGCCCATAGGGCTTATGGTGTGATCTACCACATCTATTAATGATTTTCCGTTTTCACCCACTGAATTGATTAATTCCAAATTACGAATCGAAAATTTATCAAGCCACACAAATGAATTTTCATCTACTCTTGAAATGCTGTTGATATGCTTTAAGTTTTCTTGGCGTGTATCACTTACGTAATAAAAAGCTGCACCAGCTGCAATAATGGCTGCATCCTGATCGTCAATTCCATAACCTTTGAGCGAAAGGGTGTTGAAGTGCTTTTGTAAAATTTCTTTAGCATAATCCACTTTAAAAATCCATTCATCAAGTATATAACTGTGAAACTTATTGTGGTATTGATCTGAGAATAGTTTTTTGTGTGGCCTAGCATAAATTATTTCACTAGGGTTAAAATTTTGAATTAGTTTTTCGATATAATGCAGATCGCCTTGAGCACATAAAAACTCCCCAGTGCTAATGTCGATAAAACTCACGCCTGATTGCTTATCGCCAAAGTGGATTGCAGCCAGAAAGTTATTTTTTTTATGTTCTAAAATTTTATCGTTGTAAGATACTCCTGGACTTATTAATTCGGTTACACCACGTTTTACTATTTTTTTGGTGAGCTTAGGATCTTCTAATTGGTCGCATATAGCTACTCTATATCCAGCCCTTACTAATTTTGGTAGATATGTGTCCAGTGCATGGTGCGGAAATCCTGCTAACTCTATAAATGCAGCTGCTCCATTGGCTCTTTTGGTAAGTACTATGCCCACCACAGCTGAAGTTTTAATGGCATCTTCTCCAAAGGTTTCGTAAAAATCGCCAACTCTAAAAAGTAAAATAGCATCAGGATATTTTGCCTTAATGCCATAGTACTGCTTCATAAGTGGTGTTTCTACTATTGCTGTTGAATCGCTCATAATGGGAGAGTAAAATTGCAAAATTTAACTGGAATATAGTAGCTTTAAAAAATTTTTAAAATGTAAGATGGATAAAATAGCTAATGAGCAGTTAGGTCGCCTTTCTAATGAGGAATTTAAGATTGCTCCTAAATTGCCTATCGCCATTGTATTAGATCAGGTTAGGAGTTTGCACAATGTTGGTTCGGTTTTTCGTTCAGCCGATGCCTTTAGGGTCAGTGAAATATGTTTATGCGGAATTACCGCTACACCTCCCCATCGTGAAATTAATAAAACAGCACTTGGGGCAACCGACTCAGTGGCATGGAAGTATTTTGAAACCACCGAAGCTGCTATTCAACAATTAAAGGAAAAAGGTTTTATTATCATTGCTATAGAGCAAACATTTAGTGCAATTTCATTGCAAGCTTTTACTTGGGACAAGGAAAAAAAATATGCATTTGTTTTTGGGCATGAGATGGATGGCGTGAGTGATGCCGCCTTAGCCCTATCAGATTTTAGCATAGTGATAGATCAGCATGGCACCAAACATAGTTTGAACATAGCAGTTTGCGCGGGCATAGTTTTATATACTGCATCACAAGCCATACTTACATCATAGAGAATCTTACTTTTTCTTTTTTCTTTTTTGAGGTGCCTCGTTAAAATAATAGCGTAGGTCGATGGTGAGAAATGCACCATTCACATTGATACTGGCATCAGTTACACCTGCGCCTCTTGGGTATTCCACAAAATTGGCGAAGCTATAATTAAACGGTTGATGGAATGTGGCACCTAAATACCAATATCCACTTCCGATGGTTCTGTATTCGGCTCCTACATTAGCGTTTAGTGCCGGTTGGAAAGTAGCTCGCCTTCTGGCAAAGGTGATGCTACTGTCTGTTGCTGCTACTACATTGCTGGCAAACATATCTACTGCCATTCCCAGACTGGCATTCATAAAAATATGCTCACCGGTTTGAATAAATATCATTGCATGAACAGGAATTTCATATCCTATTAACCGATAGTTTACTTTTTGTTGGAAGTTAGGATGTGCAATGGAGTATAGGTAATTTCGTTTCACATAATTAATTCCAGTTTCGATTGCTATTAAGTTAGATAAACCTTTTCTAATAACCATTCCACCGCTAAACCCACCATTAAGCTTTAAGGAGTATTCAGCAAGTGGGCTGTTAAATTTCTTTTCGCCAGTTTCCAAAAAGTCTATTGGGAAAATAGGCTTTATTTGAAGACCAACGGTAGTTACACGGGCTTGGGCTATTGCATTTGATGAAATGAACATCAATGCCAAGAAGGTGAGTAGCCACTTCATTTGTTTAAATCAAATTCTCTTTTGATTCTGTTTAGGAAACTCATCGTGGCAATCCAGTACTGTTCGTGCCCGTCAATGCTTTGCCAAAGTGATTTAGCGCCATGAGCCCCCTCACTAGTGGGTATATATTGTACTTTTAAAAGGGAATTAATTTCTCTTGTAGTGTTAGTAACTTCAGCAGCTTCTGCTTTAGAAGAAGTGATGAAGCAGCTCTTGCGCAGTTTGCTCAAACTAGCATTGCTATCATGGTTAGGCAATGGGCTGAAGGCTAAGGCGGCCATGATATTGTTTTCTCCTTGCGCCATTGACAAAATGAGATTAGCGCTATAGCCACTGCCCCAGACGATAATCTTTTTTTGATGAAGATTATACAAATATTGAATTGCCCCTCCAATATCATCCTTTGCCATAGCTTCAGTAGCTACCACACTATTTGGGAGAGCTGCGGATGATTGATTAATGTAATCAGTATCATTGGCACCCAGTCGTTGATCAATGGCTAGACAATTAAAGCCATACTTGTTTAATTTAAGAGCAATGGTTGCATATTCTCCTCGATTAGAATTGGCTTGGTGGCAAAGTAAAATACTCGGGGCCTCGCTTGAAGTGGGATACCAATCAGCGTAAACCTTTTTACCATCCAAACTTTCAAATACTACAGGTACCTGTGCTTTAACGAGGTAGCTTGATAGTAAGAAAAAGAAAATTGCGCTTTTTTTCATCTTTTAGCTTTAAGTGCAATAATAATTATTTTACGCTTTGAAAAGAGCATTTAGAAAGATATAATTATTAAGATTTCAAGAGCTTATGATATAATGATGTACCTTTGTTAAAAAAAATATTATGATTACTACAAACAAGGTTGTAACGGTAACTTACTCCCTTCATGCCAATTTACCAGCGCAAGAAAGAAAGCACATTGAAACAGCTGGAGAAGATAAACCGTTAACATTTTTATTTGGTGCCGGCAATATGATTCCTGGTTTTGAAAGAGCACTTGATGGCCTAAAGCTAAACGACAATTTCTCATTTTCTATCCAACCTGCCGATGGGTACGGTGTCAAAGATGATGCCGCAATGGTTCAACTGCCTATTGAGATTTTTAAACATGAAGGAGCCATTGACTTTGAAATGCTTAAAACGGGTAATGTGTTGCCAATGCGTGATAATGAAGGCAATTTATTACAAGGCACAGTAGTGAGTTATGATCAAGAAAAAGTATTGATGGATTTCAACCACCCAATGGCTGGCCATGAACTCCATTTTACCGGTAAGGTGATAGCGCTTCGCGAAGCTGCTGAAGATGAAATAGCCCATGGACATGTTCATGATGGAACCCACCATCATTAGGTTCAACATAACATAAAAAAGGTCGGATAATAGAATACCCGACCTTTTTGAAGTAAGTAGCCAACAATTACAGTTGAGGCGAAGGGGCAGAGATTTGCCAAAAGTTATTCAATACGCCCACAGCTTGCGTAAAACTCTCAAAGGTTATTGGTTTTAATATGTAACCGGCTACATTATAGTTATATGCGCCAAATCGATCTTTATCGTCATTGGAAGTAGTCATAACAAATACAGAAATGGTGCGGAGGGTGTCATCAGCTCGAAGTTCTTTTAAAAATTCAAGACCATTCATTTTGGGCATGTTGATGTCTAGTAGGATGATACGGGGCGTGGGAGTAATTTTTTCCACACCATTAGAACCCCTAAGCATATCTAATGCTTCTAGTCCATTGTGAGCTACAAAAAGCGGATTTAGAATGTTACTTTTTTTAAAAGCTCTTTGAACATTCATACAATCAACTTCATCATCGTCAACCATTAATATGTGTACTAGATTTTCTGACATAATCATTTATATTATAGATGCAAATTTGACAATTTTATAAGGTTGGGAACCTACCACCCTCATTTTTTTTAAACAATCGCTGTTCACAGTCATAAAAAAGTCTTAAAAGCTTACATTTGAGTATCTTTAACAGTGGTGTTGCGTAATTAATCGAGCGCTAAATAGTGTACCTATTTAATCAATTTATTAATTGAAGGGTAGTAACTAAAAAAAATGATAGTATGAAAGCTCTTATTAAAAAACTTACTCGAAGTAAGTTGTATGAAATGATTCCTGCTGATAATTTATTGGATCGTCAGCGGTTCGAACTCTTTCGTATCTTTTCATTTACTGGTTTCATGGTTTGCACCATGGTATTCATTCAGATGATCAGCACTTTGAGTCAAATCGGATTCATTCCATGGGCCATTTTTGGACTATCACTGATGATGATGGCCAATTATTTTGCAGTGAAAAGACCTGGTCAGTTGCGCACAGCCTATATTGTTGCGTTATCTGCCGCCTTCCTTTTGTTGCATTTGCAAAGCTATACAGCTGGTGGGATCATTAATTCAGGAACAATCTACTTGTGTGTGGTTATTTTGTGTTCTTTCATGCTTATTGGAAAAAACGCTGGCCTTATCATGTCGGCATTAGCAGCTGTTCATTTATTGTATTTATATGCAATTACCTCTTTTACAACCATAACCTCTACAGCATTATTTAATAATGAAAAGGATCTGATAAATCAGGATTTTTTAATCACCGGAATATTAGGGATAATTTTAGTAGCAGCACAGGCATCTAATTTGTTAGGAAGTAAAAATATCATCATCCAACGAATAACCGAAAGCAGGAATGAACTTAGAAAGAAAAATGAAGAGCTGAAAGAGTATACTGAGAATTTGGAGAAAACGAATAAAGAGCTCGACAAATTTGCCAGTATTGTATCTCATGATTTGAAAGCACCTCTTAGAGCAATTGGCAACCTCACTGGATGGATTGAGGAAGACGCAGGTGATAAATTTGATGAAGAAACAAGGAAGAATTTTAACATAATAAAAGGTAGGGTAAAGCGGATGGAAGATTTAATCAATGCAATTCTTGAATATTCAAAGGCAGATAAAGTAAAGGGTGAATTGCTTCTTGTAGATGTAGATAAGCTGGTACATGAAACAATAGAATTTATCGGTAAACCCGACAATGCGGAAGTAGTTATAGAAAGAAAATTACCATCAGCCTTTGCAGAGCAAGTTAAGCTTGAACAGGTGTTTAGTAACTTAATTAGCAATGCTATCAAGTATAACGATAAGCAAGATATCAAAGTAAATGTGTCTTTTACTGAAGATGATCAGTATTATACCTTTAGTGTGAAGGATAACGGCCCGGGGATAGACCCTAAGTATCATGAAAAGATATTTATAATTTTTCAAACGCTAAATAGGCGCGATGATGTGGAGAGCACGGGTGTGGGTCTTGCTATAGTAAAGAAAATAATTGAAGAGCAAGGTGGTAAGATTTGGGTCGAATCAGAAGTAGGTCAGGGGGCTATTTTTAAATTTAATTGGCCAGTACCGGGCAACAATGTCAAAAATGGAGCTATAGCAGCCTGAATGTGATTGTAAGAATTGCCATTAGTTTGCTTAACTAAGGTTAGCTGCTTGTTGTAAAATTGGATAAACAAATTTAACAATGAGCAAAATTGTAAAACACACCAATAGTACAACCAAACCCTACAAGCCTAAGATGGTGATTGTTAGAAATGACGATGCCATGCTTTCACAACAAATAGATCAACACCTTAAGTCTATCAAAGCGTTGATCAAAAAAGCCACTCCAGCAGAAAAACAACAATATTATCAAGGCCTGCTAAACCACATTCTTACCATGCCTTATGAGCAGGATGCGAATGGCAATTACAGCATACCTCAAATAGCTGAACGCAAACCGAAAGACAATCTCAATGTTGATGATTTAGCATTAATCCAAGAGATGTCCTTTAAATTGGAAGAACTCCATCGCCTCAATTACATGTAACATAAAAACAAAATGACTGAAAGCGCCTTCACCCGGGGGCGCTTTTTTTATTGCCTAAACTTTAAATTGAGTTTAATTTTTGTAAATTTGTTTTGTAAATTTCTTAAAGTTTATAGCCTGTAGGGCAATCAAATTTTGAATTCAAACCTTATTTGTTTATGAATAAAGTACAACCATCCGCCCAGCCTATAGCCTTCGAATCATTTAAAGAAGAAGTGCTTCGCGATTATAAAACCGCGTGTGTTAGTCGGCAGGCTAGTCTAGTTGGAAGAAAAGAAGTGCTCACCGGAAAGGCTAAATTTGGCATTTTTGGTGATGGAAAAGAGGTGCCACAATTGGCAATGGCTAGGGTTTTTAGGGAGGGTGATTACCGAAGTGGATATTACCGTGACCAAACATTTATGTTTGCAATAGGCGAAAGTAACCCTCAACAATTTTTTGCGCAGCTATATGCCATCCCTGATACTGAACTAGAGCCTGCTTCAGCAGGCCGATCCATGAATGGTCATTTTGCCACTCGCATGTTAGATCGTGATGGTAAATGGAAAGCAGTGGCTCGCTTAAAGAATAGCAGTGCCGATATTTCTCCCACAGCAGGGCAAATGCCAAGATTGTTAGGCTTGGCTTATGCATCAAAGATTTATAGAAACAATAAAGATTTACACGATAATACAAACTTCTCTAACAGGGGAAATGAAGTAGCTTTCGGCACTATTGGTGATGCAAGCACTAGCGAAGGTTTGTTCTGGGAAACCATTAATGCAGCTGGCGTGCTTCAAGTGCCTATGGCCATATCTGTCTGGGATGATGGCTATGGCATTTCAGTTCCAGCCAAGTATCAAACAACCAAACAAAATATTTCAGAAATACTAAAAGGATTTGAAGAAAATGAAAAGGGTGCCGGCTATAAAATTTACCGGGCCAAAGCTTGGGACTATCCAGGGCTTTGTGACATGTATGAACAAGGAATAGCATACTGCAGAACAAACCATGTACCAGTATTATTCCATATACAAGAGGTTACGCAACCGCAGGGCCACAGTACATCAGGATCGCATGAACGATATAAATCTAAAGAGCGTTTAGAATGGGAAACAACATTTGATTGTATCAAAAAAATGAGAGAGTGGATGATCGCTTCAGCTATTGCCACTGAACAAGAATGTGAAGCCATTGAAAAAGCAGCGAAAACAGAAGTGACAGTTGCCAGAAAAAATGCCTGGGAAGCTTTCGAAATGCCTATAAAAAACGAACTAAATCAGCTAACGCAATTACTACAACCACTCATGGCACAAAGTATTGCAAGACCATTCATTGAAAAAATGTTGACCGATGTACAGTCAATAACTGATCTAGCACGAAGAGATTTGATTGTACTAGCCAAAAAAACTTTGCAACAAACGATCAATGAAAGCAGTTCGGAAAGGAATGCCTTGATTAATTGGTTGCATCACTATGAGCAATACACTACTCAAAAATACAACAGTCAACTATTTTCTGAAACTGAAGAAAGTCCTTTGAAGGTAATACCGGTGCCACCAACCTACGCTGACGATGCTCCATGGTTAGATGGAAGAGAAGTGCTTAATGCAAATTTTGATTTTATATTCCAACACAATCCATTGGTGGTAGCATTTGGAGAGGATGTAGGTAAAATTGGTGATGTTAATCAAGGGTTTGCTGGCTTACAATCAAAGTACGGTGATACAAGAATTAGCGACACCGGAATCAGAGAAGCTACCATAGCCGGCCAGGGAATTGGTTTGGCACTAAGAGGTTTGCGGCCAATAGCTGAAATTCAGTATTTGGATTATTTGCTATATGCTATACAAATTTTAAGTGATGATTTGGCCACACTTAGTTATAGAACTGCAGGAGGTCAAAAGGCGCCATGTATCATTCGCACCAGAGGGCATAGGCTCGAAGGTATTTGGCACAGTGGATCTCCAATGGGAATGATCATTAATGCAATAAGGGGAATACATGTGTTAGTGCCTCGCAACATGACCATTGCAGCAGGTTTTTACAATACCCTTCTTAAGGGTGATGAGCCGGCTATCGTTATCGAATGTTTAAATGGTTATAGACTTAAAGAAAAATTGCCAGCAAATATTGGAGAGTTTTATGCTCCCATTGGCGAAATAGAAGAGATCAGAGAAGGGAGTGATATAACAGTACTTACTTATGGTAGTACTTGTAGAGTGGTGATGGAGGCTGCACAGCAACTTTCACAACTAGGTATTGAGTTACAAGTCATAGATGCTCAATCGTTATTGCCATTTGATTTGTCACATGGTACAGCAAGAGCCCTATCGCATACTAATAAATTAGTAATAGTTGATGAAGATGTGCCTGGAGGAGCAAGCGCCTATTTACTTCAGCAAGTTTTAGAAATACAAGGTGGTTTTAAATACCTTGATGTAGATCCACTAACGATAACCGCTAAGGCACACAGGCCGGCTTATGGGTCTGATGGCGATTATTTTAGCAAACCTAATGCCGAGGAAATAACAGAAAAAATTTATACAATGATGCATTTGTACAATCCTAGTCAATTCCCCAAATTATATTAAATCATTATCCGTGCAAAAGACCACTGAACAGGCATCACATTACCAAAATCTAGAAACTATGTCAGTAACCTCATTACTGATAGGGATTAATGAGCAAGATCAACAAGTGCCCAAGGCAATTGAACTAGTTTTACCAAAAATAGCTCAATTGGTGGAAGCTGCTTATGAACGGATGGCAGCAGGGGGGCGCTTGTTTTATTTAGGAGCCGGTACTAGCGGTAGATTGGGTATAGTAGATGCTAGTGAGTGTCCTCCAACGTATGGTGTGCCACAAGGCTTAGTAGTGGGTTTAATTGCAGGAGGTGATGGCGCGATACGCAAAGCGGTAGAGTTTGCAGAGGATGACCCCAAAGCAGGTTGGGAAGATTTGAAACAACATCAAGTTTGTGATAAAGATTTTGTAGTAGGTATTGCAGCTAGTGGCACTACGCCATACGTGGTTGGAGCATTAGCTGCTTGTAATGAAGCAGGCATAGCCACCGGGTGCATAACTTGCAATGCCGGAAGCCCTGTTGCAATACAATCAAAATTTCCAATAGAAGTTATTGTAGGACCTGAATTTGTAACCGGTAGTACCAGAATGAAGGCAGGTACAGCACAAAAATTGGTGCTCAATATGATAAGCACCAGCCTTATGATCAAGCTGGGTAAGGTAGCAGGAAATAAGATGGTGGATATGAAGCTTAGCAACCATAAATTGATCGAACGGGGAACGAATATGGTGGCAGAGGCCACAGGATTAGATAGCAATGTGGCGAAAGATTTATTATTAAAATATGGGAGTGTAAGAGCTGCCCTAAAAGCTCACTTTCAATCAAGATAAACCATGCAAGATCTAGAACCCTTCTACGCATGGCGTGATCTTTATCAAGCAGAATCGGATCCCGAATCTCCATTTTATGGAAGGCAGTACTCTGAATTTGAATATTCGCTAACGGTTTATAATTACTACTTGCATCCACAATGGGATGCATTTGGATCAACCACGCTTTATATTAAAATTCTATACGCAGATTATGTTCAGGGTTTTGCCATCATCGAAATGATTGGAGAATGGAATGATGCCCTTTATAACGATATCATGTTTCTCAAAAGAGAGATTGCTGAGTTTTTAGTGCAATCAGGCATTTCTAAATTCATTCTAATAGGCGAAAACGTGCTCAACTTTCATGGATCAGACGACAGCTATTATGAAGAGTGGTTCCAAGACATTGATGATGGTTGGATTGCCGCAATAAATTTTAGACAACATGTGCTCCATGAAATGGAAAAGTACAATATAGACTATTACTTTGTTTTCGGTGGCGACTTTGACACCTTGCCATGGCGAAATTATAAACCTGGCGATCTTTTTATGAAAGTGGAATCCATGTTTGATAAGCGACTTACTGGAACATAGATTTTCAACATCTTTCTTTTTATTGAGTTAATAATTTTTCCGTTCTAGCATCAGCTGTTTTAGAATTGAATGCTACTTTTACCATTCGCAATGAGCAAATTCAAAACTTCGGCTAGACTTATAAAGATTAGAAATTTCTTTTTCAATCGTTTTGTGTTGGTTTCAATGGTGCTGTTAGGATGGTTGTGCCTCTTTGATAAAAATGATTTTGTAAGGCAGTACAAAGACCAACAAAAGTTGAACTCCTTACAACGTGAATTAAAATATTATGAAAATGAAGCAACAGCTAGCAGGGAAAGAATGAATGAACTTTTTAGCAATACTCAAAATTTAGAAAAATTTGCTCGAGAAAAGTATCTTTTTAAAAAAGATAATGAAGAAATTTTTGTGATTGTAAGAGATCAGGAAAATATTAAACCGATCGAAGATTAATTTTAGCCGCGTCAGCAATCAAGATATTTGCCAATTGAGCTGTTTGGATTCTTAAATCAGGCACAGCGGTAGACTCCCAAAGCACACCTTTCAAATTATTTCCAATAGTATATAAATGTTCTAAGGTTTGGCTTTTATCATCAAGTAATCTTCCTTCCGGTGTTGCATTCAAACCCAATTTTAGCCCATCCTGATAAATAATATTTTTTTCATATAGTTTCAAAAGTAATGCATTACCACTAATAGCAATATTGGTATTAGGCCCAGTGCAGTTGATTAATTGATCCACTGTTAATGTGTGAAGTTGCCATTTACTTTTATCGTGGTATTCCACTAAAATTTTATCTCCCACATTTTTCACCGAGCGTAGTTTACCAGCAATAAAAAGAATTTTATTTTCTGCTTGTTTACGTTGCAAAAAATTGTAGATGTGTGCCGGTACCCTATGGCGTGCATGCTGCCAAAAGTTTTTTAAGTGTTGCAAAAATCTTTGTTTATCGCGCAAGGAAAATTGCAGCCAAACTGATTGTGTGATAGTATTGAAAGAGTTGATAAGTGGTTCAGCCGTTAGGCCCATAGCCTTAAGCTTTCGCAGTTCAGTAAAAAATACTTTTGTAATTTGATCAAGTGTGTAAGGCTCACTAATATTTTGCAATAAAGGAGGATGTTCTAATCCTGGATAGAGGTGTGGCAATAGACTAAATCCATTGGGCGAAATACAATATATTTTATTTTTGAAATGGTTTTTAAGCAACATCATTGAAATGTCGATCATCGTTAATCCATTTCCCATAATAAGGCTATCTCCACCTTTGAGGATATTGGGGTGATGGGCTTCATTCCATGGATCGGCATAGTAATTATCGCTTTGAGCCATTTCTTCATCAATAGGATTTAAGCGAGCTGGCAAATCATTGCCTGTAGCTAATACAACTTGATGAGCATATATAATTTTACCTGATTTTAACTGAATCAAAAATAATTTACCGCTGCGCATGACATCTACCGCTGTATCACATAGGTAGTTTAAATCGCATGCCGAAGTTTGCTGCTTAGCATTTTCCCAAATGGCATCTAAATAGTTTCCATAAATTTTACGTGGAATAAAAAGTTGACGTACTACTGCAAGGCCTAAGGATTTATACTTTGGAATACACAATAGCCAATTGCAAAAATGTAACGGATCATCAGGCCATGCGCTCATTCTTTCGGCCCTAACATTTAGCACAGCTAAATCGGAGCAGTTCTGGTAGGCAATTCCTCTACCAGGCAATGCTCTGTTATTAATTAGGTGAATATGCGTGGCAAGTTTCGATTGCAATTTTAATTGCAATGCCAGCATCATGCCACTAAAACCACCTCCTATAATGGCAACATGGTGCACCATAATCATTGGCTTTGACTCAAATGTAATTATTATTTATGAACTAGGCAATCTATTAGTTTGCACTTATCTTTGCCTGATGGAAATATCCATCAATACACCAGCTTTGCTGTTTCCTGCCATTACCTTGTTAATGCTTGCATATACGAATCGGTTTCTGGCATTGTCTTCGTTGGTTCGTAGCTTACATGCTAAATACAATGATAGCCCATCGCAAAACTCCATTTTGGTTGCCCAATTAAAAAATTTGCGCAGGAGACTATACCTCATTCGGTCTATGCAATTGATGGGTGTGGTTAGTTTTTTCATTTGTGTGTTATGCATGATCCTTTTGTACTTTCAGTGTTTGCTTGTGGCTTCTTATTTATTTATGTTAAGTTTATGCTGCTTATTAGTGTCGCTTTTATTTTCTATTCGAGAAATATACATTTCTACAAGGGCAATTGAGATTGAGTTAAGTGATATGGAATCATGAATAAAGAATATAAATTAACTGAGTCAGCTATTCTTTATAGCGATAATCATTTGTTGATTGTAAATAAACCATCCGGCATTAGTGTTCAAGCCGATAATAGTGGAGAATTGTCGCTAGATGAAATGGTCAAATGGTATATTAAAGAAAAATATCAAAAGCCTGGGAATGTATTTGCTGGTGTAGTACACCGGATTGATAAACCAGTAACCGGCATCGTAATTTTTGCACGCAATTCTAGAAGCCTAGCTCGTGTAAATGAATTGTTCAAAGAAAGAAAAATGCGAAAAGTATATTGGGCTGTTGTGAAAGATCAACCACCAGTAGCTGCAGATACACTTACGCATTGGTTAAAGAAAGATGGGCAAAAAAATATTACCAAAGCTTTTGAAAAAGAAGTCCCCGGTGCTGCTAAATCTTGGCTCGATTATGAAACATTAGGACAAAGTGATCAATACTGTTTGCTCAAGGTGGTGCCGCACACAGGCCGTCAACATCAGATAAGGGTGCAATTATCAAAGATGGGTTGTGCCATCAAAGGTGATGTAAAGTATGGGGCCCGTAGAGGTAATGAAGACCGAAGCATTCACTTGCATGCTCGCGAAATTTCCTTTGAACATCCTGCTGGGAAAGGAACCATTCATGTGGTAGCACCAGTTCCGGATGAAGCGTTGTGGAAGTATTTTGAAAAAGCAATGACCTAATTATATTGAAAAGATCTATTACTAACGTCCTTAATTAAAATATTTTTTAATTAATATTGCATCATTAAAAAAAGTGTCAAATCATAGTTTTCATAAACTAATACTCGAACTAACTAAGCTCCGGCTTAGTTTACTTGTAGTTTTTTCTGCCATCATAGGGTATGCTATTGGGGCTGCTGCTGATCATAGTTTTAGTTTGGCTACAGCTGCCATTGTAGCCATCGGTGGATTTTTAGTTACAGGTGGATCCAATGGCCTGAATCAATATTTAGAGCGCAGCTTGGATGCAAAGATGGACAGAACTGCTGGTAGACCACTACCGCAGCAAAGAATGAGTCCGTCTTCGGCATTAATTGTATCGCTTATTATGGGACTTGGAGGGGTAGTGATGTTAGGCCTCTGCACCAACCCCCTTACAGGTGTTCTCAGTTTGGTGTCGTTATTGCTCTATGTCCTAGCATATACACCACTGAAACAGCGAACTCCGTTTTCGGTATTTGTGGGCGCTATACCTGGTGCCATGCCAGTTCTTTTAGGATGGGTGGCTGCTAGAAATAGTATTGGAGTGGAGGCTTATCTTCTTTATGCCATTCAATTCATTTGGCAGTTTCCACACTTTTGGAGCATAGCATGGTTGCTTGATGATGATTATAAAAAAGCAGGATTCATTATGCTACCTACTGGCAAACGTGATAAATCCTCGGCCTTTCAAACCATGGTGTATACCTTATGTTTGATCCCCATGGCTTTTGTGGTTTTACAATTTAACTACTCATGGATGGCAAGTTTGTTGCTCTTTATATGTGGTGTAATTTTTTCATTGCCAGCGCTTAAATTATATAAACAACTAGAAATGCAAGATGCTCGAAAACTCATGTTCGGTTCTTTTGTTTACCTACCAGTGGTACAACTTGTAATGTTGTTTGATAAACTGTTAATGCATTAAATTATATATGGAAGTTTCGAGTCCTCAATTTACGGCCCAAGAATTAATTGAAAGAAATGATCGATCAAAGAAGATCATATTATGGCTAGGAATAGTTAGTATCATCATGTTGTTTGCTGGATTAACCAGCGGTTATGTAGTAAGGCAAGGGGAAGGCAAATGGGTTCAATTTCAATTACCTGCTATGTTTTTATACAGCACCCTAGTCATCTTGTTGAGTAGCATAACGATGTGGATTGCTACAGCCAGCATTAAAAAGGGCGAGGTAAAAAAATTTAAATTAGCCTTATACCTTACCTTTGTTTTGGGTCTATTGTTTTGTGTAACACAGTATTTTGCATGGACAGAATTGTATTCCAGAGGAATAGCCTTCAGTGGTACGGTAGGACAAATAAAAGGAGAAGTAACCTACCTTCAATCACGCAATGAAACCTTAGCGGATGTTGGCACAATGGGCAATGTAGCCGGATCATTTTTATATGTAATAACCGGTTTGCATCTTGTTCATCTTTTTATTGGCATAATTGCGATATTTGTAGTAGTTTCGCGCGCAAGCGCAGGTAGATATACATCAACTGCTCACAATGGAGTAATCATGGCAGCCATCTATTGGCACTTTTTAGATTTGTTGTGGGTGTACTTGTATCTCTTCTTGTTTTATATTCGTTAGAAACCAAAAATTAACTGTCTCTATGAGTCAATCAGTAGCTACCAGCTCCGGCTTTAAAATTTGGGGCGGAGGTCATTCTCCCTTCAACGTAAGATGGGGAAAACTGTACATGTGGATTTTCCTTGTGTCAGATGCTTTCACTTTTTCAAGTTTACTAATAGCCTACGGATACATGCGCCACATGCATGGTGATGTATGGCCAGTTCCAGGCGATGTATTTACCCATTTTCCATTCATACATGGACATGCGCCCTTGGCCTATGTAGGTTTAATGACCTTTATCCTCATCATGTCATCTGTAACCATGGTGCTGGCAGTAGATGCTGGTCATAAATCCAATCGGAAGAAAGCCATGACTTGGTTAGGTTGGACCATAGTAGGAGGATTTATGTTTCTAGGATCGCAGGCATGGGAATGGTATCATTTCATTCTAGGGTCTGAAGAAGGTTCTTATGTGCTCGCTGATGGCCGCTTTGCAAGAACAGATGAATATCATCCTGGAACCTTAGTAATTTGGGATGGCACCACTCAAGCCCATACCAAAATCGAAGGGGCAGAAGCTGAAAAGGCAATTGCAACCGCGACTAAAAATATTAAGGGCGCCAACATGGTTGAAAATGAATATGGGGACACACCGCTGTTTGGCAATTTCTTTTTCTTTATTACAGGATTTCATGGCTTTCACGTATTCAGCGGGGTTGTAATAAATATCATTGTCTTTTTCTTAGTGGCTAATGGCTTCTGTGATCGTAAAAATGATTACGAGTTGGTTGAAAAGGTAGGGCTTTATTGGCACTTTGTAGATTTAGTTTGGGTTTTCGTATTTACATTCTTCTATCTCGTATAAAAAAATCTTATGGAAAACAATCATAGTCACGGTCATCAAAACAGGTTCCCTGAAATTTACGACCACTCTCACGGCAGCTTAACTTCTAAGCTAATATGGCGCGTTTTTTGGATTTTATTGTTGGTAACGCTTTTTGAAGTGGGTATCTCCTTTACTGGTATCAGTAAAATGGCATTGCTCATCACTTTCATCGTACTTACCATTGTTAAATCCTATTACATTGTTGGAACTTTTATGCATTTAAAGTTTGAAAAACAAACATTACAATGGAGTTTGTTGTTACCATTTGTGTTGATCGTTTACCTAATATTCATTGCCATCTATGAAGGCACTGCCATTGGGATCGGTTACGGACAATAAATCTGAATGAGTATTAAAGAAAAAAAAACGGGCAGAAGGTTAGTTGTAATTTCACTAGTTATACTATTTGGTCCAGCATTATTTTGGATTTTATTAACTCGCGGACACAACAATTATAAATCATTGCCATATTTTGGCCCTATTGAAATTGGAAATAATGGCGACACTTCTTACCATACCATTCCAATATTTTCCGGACTCGATCAAACTGGAAAATTATTTTCTAGCGACTCATTAAAAGGGAAAGTTTACATAGCCAACTTCTTTTTTGCTTCATGCCCAGGGATATGCCCTAAAATGAATGCACTATTGAGAAAAGTGCAAGAGGAATTTAGAGGCAATCAAGAAGTAGCAATAGTAAGTTTTACAGTCAATCCAGAAGAAGATTCGGCCAGCGTGCTCTACAATTATGCCCAACAACTCAATGCAAATCATCAACAGTGGCATTTTCTTAATTCGCCATTTGAAGAAGTAAAGCAAATTGCGGAAAAGGGATTTTTTGCCGTAACCAGGCAAGACAGTCCTGATCCAGACGGCATAAGTCACAGTCCCAATTTGTTTTTAGTAGATAAAGAGCAACGAATCAGAGCCATTAGAGATGGTTTAGAGCGAAAAGAAGTAGATTCTATTATCGCTGAGGTAAAAGTGTTACTTTTAGAATATCGCGAGAAGAAAAATTAAATAGATAATTTCTTTTAAAATGGGAAAAAAGGAAAGTGGTTTTTTAAACTTAAATGACTTGTTACTCTACAGGGTGATCATGTTCATAAGCCTGACTGTGTTTACCCTTGTCGTTGTGCTCAATAAAAGAGTAATACCAACTCCCGAAACCTTTCCCCAGTTCATCTATACCTTTCCTAAAATCAATGCCATTATTAACGCTACGTGTAGCATGCTGCTCATCGCTTCCCTTTATTGCATTAGATTAAAAAAGATAAAACTGCACAAGCAAATTAATTTAATCACCTTTGGGCTTTCATCCTTATTTTTAATTCTTTATGTGGTCTACCACTATTTAGTTCCTGAAACCACTTTTGGTGGAGTTGGAATTATTAAAAGCATTTATTACTTCATACTCATTACGCATATTATTCTAGCGGCATTGGTGCTCCCATTAATATTACTTTCATTTCAACGAGGACTCACCGCCCAAGTAGAAAAACACAGAAAAATTGTAAGATGGGCCTTCCCTATTTGGCTTTATGTTACCATATCAGGGGTGGTGGTTTACCTAATGATTTCACCCTATTATAACTTTTAAAACCTCTCAAAGATGAAAAAAAGTTTTTTAACCATGATTGCAGTTTTACATTTGGCTGTTCTATTCACTCCCCAAGACAGCCATGCCCAATGTGCCATGTGCCGCAGTGTGGCCGAAAGTAATGTTAAAAACAAACAAAATAAGGTAGGTACAGGGTTAAATAATGGCATTCTGTACTTAATGGCAGTGCCTTACGCAATGGGAGCTGTAGCGGCATACTACCTTTATAAAAATAAGGATAAATTTCTGAAGCCATAGTCTATAAATGGATTTTTAGGCTTGAGGCTAGTTTCTTAACTTTGCCTCATGGCCGAGCTACGAAACATTTACGATAAGGCAACCCTAAGAAAGAAGTTAGCGCAAGAATCTTTTAAACGGACTACCCTTTCTTTCTACAGATATGTTTTAATTGAAAATCCATCCTTGATGAGGGTACAGCTATACGAGCAAATGCAATCCTTGAATATTTTAGGAAGGGTTTATTTGGCAGCTGAGGGAATCAATGCTCAAATTAGCGTACCAACCGATCAACTGCCTGCACTGAGAAAAATTCTCGATGAATCAACGCATTTCAATGGAGTTCCGTTCAAATATGCAGTTGAGGAACCAGCCGACTCCTTCTTAAAATTAATTGTGAGAATACGGGCAAAGATAGTTGCTGACGGCCTCAAGGAAGGAGAAGTAGACCTTGCAAATACCGGCAAACATTTAACAGCTGCTGAATGGAATAAAGCGATGGAAGATTCCAATACCATTGTGGTGGATATGCGCAATCACTATGAAAGTGAAGTGGGGCATTTTGCTAATGCGCTAACACCCGATGTGGATACATTTAGGCAATCCTTGCCCGTGGTCAAAGAGCTCCTAGCTGAGAAGCATAATAAAAAAATACTCCTCTACTGTACCGGTGGAATACGCTGCGAAAAAGCCAGTGCTTATTTTAAGCACCATGGCTACGAAGATGTAAATCAATTGGAGGGTGGAATAATTGATTACGTAAGGCAGGTGCAAGAATTAGGCTTAGAAAATAAATTTATAGGTAAAAATTTTGTGTTTGACGATAGGCTTGGTGAACGTGTAACTACTGAAATAATTGCCAAATGCCATCAATGTGGCAATCCGTGTGATACCCATACCAATTGTGCCAATGATGATTGTCACCTTTTGTTTATTCAATGCACTGATTGTAAAGAAAAAATGAATGGTTGTTGTACTGAGAATTGTAAAGAAATTGTATCTTTACCAATCGAAAAACAAAGAGCTTTGAGGAAGGGGAAGGTTAAGAACGATGCTCATGCTGTATTTAAAAGTAGGTTACGCCCGAAGTTGAAATTAGAATAGTACTTTACTCAATTATATTAACTCAATAAAAACTAATCAATAATGAAAAAACAATTACTTTCTTTAGCTTTAGTAGGTTTTATGGCCACTACAGCAAATGCCCAGACTGTGGTCTTCTCTGAAGATTTTACAGCTGGTTCACAACCATCAGGATGGACCCAAGATAGCGCTGGCCAACAACCGCAAGCTCCTTGGTTCTTTAACGACCCAGGTGCTAGAGCCGGCACAGATGTTACCGGTGCTAATTTTGATGCCAACTTTATGATTTTTGACTCTGATTTTTTTGGATCAGGTGCTACACAAGGTGCGTCTATCACCACACCATCAATTAACTGTTCAGCTATTTCTTCGGTTTATATCATCATGGATGAAAGCTACCGCTCTTATCCAGGTCAAGATCACACCTTAGAAGTAAGTGCCGATGGTGGAGCCACTTGGACCACATTTATTTCAGGTAACAATACCAATGGCTATCCTACTGCAACTACTGTAGGTATTGACATTAGCAGTGTTGCTGCTAATCAAGCCAATGTTCAGTTACGATTTTTCTTAACTGCTACTTACGGCTGGTGGTGGGCAATTGATAATTTAAAGGTACAAGATCAAATATTTGCTTGCTCGGCACCTTTAGCTGGTACTACTGGCGCAAGTGCCAATCCTGCTTGCCCTACATCTTCAACCACGCTTTCACTTGGTGGAGCCAGTGGCGGTAGCGGATTAACCTACCAGTGGTTTGATTCACCTGATGGAGTTACCTTTACTGCCATTGCTGGTGCTACTAATGCAACTTATGTTACCAATATCACTGCCACTACCTACTACCATTGCACGCTTGATTGCGGTGGTACACAAGCTACCTCTACTGATCTTCAAGTAACGGTGAATCCAATACCTGGATGTCAATGCTACCCAATTAATCCTGTATGCAGTGGATCTGATTACATTTCAAATGTAACCCTCAATACTTTGAATAACACTTCTACTTGTGATGCAGCTAATAG
>JBDKJS010000038.1:0-8772 GCA_039806065.1 Bacteroidota bacterium | reverse complement strand
ACCCCTTCTCCTTCTAACTCACAATCTACTGATGAGTACCTATTATTTTCCCTATCCCTAATGGGTGCTATAATCTATTTTTATATTTGTAAAATTACATTTCTGTGCTAACCAATAATCTTCAATTTCATGAAAACCACCAAATTCTTTAAACTAAACGCTTTCCTTTTTTTCTTATTGTTGGCCGCTTGTATCAGCAATAAAAACCAACTCAATATTGTAAGTAGGAATTTTGGAGAAGAAATAATAGCCCAGCAAAACCTTGTTATCAATTTTGATAAAGAAATAGCAATTGACAGTATCATTAATAGATGGGATACTACTGCATATTTTACAATTTCACCTGCTGTAATAGGTAAGTATAGGTGGAATACTAGAAAAGAATTGGTCTTTAGTCCACAAGATGGATTTAAGCCTGCTACATCCTATTCTTTGACTATTAATGAAAAAAAGCTTAAATACCTTTCACCGCAAATTACGATAAGTGATGATGTATATGAATTTCATACAGCAGCAGTGGCTTTAGTAAACCAGACTGGTTACTGGCGAATGAGTGAAAAATTTACTGGCAGAGCTGCCCTTGTTGTAGAGCTAAATTTCAATTATAAAATTAGTGTTCAACAATTAATGCCCTTGATAAAATTATTAGAGAAAGAAAACTCACTTAAGTTTTCTATTGAGAATGGTGCCAATGAACAAGCAGTAAATATAGTGATGGACAATATTGCCAAAGAGGAAGTGGGCGAAAAAATACTTAAAGTGGTAATAGCCGCTGGACTAAAACCTGATGGCGGTAGCATAGCAACCACATTACCTATAGAAGCGGTGGTGAATATTGCTAGTCCATCTATACTCAGCATTAACCAGGCTATAGGCGAATTTGATAATACAGAAGGGTATATTCATGTTTATGCTTCACAGGCAATAGATCCAGCTACTATTGATGCTAATATCAAAATAAATCCATCGCTGCCATTTACTTCTGAAGTAGTAGAAAATGGATTTTTATTAAAGGGAGCCTTTGTGCAAGGTAGCACTTATGAGCTAACTATTACTTCAGGCATCAAAGGCGAACTAGGAGGTGAACTAAAGCAAACATTTGCTCAACAGGTTAGCTTTGGAGAAATGCAACCTAGCATTTCATTTACCAATTCTAAGGCATATTATTTAAGCCAAAAAAGCAGTAAAAACATAGCACTAAATATTGTAAACATTCCATCGATAGATGTAAAAGTCTGGAAGATATATCAAAACAATATTCTGCACTACATAAAGCATAACCGATACAACGATTATTATTATGATGAAGAAGGTGAGTATAGTGCATCGGGACTAAATTATAGTACCTATAACATGGATGGATATGGCGATATGGTTTACAGCAGAACCTATAATGCTAAGGATCTGGCCAAGCAAAACGGAGTTCACCTTTTAAATTTATCATTTGATGATATTAATAATTTTAAGGGAACATTTATAGTTCAAGTTTCAAGTACTGATGATCAGTGGAGACGCGCTACTAAATTGGTTGCTATTTCTGACATCGGACTTATAGTGAAGCAATCAAATAACCAAGTATATGTATTCGCTAACAGCATTAAGGATGCTAAATCGCTTGCTGGAGTTAATGTATCACTCATCAGCAGCAATAACCAAACCGTAATGCAGGGTGCCACTAATGCAGAAGGGGTGGCCGTGTTCAATAATCTAACTACTAAGGCAAATAATTTTCAAATCAAAATGGTTGGCGCAAGTCTAGGTTCAGATTTTAATTATTTACTGTATAGCGATACTCGAGTAAACAATTCTCGATTCGATGTTGGTGGTAGAAGAGCTAATGCCTCTGGCTATATGGCTTTTATTTATGGCGATAGAAATATTTATAGACCTGGTGAAACAATTCATATAAACACCATTGTAAGAAATGAGGCCTGGCAATTTATGGCTGGTATGCCAATAAAAGTGAAAATTATCTTACCCAATGGAAGAGAATTAAAAACCGTGAGAGGCACACTTAACCATCAAGGAGCATTTACATTGGATGTACCGCTTTCTACTGCTGCTGTAACTGGGTTTTATTCAGCTGAAGTTTTTACAGCCAACGACTTATTGTTACAATCCTATTCCATAAGCGTAGAAGAATTTATTCCCGATAGAATAGATGTGAAGTTTACAACCGATCAAAAAACTTACACCGCCAATGGAAATATAAAAACTGCATTGATGGCCACTAATTTGTTTGGCCCTCCGGCAGCCAATAGAAAATATGAAATAGAGTTAAAACTATCAAAAAAACAAATGTATGTAAAGGATTTTCCAAACTTTAATTTTACCATCAACGGGGAAAAAAAGGTTAGCCTAGAAAGTGACTTGCGACAAGGCACCACTGATGAACAAGGAGCTGCCACAGCTGAATTTGCAATTGACGAAAAACTGAATGGTACCGGCCTGCTACATGCTAAGTGCTATGCAACCGTATTTGATGAAACCGGCCGACCTGTAAATAGAATAGCCAGTGCAGATATTTACATGCGAGATATTTATTATGGAATAGGCCTCAGGGAAC
This sequence comes from Bacteroidota bacterium, assembly GCA_039806065.1. Lineage (GTDB taxonomy): Bacteria > Bacteroidota > Bacteroidia > AKYH767-A > 2013-40CM-41-45 > JBDKJS01. The sequence continues at coordinate 6,206 of JBDKJS010000038.1, read as the reverse complement.
AGTATCTTGATGTTGGCTCAAAATCTATCATCCCCATTGTGGCGGTCAATAAATTGGGCAAACCATTGGCTACAACTGCCAGAGTAAAAATAGTTCAATATGATTGGTATAGTGCAGTGGAACAAGATGAATATGGATCAGGCTATAGATATGTTTCCAAAAAAAAGGAAATAATAATCCAAGACCAGGTGGTACAGCTCACCGCAGGAGTCTATAATTTTGCATTCACCCCTCGCGGAAGTGGAGAGTATGAAGTAAGGGTGGCAGAACCTGAAGAGGAACATTATGTGAGTGGAACTTTTTGGGCATATGGATTTGGCTACACCTCCAACAATTCTTTTGAAGTGAATACGGAAGGGCAAATAGACATAGTGGCCGATAAGACTAATTATACTATTGGTGATGTGGCAACAGTGGTTTTTAAAACACCATTTAATGGGAGGATGCTCATTACCACAGAATGCAATAATGTATTATCATACCATTATCTAAATACTGATAAAAAAAGTGCAGTATTTAAGCTGCCCATAAAAAAAGAATTTTTACCCAATGTGTATCTTACCGCCACCTTATTTAGACCGCTTGATGATGGCGCCATTCCGCTTACCACAGCACATGGGTTTGCTTGCTTAATGGTACAACAAAATGGAAATCGATTGCCCCTCACTATTAAAGCCCCTGAAAAAATTAGAAGTAAGTCTAAACAAACAATTACCATTCAGTCAGCCCCGCTGCGCGATATAGAGGTAACAGTTGCTGTAGTGGATGAAGGAATATTACAATTGAAAAATTTTGCTACCCCTGATCCATATTCATTTTTCTATCAAAAGAAAGCACTAATGGTAGATGCCTATGATGTGTATCCCTACCTGCTGCCCGATCTAAAATTAAAAAGAAGCAGCACCGGTGGCGATGGATACGACTTGGAAAAGAGAGTGAATCCACTTAGCAATAAAAGAGTAAACTTGGTAGCATTGTGGAGTGGCCACCTCCGCACCAATGCTGCTGGAGTAGCAAAATATACTTTTGATGTCCCTCAGTTTAGTGGTGATCTCCGAGTTATGGCTTGCGCTTATAAGGATGCTGCATTTGGAAGTGCCGATGCGCATATCAAAGTTGCTGACCCTATAGTGATTAGTGCTGGTATCCCCAGATTTTTATCGCCCGGTGATACCCTCACCGTGCCCACCACTATTACCAATACCACTACAAAGGCCACAAAGGCAAGTGCACAGATAAAAACCACAGGATCGCTTAGAGTAGTGGACCAAGCTAGCTTTGAAGTAAATATTCCTCCACAAAAAGAACAAAAGGTGATTTATAAAGTAGTGGCCGCTAATGCTATTGGTCAAGGCACCATCGAAATAAACACTACAGCATTTAACGAAGTGTTTAAAGAAATTACTGATATTACTGTTAGACCTAGTACAAGTTTATTAAAAATAGCCGATGCCGGTGAACTAAAACAGGCAGGCGTTATAAATTTACAGAATGATTTTATTCAATCCTCCACTAAAGCAAAATTGCTTATTAGTAGAAATCCTTTAGTCAAATTCTCTAAGCAATTAAATTATTTACTTGGCTATCCCTTTGGTTGTGTGGAGCAAACTACAAGCAAAGCGTTTCCGCAATTATACTATGCCGATTTGGTTAGCAATATGGAACATAAATCTACAAGAGGCCAAAATCCGGCCTTTTATGTACAAGAGGCAATTAGAAAATTGGAAGGTATGCAACTTTATAATGGCGCACTTTCCTATTGGCCGGGTGGCGAATATGAGTCTTGGTGGGGAACCATATATGCAGTGCATTTTCTAGTAGAAGCACAAAAAGCCGGCTACGAGGTAAACAAAAATATCTTGGATAATGCCATGGCATACCTTGCAAAAAAAGTGAATGAGCGTGCCATGGACAATACGTATGCCTACTATGATAATCAACAAATTCGTTATAGAGCCATTTATGCACATGAAAACATATATTCACTCTACATCCTGGCATTATATGCCAAGGCTGATTTGCCTTCTATGAATTTCTTTAAGGCCAACCTCAACAGCCTAACCGTGGATAGTAAATACCTGCTCGCATGTGCTTATTTGAGTATTGGTGATAGAGCAAGCTATCAAGCTATTCTACCAAAGGCTATCACCGAAAAAAGCACAAGAGCACTTGGAGGAAGTTTTTATTCATACCTCAGAGATGAAGCATTGGTATTAAACGCCCTTCTTGAAACCGATCCTGAAAACAATCAAATAATTAGTATGGTGCGTCATTTGAGCGACCAAATTAGTAAGGAACCGTATTTAAATTCTCAGGAGGCTGCATTTAGCTTTTTGGCAATGGGTAAGTATATGCGTAAGGTGAATAAGTCGAATGCTACCGCTGCTGTTTCAATTGAAGGCAAACCTATGGGAACCGTTAATGAACAGCCATTATTACTCACCCAAAACATTGCAGGAAAAAAAGTAGATGTTAATGTATCAGGGGGAGTTCTATATTATTTTTATGAAATTGAAGGATTGAGCGCTTCAGGAAATTATGTTCAAGAAGATAAATACCTCCAAGCTAGAAAATCATTTTTCAACCGGCAAGGCAAGGCAATAACTTTAACAGATATTCAACAAGGAGATTTGATTGTGATAAAACTCTCATTAACCAGTTTGGAAAGAAGCCGGGTTGAAAATGTAGTACTCACAGATATGCTACCAGCAGGATTTGAAATAGAGAATCCAAGAATAAAGGACCTGCCTGATATGAATTGGATTACTGATGCCAGTAACGCAGCGTACTTTGATATAAGAGACGATAGAATCAATTATTTTACGGAAGCTACCTTGACAACTAAAAATTTCTACTATATGGTAAGGGCTGTTTCTACTGGTAAATTTAAAATGGGTCCTGTAAGCGCTGATGCTATGTATGATGGCGCTTATCACTCCTATCACGGAGCCACTACTATTACAATTAAATAATCGTAAACTACCAGTGATTGTTACGGTAATTTATTATACCCGAAGGTGGCTCATAAAAGTTGTCCTGTTATTGGCAGTGATACCTTTAGTGTTATTTATTGCATTTGATAACTTGTTTCCATTGGAGGTGCGCATCAGGTACTCAACAATAATTACAGCTGATCAAGGAGAAATACTTCATGCTTACTTATCAGCTGATGATAAATGGCGCTTACCTGCTTCTCTTAATGATTACAGTCCTGAGTTAATTAAAATTTTATTACATAAAGAGGATAAATATTTTTACTATCATCCTGGTGTCAACCCAATTGCAATTGGTAGGGCAGCCTTTCAAAACCTGCTCAACCAAAGGCGCTCTAGTGGCGCTAGCACCATTACCATGCAAGTAGTAAGATTGCTAAAGCCGGCCCCTCGTACATGGTTCAATAAAATTAAAGAATCGATTTATGCACTTCAACTAGAATGGCATTTTTCAAAAAGCGAAATTTTAAATCTATACTTAAACCTATTACCGTATGGTGGAAACATTGAGGGAGCCCGAGCAGCAGCCATGCTTTATTTTGGAAAGCCTGCCACCAAATTGAGTATAGCTGAAGCAGCTTCCTTAGCCGTCATACCCAACAGACCAATTTCACTTAATATTGCTAAAAATACTGATGCCATTATTAAAGCTAGAAACAAGTGGCTTCAAAAATTAGTTGCCGGTGGGGTAATTGAAAAATCTCTTCTTGCTGATGCTTTGAAAGAACCACTAACTGCAAAGCGAGCATCGCTTTCAGCAGCAGCCCCTCATTTAGCCAATAGACTCTATCGCATTTATCATTCTGATAGTGTTATTAAAACCAATATTGATTTAGCTATGCAACTGAAAGCAGAGCAGCTATGTGCTAATTATGCTAAGAGGTTAACCGCAATTGATGTTCATAATTTAGCTGCTTTAATTATTGATAATGGTAGTATGAAAGTGAAAGCCTATGTAGGCTCCCCTGATTTTAACGACCCCATTCATGCAGGCCAGGTTGATGGCGTAGTAGCATCACGATCGCCAGGAAGTACTCTTAAACCATTGATTTATGCTGCAGCTATTGATGCTGGTATTATTACACCTCATACCAAGATTGCTGATGTACCAGTAAATTTTAATGGCTATGCACCAGAAAATTTTAATGCTACCTATAGTGGTTTAATTTCTGCTGAAAATGCTTTGGCACTTTCGTTAAACATACCGGCCGTGAAATTATTACAGCAATTAGGGGTTAATACAATTGTTCAAAAACTTAAACAATTGCAATTTAAATCGGGTGGTATATCCGAAAAAAATTCGGGACTTTCACTTGCTTTAGGTGGCTGTGGCGCTTCATTGGAAGAACTCGCTGCACTTTATGCCATGCTGGCAAACGGAGGTAAGTTTTCTCAACTTTCGTATACCGCTAGCTCTCGTACGATGAAATCAACTTCCATTATTTCGGAAGGGGCTGCATATTTAATCTCAAAAATATTGAGCAGTGTGCAAAGGCCTGATCTGCCTACAGGCTTTGAAAGTACAATTCGCTTGCCAAAAATTGCCTGGAAAACAGGCACCAGCTATGGAAGACGCGATGCCTGGAGCATTGGCTACAACAATAAATATACAATTGCCGTTTGGGTAGGAAATTTTTCTGGAAAAGGGGTCCCTGAATTAACCGGTGCCGATCGTGCAACTCCACTTCTCTTCGAACTGTTCAATACCATAACTTATAATACAGGCCAAGTGTGGTTTAAACCACCTGCTGCATTGGATATAAGATATGTGTGCAGTGCCAGTGGATTGCCTCCAGGAAATTTGTGCACCAATCAAATAGCAGATTATTTTCTTCCTCTTAAAAGCACCAACAAGAAATGCAATCATTTGATTGAAGTGGCTATGAATGCTAACGAAAGCATGAGCTATTGTACCAACTGTACACCATCTAATGGCTACAAGATAAAGGTAATGGAAAATCACAGCGCTGAAATACTTATGTGGTACGAGCAAGAAAAACTACCTTATGTTAAAATTCCTCAGCACAATGAATCTTGCAATAGAGTGTTTCTACATCAACCACCCAAAATTGTGAGCCCTATTAATGGTAAAACATATATTCTCGAAAAAGATGAAGGCGCACTATTATTGGCGGCACAGGTGGCTGCAGGGGTGAGCGAGGTGTACTGGTATATCAATGATGAATTAATAAAAGTTTGTGATAAAAATGAGAAAGTTTTTTTTAAACCCACTACTGAAAGGGTGAAAATATCCTGTGCTGATGATAAAGGACTAAATACCAATATTTATATAGCCACAAAGTTTTATTAATTTTACTTCAACAATTTAACCTTATGAATCTTCACTTCCACCCTTGGCATCATATTAACCCCGACTTAGATGCAGCGGCCACCATAACTGCTGTAATAGAAATAGCTCAAGGAAGCAAGGCTAAATATGAAATTGATAAAACTACGGGCCTACTTCGGCTTGACAGAGTTCTATATGGTGCTACACATTACCCCATAAATTATGGAATAATACCGCAGACATTGGGCAAAGATCATGATCCATTGGATGCTTTGGTGATTTCACAAGTGCCGCTAGAACCACTTAGCCAACTAAGGGGTAGAATAGTAGGTGTGATGCGAATGGTAGATAACAATGAGGTGGACGATAAAATTATACTTGCACCAATTGGTGATGCATCACTTTTTCATATTAAAGTAATAGAAGATTTACCCCAACATTTTTTTTCAGAAATAAAGCACTTTTTTGAAGTGTATAAACAATTAGAGAATAAAAAAGTAGTGGTGCAAGAGTTTAATGGCTTGTCAAATGCTTTAACGATTATTAAAGCTGCGATGGACGATTATAATAAAATTATATGTTCAAAAGGTTAGATAAAATCTACTTTCGATTTGTTTAACCATTTTAATGCAGTGCCTGATAGCAATAGTTCTTTGGTATCGGTGGCTAAGGCCATTTGTTTAATCATACTGCCAGGTATGTGCTCTCCCAATGGAAATGGGTAATCGCTGCCAAGGGCTATTTTATCAGCACCAAATAATTGAATAAGGTATTGCAGCATGACTGGGTCATGCACTAAACTATCTAAATAAAATTTGCCAATATACTTATTCGGAGGATAGGGATTATCAATCGCCACTAAATCAGGGCGGCAATCAAAACCATGCTGAATGCGTCCTATAGTTGAAGGAAAACTACCCCCT
>JBDKJS010000037.1:0-3002 GCA_039806065.1 Bacteroidota bacterium | reverse complement strand
TTAGGGTGTTGCGCAGTATTAACCTTTGGGAATAAACTTGGGCGCCCAGTATATTGTAAATATTTAATTGGATGGGCTGCACGGGTTCATCTTTTAAGGATACTTGAATTTGACCCAGTGTGGGATTGGGAAATAGCTGTGCTACACTAGATAGGTTGGATTCTATTCCGCTTGGATAGATTATGTTAGTTACAGTGGTGTTGGTAACGATAGGGGCATTAAAATCAAAGAAAATGCTTGCGGTGTTAAACACTTGATTGCCTGGGATGATCGAATTTAGAGGTTTGATTTTAAAGGTGATGAATCCCTTGCTAGCTGCTTCATTGGTAGCGCTATCGATCAAGTTGATGTTGTTAAAGAAGAAGGACACTTTTCTATCGGCTGTGATGAGGGTACTAAAGGGATGACTGTTGGCCAGGACTTGGAGTGTTGCTAGATCTAATAGCGGACTGATGATATCTTCCACTCTAACAAAGGTGGCTGGGAAATTTCCGGTATTTTGAAAATTGATGGTGTAATAGAAAAATTCATTATCGGCTAACTGCTGCATGCTGAATTCTTCACCATGTTGTGCTATTTTATCATTGGGATCGAATGAACCTACTACAGTTATTTCTGTGCCATAAACGTTGTTGATTGCATTAGAATCGGCAGCTATTGGGTTGATGGTGGCTGTCATTGAAATGGTGGCGCCAATGGCTACACTTGCACTCAACTGAAGTGTTACACTGAATGAACCTGATGTGCCAGGGGCTAGGTTATTATAAGGCCATGATACCATGTTACCGGTTTGGCTGCTTGGAGTGGCACTACTACTGGTATAGGTTTGGTTGGGGTCAAATACTAGGTCAATGTTGCCACTCAAAGTTGTGGTGCCGATATTTCTGTAGGTGATGTGGTAGGTGGCATCAAAGCCGGGTCTAGTAGGTGCAGTGCTAATAATGATGGCTAAATCATTGATATTGGGAATGGGCGACATTGCAAAATCATTTGACGCGGAGGTTTGCTGGCTACTGGTAAAATTTACTACATGCTGTGCGGGATTGGCAGTATGATAAAGTAAGGCTGTGGTAGTGACAGTATAAGTTGCCGCACCTGTATCTACGATGATACTGTAATCGCCATTGGCATTGGTGGTGGCTATAAAGCTACCGGGAGCAGCAGTTACCATTTGATTGGCTATTGCCTGATCGCCAGCATCAAAAATACCGTTGGTATTAGCATCAACAAAAAGTTTTCCTCTAATTAAATTGTTGTCTAAAGTTGCAATTCTAAAATTATCGATAGAGAAGCCATCGCCAACCACGCTGGCATCAGAATGAAATACGAATCTAAATCCAACGTTGGGTTCATTACTTAGAAATGAAAGTTCGTGAGTAGATTCAATCCAATTACCATTTGAATTGCCGGTGAAGGCAGGGATAGGAGGATTGGAAGAAATCAATCGAACGGTATTATACCAATTATTTGAAAAAGAATTATTGCTGGTATCGTTACCAAGTATGTGCCAGGTGGTGCCATCGGTAGAATACTCTACATAAGTTCCGTCCCAGTTGAGCTCACAATTTTTATTTTGCCAAAAGCTGAGTGTGGAAACAATGGTGCCTGTAAAATCAAATTGTGGGGTGTAGAGGTAGGCATCTGTATTGTTAGCATAGCCAGTGAGCAAACTAATGTCCCAGCATTGGGTTCCAGAAAAAGCGGAATTGGTAAGACCAAAACCAGGCGTGCCTAGCTCCCATTGCGAGCCGGTGCCTCCGGTAGTCCATCCTTGGACTGATCCTTCAAAATCATTTACATAAGGAAGACTTTGCACTTGACCCAGTGAAGGAAAGGCCAATAACAAGCAACATGCTGCAAGAATAGTTAAATGGTAAATTTTTTTCATTTGAAAAGGGTTAATTTGGTTTAATAGTTCTCAATAAATTTAATTTTACTGGCGAAAGGTAATCAAATTATTGAAGTGTGCTACCCTTGAAAAACCGTTTGAAATTGATTGAAAAAGAGTAATTCTAACATAGTTAGGCCCTATTAAAGCCAAAGTGGGCGTGCTTTTTCGCGAGCTGCTTTGGTCATATTTTTTCAAATTAAAAAAAATAACTTTATTTGATGCGGCAATAGAATATGATTATTCCATTTTATTACTAGCCCATAATTAGCTTTATTTATACTATTTACAACTAACTACAACTAACCAATTAACCAAAACAAAATGAAAGTACTTAAGAAAATTTTATTAGCCATTGTAATACTGCTGGCCATCCCATTTATAGTAGCATTATTTATTCCAAATAAATATACTGTATCAGTTTCAGAAACGATTAATAAACCAAAATCTGTAGTGTATGATTATATAAGGATACTAGCCAATCAAGAACAGTACAGTGAATGGGTTAAGGCTGACCCCAATTTACATCCAACCATAAGTGGTACTGATGGAAGCATAGGGGCCAAACAAAGTTGGAATAGTAAGGATGACAATGTGGGGCAGGGTGAACAAATTATTACTGCAATGACCCCCGATAGGATTGATGTAGATTTAATCTTCATCAAGCCGTTTGAAGGCAAGGCTAAGGCAGCCAATATTTTTACAAGTGTGAATGACAGTGTAACTTCCATTACCAGTGAATTTTATGCCGATGAACGATATCCTTTCAATCTAATGTCGTATTGCTTTGGACGGCCAATGATTAAAGAGACGCAGCAGAAAAACTTAAAAAACATTAAAACCATTTTAGAAAAATAAATTTATTGAACTGTAAAAAAAAGTAGTCTTGAGTTAATCGAGACTACTTTTTTTATGATTTAACCGTGGATTAATTACCCATATCGCTCATAAATTTAATTCGCATAAGTCTAATATCATTGAGTGTATAATCGTTTTCGCCTAAATCCTTCAAGGCTTGTTCGGCACTGTCTGTTTCAGCGGTTTTAAAATAATCAAATACCTCATCTTGCCTTTCTTCATCTATTACTTCATTGATATAGTAATTGATATCTAT
>JBDKJS010000036.1:0-10499 GCA_039806065.1 Bacteroidota bacterium | reverse complement strand
CAAAAAGTGGTGATAAGTTTGTTCAATTGTCATCTGCTGATTCAAATAGAGTAGGGCTGCTGGAATTTGACCGGTGCACCGGATTGTTTTATAATTATGATAGTGTATATTTAGCCAATTTACTACCAATGCCGGAAATAAATTTTCGGCCGCTCATAAGTCCAGATGGGAGTCAAGTATATATCATGAAGGCATCGGGTTTATTTCAGCTCGATTTTAATACACATCAGGTGCACACGGTATCCTTAATAGATACTGCCATCTATGGCCCCACTGCTTATTACTTTACAAGCATGTTTCCCACCCCTGACGATAAAATATTGGTTGGTATCGCTGGCTTGCCTTATTTTTCGTGCATCAACCTTCCTAACCAGCACGGGGCTGGCCTAGATTATACCGTTAATACCTATCCCATTCCTGCACCTTTGCAAACAACGATAGCAGTCTTCATCAACCATGAATTGGGAGCAGTGGAGGGTAGTGCATGCGATAGTCTCATAGGTATTAATGATTTGGGAGGAAAGGCCTTAGCATTGAGTTTATACCCCAACCCTGCGAGTGATGTTATCAACTTGGTTTTAAATAGTAGCATCAGTAAGGAGGTATGGGTAAGCCTGATCAATGCCACAGGCCAATTGGTAGACAGGCAAAAGGTATTGTTTCAAAATGGGCATGCACGTTTGTCAATAAAAGACCTAAGCCCCGGATTGTACTTGATACAGGTTGGTCAAAAGTCGCAGCGGGTGATGGTTGAATAGAAGGCAAGGCCAAGCTACCTGATTAAATTATTGTTTTCACAGCCTGCCAATTTTTTAATTGCCAATTTACATTAACAGTACAAACTATTTGATTGGCTTGATCATAAATGGGAATCGATAAAGGCAAAAGTATGGCCTCTTGATGGGTGAGGCTGGTTTTTATCTGTTGAATTTCTTGATCAGTCAATTCAAAATGCGCGATCACATCTGTTTTGGCTTGATAGTGAAATACTGCATCAATACTTTTCATGATGAGTCTATAAGACTTGGGGCCTAGTGCAGCTAACAAAACCAAACCTGAGGTATATTCAGCTAAGGTAATGAGTGCACACGCGTGAATGCTATTGAGGTGGTTCTTATTTTGTTTTTTAAATGCAAGGCCAATGGTTGCCCCATTAGCATGGAAAGCCCTTATGGTAGGTTGATGGGGTTTGTTGAATGGAATTTTATGCCACAGTATTCTATTGACGATCCACCTATTCAATGGCGATTTATTGGCCGCATCCAAAAGTTTTTTTAGTGAAGCCATGAAGCAGATTTAGCGTTTAATTCATCAATGGCTAGTTTAAATTCCATTTCCATATCATGTAATATGGCTGCTATAGGTTGAATGTTTTGAATAAGTTCCACACTTTTGCCAGCACACCAAAGGCTGTTATAGTTCCCAGGCCTTATGGCCTTTTCTAACCAATCCATCCCCCTTTTTTGAACCAACATTTTAAAATATTTTTTGGTAGTAGCGTTGTTGCTCATCCAGTGCTCAAACCAATTTTGAGTGGTACCAATTTTTTGAGCATAAGGTGTGTTTATAATGGTGCACGGAGTTCCACTAATTCTATTACTCATAATGATATCGTCCATTTTACTGTTCACAATGGCGTCCTTATAAGCTTGGCTAACAGCGGCCTCAGTGCTTGCAATAAATCGTGTTCCAATATAAGCGGCTGAAGCACCAGCAGCCATAGCCCCTAGTATGCCAGTGCCTGTGGCAATACCACCCGCAGCCCAAATGGGCTTAGCCGGAAATTTTTTCTTGAGCGATTCTATGAGTAAAAGCAAGGGGTTGGGTCCGGCATGGCCACCAGCCCCTTGCGATACTGCTATGAAACCATCGCACCCGGCATCAAAACATTTTTGTGCATGCAATTCATTGGTAACATCACAATAAACCTTGGCACCATAGGCATGAGCTTGTTGAATAGTTTCGGTAGGGTTGCCTAAGGAAGTGATATAAATCGGTACTTGATGAGCAACACAGGCAGCAAGATGTTTTTTATAAAAGATATTGGTTTTTTGTACAATTAAATTTACTGCAAAATTGCCGTAAGCATTTTTCAAAGAGGCCCTGTGAGAATTTAGCCTTCCAAGCACCGCATTGAGGTCTTCTACCTTTCTATAATTTAGGGAAGGAAATGAGGCGATAATACCCGCATCCATGGCAGCGGTGAGCATGGGTTCATTGGTAACTAAAAACATGGGGGCCATGATTACAGGAAAACGTAACCGCAAGTCGTTTCGATAGTTTAAAGGAGCTGATGTCATAATTTATACTTCGGTAAAATTGTAATAAATAATGTTAATAAATCCAATCGTTGTAAAAATTGTAAGTTAATTGTTATCCTTACATTGTAGATATCTTTTTTCAACCCATGCAACTATCACGCACCTTCGACATTTTGTACTACCGGCAACAGCAATATCCGCAAATTCCTTTTTTAGGAAGTAAGCAAGCTGGCAAGTGGCAGGCATGTAGCATTGACCAAGCCATTGATACCATTAACAAACTGAGCTATGCACTGCTCAAAATGGGATTAAGCAAGGGAGATACAGTGGCCATGATTAGCAACAATAGACCCGAGTGGAATTACATGGACATGGCCATGGCGCAACTTGGAGTGGTCAATACACCCATTTATACCACTCTTAGTGAAAGTGAGTTTACCTATATTCTTAATGACAGTGGAGCTAAATTATGTTTTGTTTCGGACGAGTCATTGTTTCGTAAAATAACTGCTATAAAAGACCAGTGCAGCAATCTAACCGCCATTTACACTTTTGATCACCTACCGCAAGCCGTTCATTACAGCACACTCATAGAATTGGGAGCAGCATCAGCTAACCCATCAGCATTGGCAGCAAGCAAGGCCGCAGTTTTAGAAAGTGATTTATGTACACTCATTTACACTTCAGGTACTACAGGCAATCCAAAAGGGGTAATGCTATCACATCGCAATTTGGTTAGCAATGTTTGGGCGGTGCGCAATCTCACGCATCAACCACCGGCATCAGTAGCGCTCAGTTTTTTGCCACTCTGCCATTCTTATGAACGCATACTCACCTACCTATATGCCTATCTTGGATTTACGGTTTACTATGCCGAAAGCCTTGATAAAATATCGGATAATATAAAGGAATTGCAGCCCAACATTTTTAGCTGTGTGCCGCGTTTGCTCGAAAAAGTATTTGATAAAATAATGGAAAAAGGCAAGGCATTAACAGGGGTTAAGCGTGGTTTATTTTTCTGGGCGGTTGATCTAGGCTTGCGATATGACAAGCGCAGCTCCATGGGATGGTTGTATGATGTGCAATTAACGCTAGCGAATAAATTAATTTTTAGCAAGTGGCGCGAAGCATTGGGAGGGAATGTAAAAGCAATAGTAAGTGGAGGTGCAGCCTTGCAACCACGATTGGCGCGAATTTTTTGGGCTGCCAATATTCCTGTGCTTGAAGGTTATGGGCTTACAGAAACTTCCCCCGTAATAGCAGTCAATAATTTTGAGCCAGATAGTATTTGCTTCGGCACGGTAGGGCCTGTGATAGAAGGAGTAACTGTAAAATTTGCCGATGATGGTGAGATACTTTGCAAAGGACCTAACGTAATGATGGGTTACTACAAGCAGCCGCAACTTACCTCAGAGGTCATTGACCGGGAAGGATGGTTTCACACAGGCGATATAGGAACCCTAGTAGATCAACGGTTTTTAAAAATTACCGATCGGAAGAAAGAGATTTTTAAAACATCAGGAGGTAAATACATAGCCCCACAAGCATTGGAAAACAAGTTTAAGGAAAGCAATTTTATAGAGCAAATAATGGTAGTAGGAGAAAATCAAAAGTATGCAGCTGCCCTCATTGTGCCTGCCATGCCCTTTGTTACAGCTTGGGCTAAAGAAAAGGGAATCAAAGCAACCACCGCAGCCGAACTAGTTAAAACAGCCGAAGTAAAAGAAAGAATATGGCAGGAGGTAGAAAGGCTAAATAAAAATTTTGGACAAACAGAACAAGTGAAAAAGATAGCCCTATTAGAAAAGGAATGGACCATTGATGGAGGTCAACTGACCCCCACACTAAAATTGAAGAGAAAGTTTATAGGAAAGGAATTTAAATCGGAAATTGATAATTTATACAATTAATTTAATATATAATTTAAGATAATGAATAGAAGTATAAAGCACGTAACCGTGCTTGGTAGTGGTGTAATGGGTAGCAGGATAGCCTGCCATTTTGCAAACATAGGGGTTAAAGTACTGTTGTTGGATATAGTACCCAAATCGCTCACAGCGGTAGAAATGGCCAAAGGCCTAACAGAGGCATCTCCATCGTTTCGAAACAGAATCGTTAATGAAGCATTGCAATCCACCTTAAAAAGCAATCCATCGCCCATATATAAGAAATCGTTAGCTGATCATATCACCACAGGTAATTTTGAAGATCACCTGTCAGACATCAAGCATAGTGATTGGATCATAGAAGTGGTGGTGGAAAATTTAGAAATTAAGAAAAACATATTCGAAGCGGTAGAGCAATATCGCAAACCGGGAAGCTTAATCACTTCCAACACTAGTGGAATTCCCATTCATTTAATGGCCGAAGGTCGTTCTGATGATTTTGTAAAACACTTTTGTGGCACACATTTTTTTAATCCACCACGCTATCTGAGGTTGTTAGAGGTTATTCCCTCTCCAGGCACTTTGCCTGAAGTAGTCTCATTTTTAATGGACTATGGCGATGTTTATCTTGGGAAAAATACCGTGCTTTGTAAAGATACGCCAGCATTCATAGCCAATAGGGTTGGTGTTTATAGTATAATGTCGCTCTTTCATTTGGTAGAAAAGATGGAGCTTACTGTGCCAGAGGTGGATAAATTAACAGGTCCTGTAATAGGCCGAGCTAAAAGCGCAACTTTTAGAACTTGTGACGTAGTGGGCATTGATACACTTGTAAAAGTGGCTAACGATCTATATAATAGGTGCCCAAAAGACGAGGCAAGGTCACAGTTTCAATTGCCCACCTATTTGCAAACAATGGTTGCCAATGGATGGTTTGGCGATAAGTCAAAGCAAGGGTTTTACAAGAAAATAAAAAATGCAGAAGGTAAAAGCGAAATACATGCGCTTAATTTAAAAACACTTGAATATCAGCCGCAAGAAAAAGTAAGATTTGCTGCACTTGAACAGAGTAAGAGCATTGAAAATATTGCAGACAGGTTAAAGTTACTTTTAACAGCCACAGACAAAGCGGGCGACTTTTACCGACAAAGCTTTTATGGATTATTCACTTACTGTAGCCATCGCATACCAGAAATAGCTGATGACTTATACCTTATAGATGAAGCCATAGGTGCGGGCTTTGGATGGGATCAGGGGCCATTTGAAGTATGGGATATGGTAGGACTAAGTGGTACGCTCAATGCCATGAAGGCGCTTGGGCATGCTCCTGCTTTATGGATTGAAGAAATGGTAGCAGCCGGCAACACAAGTTTTTATAAGTATGAAAATGGTAAAAGAAAGTGTTATCAGCCATCAACCAAAACTTATGTAGCCAAAGGTGGTGCTGAAAGTATAGTCTATTTGCAACCTCGCAAAGCAAATGGCGTTATCTGGAAAAACAGTGGATGCAGTTTGATAGATATAGGCGATGGCATCGTAAATTTAGAGTTTCATACAAAGATGAATACCATCGGAGGTGAAATAATACAAGGTGTAAATAAGTCAATAGAAATAGCTGAGCAACAATTTAGGGGCTTGGTCATTGGCAATGAGGCAGCAAATTTTAGTGCTGGAGCAAATTTGGCAATGATCCTCATGTTTGCAATCGATCAAGATTGGGATGAAATAGATATGGCCGTGCGCGCATTTCAAGGAATGAATATGCGGGTGCGCCACAGCAGCATTCCAGTGGTAGTAGCACCACATACACTCACCCTAGGAGGCGGTTGCGAAATGACGCTCCATGCCGATAAGGTAGTGGCTGCAGCCGAAACTTATATAGGACTTGTAGAATTTGGGGTAGGCCTCATCCCAGGTGGAGGAGGTAGTAAAGAATTTGCATTAAGGGCCAGTCGCGAATATGCCGAAGGCATCATTGATGAGCAAGTATTAAGAGATTATTTTTTAACGATCGGCATGGCTAAAGTGAGCACAAGTGCATTGGAAGCTTTTGATTTAAAGATATTGAAAAAAGGTCGCGATGAGGTGGTGATGAACAGAAGCAGACAAATAACAGAGGCCAAGCGGGCTGCTATAGAACTGGCGAATGACGGATATACCAAACCAGCATTGGGGAAAGATATTAAAGTATTGGGGCGGGCTGGAATGGGTGTGTTTTTTGCTGGGGCAAGTGTAATGCAGGCAGGCGGGTATATAAGCAAACACGATCAATTGATATCAGAAAAACTTGCCTATGTTATGTGCGGAGGCGATCTAAGCGCTAAAACTTTGGTTACAGAACAATATTTATTAGATCTAGAACGCGAAGCATTTGTAAGCCTTTGTGGCGAGAGAAAAACCTTAGAACGCATTCAAGCCATTCTCAAAACTGGAAAGCCGTTGAGAAACTAAACTGTAGATAGTGTTTAATTAATACAAATGTGCACGCTTTTAACATTCACTTAGTCCTAAAGGAATGTTTACCGCTAGTCCGCCTTCCGCAGTTTCTTTATACTTAGTATTCATATCTTGAGCGGTAGCCCACATTGTTTTCACTACATCATCAAGGGTAATTTTAGCATGATTGGGGTTACTGTTGAGTGCCAATTGAGAAGCAGTAATTGCCTTGATGGCACCCATCGTGTTGCGTTCAATGCATGGTATTTGTACCAACCCTTTTATAGGGTCGCAGGTAAGGCCTAGATGGTGTTCCATAGCAATTTCTGCAGCCATCATACATTGGCGTGGTGTGCCACCCAAACCTTCAGTGAGGGCAGCAGCAGCCATTGCACTACTCACCCCTATTTCAGCTTGACAACCGCCCATAGCAGCACTAATGGTTGCACCTTTTTTAAAAATGCTACCAACTACGGAAGCTGTCATTAGAAATTGAATAATTTTTTCATCACTATCACCATCGGCAAATATTACGTAATACATGAGTATGGCCGGCACTACACCCGCTGCACCATTAGTGGGAGCAGTCACTATCCTGCCAAAAGAAGCATTCTCTTCATTTACTGCCAGAGCAAAGCAACTAACCCAGTCTAAAATATAAGCAAAATTATTGCCTCCTTTTCTAATCAAATCCAGCCATGCAAACTCATCAGTGTAGGCCTTACCACTTAAAAATTTTTGATTCAATGCTGCAGCCCGCCTATTTACTTTTAAGCCACCAGGAAGCTCCCCCTTAGTATGGCATCCTCGGTACACACTTGATAGCATGGTTCGCCACAGTTGCATTACAGCTTTATCGATGTTTTCTTCGTTATTAAAGCTTAATTCATTCGCATATACAATTTGCCAAACGGCTTTTTGCTTCTCACTACAAAAGCGCACTAGTTCATCAGCAGTTTGAATAGGGTAGGGTATGGTAATGACTTCATTTGAATTGTAGTTATCGTTTTCTTGTTCTACAAATCCTCCACCTACACTGTAATAAGCTTCTGATAGGGATGTTCCATTGCGTAGCAAAGCGGTAATGTGCATGCCATTGGCATGGAATGGTAAGCTTTTATCAAAATGAAAAACCAGGTTTAGAGGTGGATCAAAATGGATAGTATGATGGCCATCAATGGTTAATGTTTTATTTCCAGCAATGGCTGCAATGGTGGCATGGATAGCATTCACATCAAAGGTTACAGGATCCAGATTCATTAGCCCTAGTTGAACAGCTATATCAGTTCCATGTCCTTTGCCAGTCTTGGCAAGTGAACCATAGAGGTCAACAGTAATGGATTGAACTTCGGTCAGTAGGTTTTTTTCTTTCAACAAGCTAATAAACATACCAGCTGCACGCCACGGGCCCAAGGTATGCGAACTGCTAGGCCCTACCCCAATTTTAAAAATATCGAATACTGAAATAAAGTCTTGCTGCATAACCAATGCTTCAAAAATAGCTAATTTTAATTTGAAAATTGTTCATTTACGTATTTTTATACTTTCAATCACCTTAACTAATTTATTTGACTTAATCCTGTAACTTATGGCCACATCCAGGCGTCACATGAATAAGAAACATTTATGACCATTGCTGAATACAACCAATGCATTGATGCGCATGCTGATGGCTTGTACCGCTTTATTCTTAAAAATTTAAGAGATAAAGAGGCAGCTCAGGATGTGGTGCAAGATACTTTCGAAAAAATGTGGATCAAACACCAAGATATAGCAAATGATAAGGCGAAAAGTTACCTTTTTACGACCGGATATCATACCATGATAGATAGCATTAGAAGACGAAAACAAGTAAGTACACTAACAGAAGTAAATGAAGCAACTCTTTTTCATAACGAACAATACAGTGATGCAAAAAAAATAATCAATGAAGCAGTAAATTTACTTCCTGCTATTCAAAAAGCGGTAGTTACGCTTAGAGACTATGAAGGATATTCCTATGAGGAGATTGGGAATATTACGGGGCTCACGCCCTCTCAAGTAAAAGTATACATTTATAGAGCTAGGTTGTTTTTAAAAGATTATTTAGTGGGTATTGATCAAATTATAGGATGAAAGAAAAAATAGACATACACAATTATGGTGCTTTCATCATTGATTATTATGATGGAGTATTAGCTGCCGATGAAGTTGAAAGATTGATGCTGTTTCTAAGCGTGCATCCAGCAGCTAAGGAGGAGTTTACAGAATATGAGCATCCATTTACACTGCCCAAAGAAGATGCTATTTTTAACGGCAAGCAAGGGCTCATGCGCAGTGCCATTCATGAACAGAATGAAGCCACCTGGCTAGTGGCGGCATTGGAAAACGATTTAAATGCTGATCAGCAAATAGCCTTGAGTAATTACTTAAATGCCAACGAGGGCGCTCAAGCCTTATCTGAAAAGCTAGCACAAACCAAACTGGTGCCAGAACTGCAAATAGTGATGGAAGGCAAGCACCACTTAAAGCGCAAGGCTAGGGTATTTGATATTAGCACCACAAGGATAGGAATAGCAGCCATAGCAGCATTGATTTTATTGTTTTTTATTTTCATCAAACCGCAAGAGCCATTACCAACGGTGGCAAAGCAAGCCGCCATAGATTCCCTTTTAACACCAACAGCCCAACAGCCAATACCTTTGCCGCAAACCGCCACCCAAATGCAGAAGGTTGTACAAAAACCAATTGCTACGGTAAAATTGAAGCCGATTAAAAAAAATAGCATTACCGTAATACAACAAGCATCGATAACACTTCAACCTAAAGATACAGTAATGCCCTTGGTTCCACTAGGGCCTAACATTGGCTCAGCCAAAAATACACTTGCACACCATGTGGATTATGATGGCGCAGGGATAGATTTGGCCGAATTGGAAGCCATAAAAAAGGAATCGCAAGAAGTCAATTCCAATACTGCTCTCAACCGAACATTGAGGCAAGGGGCTCAAGTACTTGAAAAAACTACAGGCTGGAAGGTGGATGCCACAGAGAATCATCATGCTGATAAGCGCGTGTTTGCCATAAACCTTGGTAAAAAATTTAGTGTTAAAAAAACCAATTATAAATAGCCCTCTAACAGACTTAAAACCTGGTAGTGTTAGCTTTTGAAGTTGGGCTTTTTTTATACACTTTTTATGGTTATGAACACCTTGTTGATATTTAAATAGCATCACTCGGTGGAATAATTTGGTATTTAGTGAAATTTATGTTTAACTTAGAGTAAAAATATTTACATAAAAAATCATTTTTTGATAAATGAAAATAAAGAGAAGCATATTTTTACCATACGGCACTGCCACCATCAATACAGCAGAATTGGCTCAAGGCTTATACTTACTTAGAATAAACAATCAAGTAGTTAAATTCATCAAATAACATGAGAGCTTTGTATTTCCTATTGATCATGATGGCATTCATGATCCATACTTATGGCCAAAGAAATCAAAATGTAATTTTAAATATAGTTTCATTTCCAGAAGAAAAAGTGTATAATTTCAACTTAGCCGATAAATTAGTTACGGATAGCTGTGTGACAATTGATTTGTATCCTCATTATTCTACTGTCTCTAGCATGGGAGGCGTTTTAAAATTATTCTCAGATGGTAATAAGGTATTTAATGCTTCATGCGAAGTAATGCTGAATGGCGATACCTTATCCAATAAATTCATCTATGATAGCATCCCTTTTTATATTCCTATTATGGGCGATCCACCCATAATATTTAGTTTTGATGATAGCTTGTATTATATTGTTTCAACTTCCGGCACCTACCCTTGGGCCCTGCGCGACTCTGTTTTTTACTCCATAGTAGATATCACGGCCGATAGCGGCCGTGGTGCAGTGGTGAGCAAGCGCAATTTATTAATGACGGGT
>JBDKJS010000035.1:0-34091 GCA_039806065.1 Bacteroidota bacterium | reverse complement strand
AAAGCTTTTAAATAACTGATCTAGTTTTTTATAGTCCCAGGTAAATGCTAAATGCAAGCTTTGCTGCGCTATGTATCCACGCATCACTTGCCTCCCATCAGGATAATCATACTCCTGATTCAAATTATATCCTTGCAAGGCTATTTGCTCTTTTGAAAATCCCAACTTTTTTAAGCGGTTTATCAATTTTTCGCTGGCCACTTGCAGTTGGCTCATTGCTTCTTGACTGTCTTTATTTCTGGTAACGATGTTAAAATCAAAGGTAGCTTGATCGGGGGTATACTTCCCTGAGGCTGCACCCATTAGATTGATGTGTGTCATTGCTATTGCTGTATTTTGATTGGTTTGAGCCATTGCTAGCCTACACGAGATGAGCAAAATGATTGCTAAACATATTTTTTTCATTGTTCAATTTTTTATTTGTTTGATGCTCTATTGGGTTATTGAGTAGCCTGTACACTAATTTCCTATTACCCTGCATTTTTTATGCCAAAATTTAAGCTGGAGATATATTTTCAGTAAATATTATTTGATGAAGTGCTAGTTCTTTTAGTAATGGTTCATATACAGGTGCATTGACAGGGGCCACAACACCAAAGGTTTTTATAATACCTTTTAAAATAGCAGTGGCTGCCATTGCTACTGGTAAGCCAACTGTCTTGGCCATGGCTGTGTAAGTTTGATTTTCTCCCTTTACTACCAAAGTACTTTCAATTTTTTTCTTGCCTTCTGGTGTGTGCACTACAAAACGGTGCCACATTACAATCATATCCCTATCATTAGGCTCCAACAACCAACACTGTTCCAAGCGGTGTTGCAATACTTCAGCTGGTGTGGCGCTTTCAAGGGGGATCAATTCATTTGAAAGTAATCCAGCCCACTGCAATTTGGCTACTGCTGCCTGGGAGCCCGGCATCAAAGTTTCTAAACGCTTCATAAGATCTCCCGTTCCTGCGAGAAAAGAATCTAATAGTTGTGCGTAAGTGGTTTGTTTGCGCAGTTGCAAGGTGTAGCTGTTATCAGTATAGCCGGCTAGCACCAATAAGTGCCACGCTTCGCAAAAACCACTGTAGCGTAATGTGCCTCGCAGCATGGTTTCAATAGCTGTCAAACCATACAAGCTGCGGTAAGCTAAGCTATCCCTATTGGCATAGCCATCAAAGTGTCCCAACCCTGGAATAGCAATTTCACATGACTCGCCAAACAAACGATGATAAGGCAAGTATTTATTTATACCATTTTTTAAATATTGTGCGGTTGATTGGCCGGCCAATATCACATTGCGCGGATTCCAGCTAAATTTATAGCCCCAAGGATTATTGTTACTTTCAGGAGCCACTAGACCTCCGCAATAGGATTCGAAGGAAGTGATCGTATGTCCTTTTTGTTGCTCACGGTGAATGATCTCCATTGCACTCATATGATCTATGCCCGGATCAAGGCCGCATTCATTCATAAAAACCAATTGCTTTGCTGCAGCTTCATCATTTAATTGCATCATTGCATCGCTTATATAGCTGGCAGTAACCAAATGCTTGCCATGTGCCAAGCAACATTTTGCCACAGGCAAATGCATGTGTGCAGGCAACATGCTGATCACCAAATGATGGTTGGCTATTTGCTTATCCATTTCTTCGTGATTGCCTACTTCCAATGCAATGGCCACACCATAAGGATGCGATTGTACCCGAGCTTCAGCGGCCGCTATTTGTGAATCGGCTACGGTTATGGTCCATTGCTGCGCAGCAGCTTGTTGAAGCATGTAATCTATTAAATAGGATGATGATTTTCCAGCTCCTATAATTAACACTTTTGGCATGGTGCAAAGATAGGTTAAAGAAATTGAATTGATTTAAAGTATGCTAACGGACACTACTCTTGGTGACCTTACAAAATAAACTACTAACTAAAATTACTGCTACCGTTTTCGATGAATTCGTCATCCACCTTCATTCATTTCACACCTCTACTCACTTGATTGCTTTGCTTGATTGAATAGTTGGAAAGCGGGGTTGGCTTGAAAAAAAAAGCTGCCACAAAATTGTGGCAGCGCTACTTTACACTATTAATTAATTGATGGTTGCTGAATTAACTTCCGCACGCTTCACATGCTTCTGGATTGTCTATCGAGCAACTAAGTTGCTTTTCGCGTTCGGCATCTGATAGGTTGGCCATACTACCTTCGGCACCGGCTATGAGCGTAGTAGTTTGATCTTCTATATTAGTAGGCTTTTGCAATACAGCAGCATCAATGGTGAATTTGATGGCATCCACTGCTGATTTGGTTCTCAAATAGTACATGCCTGTCTTTAACCCCTTTTTCCAAGCATAAAAATGCATTGAAGTAAGTTTGGCATAATTAGGATCATTGATGAATAGGTTCAACGACTGGCTCTGACAAATAAATGCCCCTCTATCGGCAGCCTGGTCTATCACTGCCCTTTGCTTTATTTCCCAAACTGTTTTATAAATTTCTTTTAATTCTTCTGGTATCTCATCTATCTGCTGAACTGAACCATTGGCTGCTATTAGCTTCTGCTTCATGTTCTCATTCCAGAGGTTGAGTTTTGCTAGATCTTTTAATAGGTGTTTGTTTACTACCACAAACTCTCCACTCAATACCCTGCGACTATAAATGTTGCTAGTATAGGGTTCAATGCACTCATTGTTGCCCAATATTTGTGAGGTGCTTGCTGTGGGCATGGGCGCTAGTAGCAAGGAATTTCTTACGCCATACTTTTTTACTTCAAGTTTTAGTGCTGCCCAATCCCATCGGTTGCTAGGGGTTACATTCCACATGTCGTATTGGAATATGCCTTTACTTACTGGGCTTCCTTCATAAGTTTGATAGGAGCCTTCCACCATTGCCAAATCCTTGCTGGCTGTCATGGCTGCAAAATATAAGGTCTCGAAAATTTCTTTATTTAGCTGTCGGGCTGCTTCGCTTTCAAATGGCATTCGTAACAAGATAAACACATCTGCTAATCCTTGTACACCTATTCCTATTGGACGGTGACGCATGTTGCTGTTGCGTGCTTCCTCTACTGGGTAATAATTAACGTCTATGATTTTATTCAAGTTTTTAGCGGCCACATAGGTAACTTCATAAAGTTTTTTATGGTCAAAAGTGCCGTTGGTTACAAACCTCGGTAGCGCGACAGAGGCTAAATTGCACACTGCTACTTCGTCAGGAGCAGTGTATTCCAATATTTCTGTACAAAGATTAGAACTCTTAATGGTTCCTAGGTTTTTTTGATTCGATTTTTCATTGCAGGCATCCTTGTAAAGCATGTAGGGATTTCCTGTTTCAATTTGTGTCTCAATTATTTTTGTCCAAATGTCGCGGGCTGGCACCTGCTTTCTGTAACGTCCTTCTATTTCATAATTGGTATATAATGTTTCGAATTCGGCCCCGTAAGCTTCAGCCAATCCCTTGGCTTCATTAGGGCAAAATAAACTCCACATGCCATTTTCTTCTACTCGCTTCATAAACAAGTCTGGGATCCAGAGTGCATAGAACAAGTCACGTGCTACCAATTCTTCTTTCACCCCGTGATTTTTTTTCAAATCAAGGAATGAAAATATGTCGGCATGCCAGGGTTCTAAATAAACCGCGAATGAACCCTTGCGTTTACCTCCGCCTTGATCTACATAGCGTGCAGTGTCATTGAACACTCTTAGCATTGGCACTATCCCATTGCTAGTACCGTTGGTGCCTCGAATGTATGATCCTGTTGCGCGCACATTGTGAATACTCAATCCTATGCCTCCTGCACTCTGTGATATTTTGGCACATTGCTTTAGGGTGTTGTAAATTCCATCAATACTATCATCTTGCATTTGAAGTAAAAAGCAAGAGCTCAATTGTGGTCGAGTGGTTCCGGCATTGAAAAGTGTTGGCGTGGCATGTGTAAACCACCTTTCACTCATCAGGTTATAAGTTTCTATTGCGGCATCAATATCATG
The DNA here is from genome assembly GCA_039806065.1 of Bacteroidota bacterium. Classification (GTDB taxonomy): domain Bacteria; phylum Bacteroidota; class Bacteroidia; order AKYH767-A; family 2013-40CM-41-45; genus JBDKJS01. Next base: position 30,125 of record JBDKJS010000035.1, on the reverse strand, counting down.
GTGATGAATGCCTACTGCCACTCGCATGAGCATGTGTTGTGGGCGCTCAGCTATTTTTCCATTGAGCTTTAAAAGATAAGACTTCTCCAATGTTTTAAAACCAAAATAATCATATCCAAAATCACGGTCATAAATGATGCTGCTATCAAGCACATCGGCATTGGCTTTTACTATCTGATAAATATCGTCAGATAAAAGTTGTGCATTGAGCCCAGTTTTAGGGTCTATATAGTTATACAAATCTTTCATGGTCTCACTGAAAGACTTCTTCGTATTTTTATGCAAATTGCTCACTGCTATTCTTGATGCTAGTAGGGAGTAATCAGGATGCTTGGTGGTGAGTGTGGCAGCAATTTCGGCAGCCAAATTATCTAGCTGGGAAGTGGTGACCCCATCATAGATTCCTTCAATAGTTTTTTGTGCTACTACAAAAGTATCTACATGCTCACTTAATCCATAAGCTAACTTTTGAATGCGGGCTGTAACCTTATCAAATTTTACTGGCTCTTTGCGGCCATCGCGCTTTTGTACAAACATAGGTGGGTTGGGTGATTAAGGTTGATAGTAGTGGCGCTGGGCTGCTGCTACCATGATTGGTTTTTGTTGGTGTGATTTTTTATGTTTTCCTTTTTAGAATGATTCGTCAGTGGTGAAGGCCTTTTGGCTAGAGGTTTGATCATTGCTCACACCGGCTTTTTGGTATTCACTTACGCGCTGTTCAAAGAAATTGGTTTTACCTTGTAAACTCAATAATTCCATAAATTGAAATGGATTGCTACTATTGTATTGTTTGGGATATCCTAATGCTACCAACAATCGATCCGCACAGAATTCGATGTATTGACACATTTGCTTTGAATTCATTCCTATTAATGAAACTGGCAATGCATCGCTCACAAACTCATGCTCACAGCTCACAGCATCGGTTATAATTTCTAATATTCGCTCATGACTAAGTTTGTTTTGGAGCATCCCGTAGAGCAAGCACGCAAAATCACAGTGCAACCCTTCATCACGGCTGATGAATTCGTTACTCTTGCCCAATCCTTTGGCCATTAAACCTCTACTTTTTAACCAAAAGATGGAACAGAATGAGCCACTGAAAAAGATCCCTTCTACTGCTGCGAAAGCTACCAATCGTTCGGCAAAAGAGCCATTTGTAATCCATCTTAAGGCCCACTCCGCCTTTTTCTTTACACACGGCACCGTTTCCATGGCATTAAACAGGTGCTTCTTTTCTGCATCATCCTTTATATAGGTATTGATTAATAAAGAATACATTTCACTGTGAATGTTTTCAATCATAATTTGAAAACCATAGAAACATCTTGCTTCAGGAAGCTGCACCTCATTCATAAAGTTGGTGGCCAAGTTTTCATTTACTATTCCATCACTGGCTGCAAAGAACGCAAGGATGTGTTTTACAAAATATCTTTCGTTGTCATTTAACTTCTCCCAGTCTGCCAAATCATCGTGAAGGTCTATCTCTTCGGCCACCCAAAAACTTTTTTCGGCTAATTTATACATCTCCCATATCTTAGGATGCTTGATAGGAAAAAGTACGAAGCGTTCTTTATTCTCTTGTAATAGTATTTCGTTGTTATTCATGTTACTTAATTTATTAGTGCTTTGATTAAAGCTTATGGAATTGTTTAGTCTTTGTTTTTAGAGGTGACGATGCCCAGCCCTGTATACATGCTTTTAAATTTTTTATTTGTTAGCATACTACAGAGAATGTAGAATCGAAACTGAAATTGGATTAACCGGATATACTTTCCCGATTGCGTTTACAATGATCATTTTTTTAAAATAACTATGCAAGTGGTAAGCACTCTTTTTTATCAGCAATTTTAAACTTTAGCTTGTTTGTAAATGTTTGTAACCTGTGCTATGCAGCCATGGTAGCCGCTTTCAGGGCTTATGAACAAATTTTGTTTATAAATAGCACTTGCATTTCTAACTACAAAATTTGCATGGAGTCATCTTAAACATTACAAAATTGCTGTTACCCCTTAAATCTTTATGAAAGCGCATTTTTCAGGTTTATACTGGTGTTGGGTAGTTTTCAATTCAAGGCCCATTCGATCAAATTGTTTGTTAAAAAGTTAAACAAAAAAATCAGATGCCTGCCTGTATACCTTCACCTATACTTCTTTACCAATATGCTTGAAAAATAAAAATATATTTGCAGCATGATAGCAATTGGCGACACACTCCTGTCAGAGGATATAATTGATAAAAAATTTGTTTGCGACTTGAATGCCTGTAAGGGTGCATGCTGTGTAAGTGGTGACTATGGTGCGCCTTTGCAAGAAGATGAACTGCCAATAATGAAAAAAATTTACAGTAGAGTAAAGCCTTTTATGAATGACAAAGGCATTGCAGCAGTGGAAGAGCAAGGCCAGTATATAAGATATGACGATAGCGAATGGGTAACTCCTTTAGTCAAAGGGAAAGAATGTGCCTATGTAATTTTTGAAGATAATATTGCAAAATGTGCAATTGAAAAGGCCTACCTAAAAGGTAAAATAGATTTTAAAAAACCCATATCATGCCACCTCTATCCTATCAGGATTAAAGAAAATAAATTGGGATTAGAGGCTCTTAACTATGATCGATGGTCTATTTGCAAACCAGCCTGTAAATTAGGAGCGCAACTGCAAGTGCCCATCTATCAATTTTTAAAGGAACCATTAGAAAGAAAATATGGCAAAGCATGGTACAAGAAACTTACCATCGCTGCTGATCTATGGATCCAACAGCAAAACACTAAATAACTTAAACGAGCGCTAACCAATCACCAAGCAATGTACCAGACTCTTCAACCCTTACTGCAACAAGAATTACTTGAAATCGAAAACGCTGGCCTATATAAACAGGAAAGAATTATTGCCACTCCTCAAGCAGCACTCATCAATGCCAATGGAAAGGAAGTAATCAACCTATGTGCCAATAATTACTTGGGCTTATCATCTCATCCACAAGTAACGGCTGCTGCACATGCCGCTATTGATTCTCACGGCTATGGCATGAGTAGTGTTAGGTTTATCTGTGGCACACAAGATATTCATAAAACACTGGAACTAAAATTAAGTAGTTTTTTAGGAATGGATGATACCATTCTATATGCTGCTGCATTCGATGCTAACGGAGGTATTTTTGAGCCACTGCTAAATGAACAAGATGCCATCATAAGTGATGAACTGAACCATGCCAGCATCATTGATGGAATAAGACTTTGCAAGGCTGATAGAAAACGCTACAAGCACAATGATATGGCCGACCTAGAAACCCAACTTCAAAGTGCAATGAACAAACGACACCGGCTCATAGTTACCGATGGCGTATTTTCAATGGATGGCACTGTTGCCAATCTAAAAGCCATTTGTGATCTGGCAGACCAGTATCAGGCCTTGGTAATGATAGATGAATGTCATGCCAGTGGTTTTATGGGCACCACCGGACGAGGTACCCATGAACATTGTAATGTGATGGGACGGATTGATATTATAACCGGTACACTTGGAAAAGCGCTTGGCGGTGCCATGGGTGGATTTACTGCTGCCAGAAAAGAAATAGTAGCCCTGCTGCGCCAACGGTCAAGGCCATACCTATTCAGCAATTCACTTGCTCCTAGCATTGTAGGGGCTAGTATTGCCGTACTAGATATGCTCAGTGCTACTACTGCCTTACGAGATAAGCTTTGGCAAAACACACAATATTTTAGAAATGCTATCACCGCTGCTGGCTTCGATATAAAACCAGGCCAACACCCAATTGTACCTATCATGCTTTACGATGCCCCGCTTGCCCAAAAGTTTGCAGCAAAACTACTGGATGAAGGGGTTTATGTCATTGGGTTTTTCTACCCCGTGGTGGCAAAAGGCAATGCCCGCATTAGAGTCCAAATTAGCGCAGGTCACGAAATTGCTCAGCTTGAAAAAGCAATAGCAGCCTTTACCAAAGTAGGCAAAGAACTTAATGTAATAAAATAATTTAATTACCTAATTTGATAACTATTTATACAGATGGTGCTAGCAGAGGGAATCCTGGACCTGGTGGATGGGGTGCTGTGCTTATGGCTGGCAGTCATTATAAAGAGTTGGCACAGGGATATAAATACACTACTAACAATAGAATGGAATTGCTTGGTGTAATTAATGCCCTAAAAGCAGTGAAAAAATTTGGTAGTTCCATTACCTTATACAGCGATAGTAAGTATGTGGTGGATGCTATCAACAAGCAATGGCTTACCGGATGGCAAAAGAAAAATTTCTTAAAAGTCAAAAACCCTGACTTATGGATTCAAATGGTTCCGCTACTAAAAATACACCAAGTAAAATTTGTATGGGTGAAAGGGCACGCTGCCAATAAGTACAACAACCGTTGCGATGAACTTGCTACCGCTGCAGCTGATGGCGATCAGCTAATTGATGACACAGGATATACAGATGACACAGATAATACCAAACTGTTATAATCCAGCATTTATTTTTTGAATGGCTGATTGCAGCTGGCCTATAACCTGTTCCAATTCTTGCCCACTTACATGCCACTCTTCAGCAGTTCGCATCTTCATTTTTTTCAATACGCCATCAATAAGTGTGGCGATTACCACCCGCTGGGCTGGGCGTGTGGTATTGGTGTATAAACCCAACGAAACCATCGCAGCCTCTTGTAGTATTTTGAAATTATTTAAATTAATGGCATAGGATTGATATGCTGATGCAATTTCATCAAGATAAATTTCTTTGCTGCTGATCATTTTTTTCTTAAACCACAGCGTATCTTTTTCCTGAGCCAATGTAGCTTTTAGTTGCGCTACTGCATACACCACACTAGGATGTGGGTCGTGCTCCCAGCTCGCAACCAATGACTCCATATGGGTAGGATCACTTTCAGCATCGTAAAGTATGGCTGTGGCTACTACCATCCTGCTACTATCTTTCAACATTTGTTGCAATAACTCATCACTAAGCAAGGCTGATTGGTGTAAGGATTGCAACGCTGTTAATCGAACTCCTGGATCAGAATCTTGTAAGACCATGGTCATGATCTTCGACCTGGCTTTGGCTTGGCAACTAGCACTAGCCTTGTCAATAGCACGCAATGCTTCTTCTCGCAATGAAGGATTGCGATCATTCAAAATTTCAACAAGCCAATGATGCTCTATTGAGTTTGGCTTTCCCAGCGTTTTTACATATTTAATTACTTCGTATCTATCTTTGAATAATGGAGCCAAATAATACTGACGGTGCCACATGGCAGCAGGTTTTAAATCCTCTTTGAGCCAGTATAAGGCTTTGTCTGCATCTACGTTGACTAATAAAACTGGTTTTTCAAAACTGAAATTAAAGGTATCCGCTAAATGAGCCAGAACCACTTCTCGAGTCAATACTTCGCCATTTGCCAAATAGAAATCAATCCTAACTGGTAACGTGTACATTGGATTCTTGGTAAGATCTTGCTTCTGTTGCATCATCAATTTTACTGCAGTCGTATCTTCATTAAATTGATAGTTAATTTTTACATAGGGCCTCCCTTTATCATAATACCATTGATTAAAAAACCAATTCAAATCTTCGCCACTTGCAGCTTCACACGCCAAGCGCCAATGGGTAACCTCTATTGGGGAAAATGAATGCCGCTCAAACAATATTTTTATGGCTTTAAAAAATATTTCATCTGTTAAATAACTGCGTAGCATGTGAAGTATATGTGCACCTTTTTCATAGCTAATGCCATCAAATAAATCTTCGGCATTGTTATAATGAAAATCTACTACCGGTCTGTCATGGGCAGCTACCGCTCTTAAACTTGATGCCATTTGTTTTTGCAAAACATGGTCTGCAGTGTCGCGACCGTAAGCATATGCTTGCCATAAGTACTCAGCATAGGTGGCAAAACCTTCGTTGATGCTAATGTTTGCCCAGCTCTCCGTTCCCACACAGTTGCCAAACCATTGATGTGCTAATTCGTGTACAACATATTCTTCAAAATTATCGTCAGCATATTCTGATGCCGTTTGTAGCATTGCCTGCATGTAGATCACACATCCTGTGTTTTCCATGGCTCCACTCAAATAATCGTTTACCACCACTTGAGTATAATGCTCCCAGGGAAATGAAAATCCAAATAAATTTGAAAAAAAACTCATCATAGTTGGAGTTTTTCCAAATGTGAGTTGGGCAGTGCTGGCATAATCAGGGGCTACACAGTATTTCAATCCTATGTGCTGCCATCGATCTGCTATACAATTAAATTTTCCAATAACAATAGCCGTAAGGTAAGGCGCATGAGGCAAACTTTGTTTCCAATAATCAGTTTTTGTACCGTCATTGTGATAAGTGGTATTTAGCAGCAATCCATTACTCAAACTAGTATAAGCACTATCAATGGTGATGTAAATTTCATGAGTAGTACGCTGATTGGGTGCATCAATCGTAGGAAACCATTTAGAATTGTATTGGGTTTGCCCTTGTGTCCACATTTGGGTGGGCTTCGATTCACATTTTGAATCAGCATTGATAAAGTAAAAACCATCGCCATCAGTGATGCGGTCTTTAAGTTGAGTACGATAGGTTATGGCCAGTTGCACTTGTTCACCGTCTGACAAGGGGTTTGAAAAATTTATTTTTAAATTTTTATTATCATACAAATATTTTATTGAAAAGGGACTGTTGCCATTAAGTACTACGGTGTCTATAAGCATATTTTGGGCATCTAAGATCAGGTGTTGTTGCACTTTGCCTTTGACGCTTAGCCACAGATAGGCTTTACCGTTGATTTGCGCATGCTCAAAATCAGGTTTAATTTCCAACTTGGTATGTACTAAATTCCATTGCAAACTAGGTGAGTCCCTATACGGTGATGCTGGGTAGATGCGCTGTGGCTCCTTGCTTTTGCCAGTTTTTTGTAGTGTTTTGCACCCCGCTAAGGATAGTAATACTAAAAGCGCAGTGGTAAAATAAACTTTGAGAATGGATGCCATGGAAATAAAAAAAGACTGCCCAAAGATAAGGGCAGTCTTTTCAATTAATAATGAATTATTCTTATTGAATGGTAACTTTTTTGGCTACACTTCCAGCACTGGTTACCAGCTGAATGGTGTACATGCCAGCATTCAATTGAGTGGTAACAATTGATACTTTGTTTAGCTCATTGCCTAATTGGTTAATCACCACTCTTCCCATTAAATCGGTCATGGTAACACGCTTGGCTGTTACACCAGTTGGAAGTTGAATGGTAACCACATCAGTAGCAGGGTTTGGATACACGTTGGTATTGCTAGCCAGTATTTCATTGTTAAGACCAGTAGGCAAGCTCAAGCAAAGTGCTATTCGCGGATTTACATAATTTTGAATGGTATCAATATAAGCCATTCCTTTGGCCTTGCTCATATCTGGATTGGTGAGCAAGCCATTATTATAAGCATTTTGACCTGCTTGTGCAGGCAGTCCTATTAACTGAGCATAGCCTTGTAGCGAAGTACTATCAAACCACTCCCATGGACCTGCTTCACCCAATCCTGTTAGGGGATTTACGGGACGCTCTAATGGAAATAAGCCTTCCCAGCCACCATTGATAGCGTTGGCTCTTTGGGTGTATGGATCAGTAAAGCCAGCACTTGCAAAACATGCATTGTTACCTAATTGATTGGCCAAACGAACTACTGTTTGTGATCCACTCACATCAACCACATATTGCGGTGGATTGGTAGGAACAAATACCGGTCCATCTCCATAGGGTGCAAATGGATCATTCGTAACGTGGAATGCCACCATCGGTACATCTCCCGCTTCTAACCAACTACTATCACCAATAGCACCGCCCATGTTAAATGCGAAGTGAATATCAGTACCATAACCTAGGTTGATGGTATCAGGGTCATTTACATTGAAGCCTGGTGCACCACCTGTGCCATCAAAATTTCCCCAAATAGCTTGGTTCACGTAGGATTGCCCAGCAGTAAATCCATAAGCAGGATTAGTAGTTTGCGATAAAAATTTAGTCAGTGATATTTCACCAGCATCATCCAATGATGCATAGGCTAGTGCTATGTAACCACCGGTACCTTGTCCTGCCAAAATAATTTTTGTAGTGTCTACACCGTATGGATTGCCGTTAGCTGCCGTGCGGTTAAAATAGCGAACACATGATTTTACATCAATAATGGCACGGTAAACTGCTTGGAGTAGTGAACCTTTTCTAACATCCAAATCGCCACTGGTAGGATTCCATCCTAAACGGTAAGATGCTGCTGCCGCCACATAACCCCTGCGGGCAAACTGACGACACATTTCGGCAACAGTGCTATCGCCTCTATTACCGGTTGGATTAGAATTGATCACTGTTGGTAAAAAGCTACCTGTGTGTAAGTAAATTACCAATGGTCTTTCGGTTACTGGATCTGCAACACCACTTGGGGTGTACACATCCATGGCCAATGGAATTTTTACCGGTGCGCCAGTTAAAAACTGGTAGTTGTAGCTATAAACTACGCCCGCAGCTTTTTGCGCATCAGGAAATACTTCGGAAAGGTAGCGCCCCGCTTGAGCGTTTGCACTGCTGTAGCCTATAAAGCATAACGCAGCCATACAGAGTAAACGTAAATGTCTTTTCATCAGAGTTAATTTTTTTAGTTTTTAGTTTGTGCTAAACTAACTATTTTTTCTAATACCTAACAGCATTCAGACTTTTTTTATACTTTTTTCTTTGACGCAAGCAATAAATTAATTTATTTAATTTGCGCTTCCGTTTTTATGATGCATCAAATAGATTATAGCAAGATTGATTGGGCTTTGTTAGTGCCCATGGCCAATGAAGAAAAAGAATTTGACCTCTTTATTCAGGAACTCACCAAAACACTCAACTACCTCCAAAGCGGTACCGTATACCTAGTGGTGGATACTGTAAGTAAGGATGCTACAGCCGATCTCTGCAAAAACCTCGCATTGCTTGATAGGAGATTTAATTTTGTTTGGGCTCCTGAAAATAAAAATGTAGTAGATGCTTATATCCGAGGTTATAAAGCTGCTTTTGATAACAATCACCATTTTATTATGGAAATGGATGCCGGATTGAGCCACGACCCTAAATACCTTACTGACTTTTTATTTTTTATGATGCAAGGTTACGATGCAGCCCTCGGCAGCCGATTTACCCATGGAGGGAGCATTGCTGGGCCACTAAACAGAAGATTATTAAGCAAGGGTGGAACGCTGCTTGCCAATCTACTGCTGGGCACTCAGCTTAAGGATATGACCAGCGGCTATCAATGTTTTACCAATCAACTGGTTAAAAAAATATTAGACCATCAGCTATTAAGCAAAGGTCATTTCTATCAAACCGAAATAAGGTATTTGATCCGGAAGTACCAATGCATTGAAGTACCCATTCGCTACAAAGCCCCCTCACCCAGCGTAAGTCAATCAAGCATCAAAAATTCATTAAGCGTATTGACACACTATTTTTTAAAGAGATGCTCATTCAAGCCTACTTATATCTAACCTTTCTTAACTGAACACTCCCTTGCATCAAGCCCTAGTAATTACCAGCATAGCTGCTCCCAACCCTGTAATGAAAGCCTGTGCCCAGACATGCATTCAAAAAGGAATTGATTTTATTGTAGTGGGAGATACCAAATCGCCAGCCGACTTTAATTTAGATGGTTGTAAATTTATAAGCATTGATGAGCAAATGGACCTTGGAGGTGAGCTCGCTCGTTTGCTCCCTACCAAACATTATACCCGCAAAAACGTGGGTTACCTGCTAGCCAAAGATTGCCAAGTAATTTCTGAAACTGACGATGACAATTTCCCACTTCATCATTTTTTCGATATTCCTCCTTTAGTAGCTCCAGTGCGCACCTTGGGCAATCTACCTTGGATAAATGTTTATAGAGAATTTACCCATGAGCATATTTGGCCTCGGGGTTTTGCACTCAATCATTTACAGTCATCCAGTTCACCATCCATAAGTGATGAATCCCTGGTCTGTCCAATCATCCAAGGCTTGGCTAACGACAATCCTGATGTTGATGCTATTTATCGACTCACACTTCCATTGCCGTTTCAGTTTAATGAGGGCCCTCCTGTAGCTTTAAAATCCAATAGCTATTGCCCATTCAACTCTCAAAATACACATTGGCACAGCATGGCATTCCTGTTACTTTACCTTCCTGCCACCGCTAGCTTTCGCATGACTGATATTTGGCGCAGCTTCATCGCCCAACGCATCCTTTGGACCTGCGGCTGGAATCTAAAATTTATTGGAGTAAATGTTACACAAGCACGCAATGACCATAACCTTATCAAAGATTTTGAAGATGAAGTGCAGGGATACCTTCACAATGATGCCATTGTTACCGCCCTTAATGAGCTGCAGCTCCAAGATGGGCCCCGATACCTACAGGAAAATCTGCTCCGGTGCTACCATATGATGGTGAAAAAAAATTGGCTCTCGGCTGATGAATTACCAATGGTAAATGCCTGGTGCAAACAAATGACCGCTTGATTTTTTTTTAACTAACTTTGTCATCGCTTGTTCTTAAATTCAAATTAACCATTTTCAGCTTCGCTTAAATCTTGCCAGCCATGATCTCCAAAATAAAATACGCATGTCCATCGCTCCTCTTTAATGGCTGCTTAAGCATGCTCATCACTTTGCTTTTTGCTTGTACCAATGCTAGTAATGAATATGCCATCACCCTGCACAATGATCTTGAACTATATGATGGTTGGGTGAATACTAGTAAAGTTATTAAAAGTGATCATGCCCACAGCGGCCAATATGTTTCCAAAACAGATGCTACTGATCCCTATAGCCTTGGTTACATCACCAAACTCTGGGCACAGCAAATTAAAACGATCGACAAAGTAAAAGCACAAGTTTACATCTATGCCCCAAGTACAGCACAAGGCAATTTGGTGGTTAGCGTAGAAGAAAATGGAAAACCTATCTCCTTCCGATCCAGTGCCATTGCCGATTATAACACCAAAGGAAATTCCTGGGTGCAAATTTCTACGTTATTAAAATTTGACAAGCCCATCACCACCAGCGAACAAACAGAACTTAGAGTATATGTGGCTTACGCTGGCCAAGACCCTATTCTAATAGACGATTTTGATATATTTATAAAATAATGCAATCAACTACTCAGCATGATCAATAAAATAGTTGCCAATGCCCAACAAGCTATTGAGGGCATTAAAGATGGAATGGTATTAATGGTTGGAGGCTTTGGCCTCTGCGGCATACCCGAAAACTGTATTGCAGCCATAGTAGATAAAAAAATTAAAAACCTAACCTGTATTAGCAACAATGCCGGGGTCGATGATTTTGGGCTAGGGCTGCTGCTGCAAGAAAAATTAATTAAAAAAATGATCAGCAGCTATGTGGGCGAAAATGCCGAATTTGAAAGACAAATGCTCAGTGGCGAATTAGAAGTTGAGCTCATACCCCAAGGCACCCTGGCCAGCCGATGCTTAGCCGCTGGATATGGAATGCCAGCCATCTATACACCCGCTGGTGTAGGCACTGAAATAGCCCTGGGTAAAGAAACCAGAGTTTTTAATTTTAATGGCCAAGAAAAAGAATACCTCATGGAACTTGCCTTCGAAGCTGATTTTGCAATCGTTAAAGCTTGGAAAGGCGATAGCGAAGGAAACCTTATTTACAAAAACACCGCTCGCAATTTCAACCCACTCATGGCCATGGCCGGTAAAATAACCATTGCCGAAGTAGAAGAACTTGTACCCGATGGATCACTTAACCCCGACCAAATACACACACCAGGTATTTATGTTCACCGCATTTTCCAAGGCCATAATTATGAAAAACGTATCGAACAACGTACCGTTCGAAAAAAACATTAGTCACTATTATTATAATTTTATAAACAACCAAATATTATGTTTCAACTACCTACCCTTCCCTATGCACTCAATGCCCTAGAACCCCACATCGATTCACGCACCATGGAAATTCATCATGGCAAACACCATCAAGCTTATGTAACCAACTTGAACAATGCCATCACCGGTACCGAAGCCGAAAAAATGGACATTGAAACCATCTGCAAAAACATCTCTAAATTTTCGCCCGCCATTCGCAACAATGGTGGCGGCCATTTCAACCATTCCCTCTTCTGGAACACCCTCGCCCCTGGCAAAGGTGGAAGCCCATCAGGAGTTTTAAACGATGCCATCAATGCCACTTTTGGTAGTTTTGATGAATTTAAAAAACAATTTGCTACCGCTGCCACCACCCGCTTCGGCAGTGGTTGGGCTTGGCTCATTGCCGTCAATGGAAAAATTTCCATCACCAGCACACCCAATCAAGACAATCCTTTAATGGATCTCGCTCCCGATTCTCAAGGCACCCCAATACTGGGTCTCGATGTTTGGGAACATGCTTATTATTTACACTACCAAAATCGCAGACCTGATTATATCTCCGCCTTTTGGAACGTGGTAAATTGGGACAAGGTAAATGAACTTTACCAAGTGGCTAAATAAGCACTTACTCATTACCCAATACTAAAAAGGGTATTAACCAATTGGCTAATACCCTTTTTTTTTATTCCTTACCTTTAAAAGGTATTATTGTTTCATTAATTTACCACTATACTGCTTGCCTCCCTTACTGGTAGCCATATAATAATAAAAGCCTGGTGCCTGCTCTGTTACATCAATGGATGCTCCAGATACCTGAATCACCAGCTTGCCTTGCGCATTGTACACACTTATTGCATCCACCGCATCATTACCCCTCATAGGCGCAAAAGAAAAAATACCTGTACTTGGGTTAGGTCTTACCAACACACCTGCACTAGCATCCAGGCCTGGTGCACCCAGTACCAATGCATCATCCAAATTAATTACCCAACCCTTGGCAAAAAAGAACTGCGCATTTTCCCATCCACATATAAAATTGCCATCGGGCGATATGGCTATAGCCGTACCCAACAGCCCATCAGGTGTATTCACCGTTACACCCAAAGTGAGCAACACATCCTTTAAAAAAAGTGGCGCACTCCCTAAGCTGGGATGATAAATAATCGCATCACGTGTAATGGTTCCAAAATCAAAAATCTGATAATAGCCTACCGCCACTCCCGTTTCAGACACACTGGTAAATGTACCCGTTTGATAAGGAGCTGGCACCGGAAAAGTAGTAGCAGTACCTGTGGTTTGATCATAAATCATGGGCACGTTATCAATATCACCCACTATCACATTATTATTACTGATAGCCGAAACCTGCCCGCCAAACATCGGCAGCGGACCCGGTGGTACATTCGTTACCACTGATCCCGTAGTCATCACAGCAGGAACCCTTAGCGTACCCTGCGGCTGCGGATCATACCATCCTCCCACCACACCACTATTATTCACACAGTAGCCGGCCCCATACTCATTTGCCGAATCATCCAATGTTTCTAGCGTACCCGTTCCTATGTTGTAAAGAAACGCCTGAAAATCACAACAGTCGGGCGAACTCTGTCCAGCTATGTAATTACCATCTTCCGAAATCTGGTAAACCGATACCGCAGCGTCTTGTGTCGCATTGGCCATCACACCCACCGGATACCAAACTCCGTTCTTCTTATAAGCCGCTTGGTAATTTTGTTGCCCATTAATGGTTATAGGCATCAATCCTGCCAAATCACCATTATTGTTAATCGAATTCAATTGCGATATGCCAGTATCCATCAGTATAATAGTATCTGCGGTATAATAATAAACCGCACCACCCATTACCGCCACTCCTGAATCGTTAATATCCGTCATGGCCGTACCGAAATTAGAAAAGTACCTAAACTCTACCTGCCCCTTAACAGAACCATAAATCGACAGAACAAAAAACAGCAAACACCATGTTCGCTTCAATGCGTAAAATAACTTCATAACTTTTGGTTTTTAAAATTTTGCTAAAGATAAACCATCTACCTCATACTATCACATATCATTTTTTAGGGCGGTATCACCACCACCGCCCCTGATCAGCAGCAGTGCCGGTGTTCGCTCATAGTGCCACCAAAAAAAAATTGGCGGCAGCTAATCCGCTCACCCCGGACCCCTATTCATCGCCACTGCATCTATCTGGATAATCCTATTTATGCAAACTACTTCTATTAAATAATTATAGCATAAACTATTTTTTTTCGCATCTCCAATTCTTTAGCAAAGCCCTTTCACAAGTTGAATAAAAACAAATAATTTTAATCAATCATTAATAAACTAGCAGATCTATACAATTAAATTCAGATATGCTCGCCACAGCTACTGTCAAGCCTTGTTTTTTTGCAACTTTTTCAGCTCCAAAAGTGGTGCAGAAGGCTAGACAAAATGATGGCCTGCCCGCCAAAGCAGCTCCGCATTTTGTAGTGGCTTACGCGCGCTGCTCCTTGTGGTGTTTTTGTTTCATGATGTGGAAGTGAATATTAATTGGTTAATCGTTACTGATAATTTAGAACAAGGGAAGTTCATGTTGAATTGACTGTCCCTTTTACCATTTACAATTTGATTTTCGCCACCCGCACACTCTTCCGCTTCCCCCCACTCTCTATACTCACCAAGTAAATGCCATTGGCCAGCCCGCTCACATCCAAATGCTGCAAAGTGCTGTAACTGCTCAATGCAACTTGTTGTAGCAGCTTGCCATCGGTGTGGTAAAGTTTTATCCAGCCTGTTTTGCCCTCTGGCAAGTGATAGCCCACACTCAAAACATCACTTGCAGGGTTAGGCCAAACCTTTAAAACAGTTATACTATTTTGCTGCTCACTGTAACCTACATGCAAACTATCGCAAATGCTATTGGTGTCTGCACCCAAGTTGTAGTTGACGAAGTTGGGTACTGTGCTGTTGCTTGTAATTGGTTCTCTAATGATTAAAGAATGTTGGGTGATGTTACAGGCCAATCCAAAACTATCCGGTTCATTAATAACATGCATATATTTTGTCCCATGAAAAGTAGAGATATAAATTTTACCATCAGGTGCCAATTGAGGTAGAAAAAAGGTAGTTTCCACAAACCACACAAATCCATCATAATCAGCCACTGTCAATCTCGAAGCCGACAAATCAGGCGCCCAGGTATCAAACTGCCAGATACGGTATAAACTTATCACGTATAAAAATCTACCGCTTGGGCTGAACGCTAACCCGGTACTACCGAATATTCCCAAGCTATCAGGGATGTAAATGGTTTGTGCATTGCTAAACCTGCCGGTGCACCTATCAAACTCCATGTATTCCATTTCATTGATTGCGCTTACCTGCGCATACTTTTCGCCCTGCGGGCTAAAGCCCGCCATGCCATACAAATCATAATCACCAAGTGGATTGCCACCCACTTGCGGAAGTAGTGCTCCTATCTTTTGAGTGTCCACCGTAATGCCTTGTGGGGTGAGCAGGCTGATGTAGTAAATATCGCTAAAGTATTTATGTTTCACCACCCACCAGTCTCTGCCATTGGCATGTTTGGTAGCTGTGATCCTTCCTTTTATTAAAGTATCGTCCACCAGCACCACCGTTTTTCTATTGACATCAACACCACCCAATCCCCCACCTAAATTCATATCAATCACAGAGTAGCGCAAGGAAAAGGGCATGCCATCTAAATTGCCATTGACCGTAGCAGTATCGGTACATTCATGAAACAGATAATACAAATGGCTGCTATCTGGATCGGGATGCGGAAGGGTTAATAAGCCCTGCGTGGAGGCGCAACCTTCATTCCAAGGATAGTAAACATCGGTTTCATAACATGGGTTAAAGCCCAGGCTGTTCATCATGGTATCGTGAACAGCATTGCTGATAAATTGACCATTGGATGAAAAAATGTAGTTGCCATTTGAATCAGATTGTGACCCACTAGAAATAAAAAATCCGATATACCTCATTACAGAACTCGTGTCAGGTGATCCATTTGAATAATCTAAAAAACATTTTGGGTAGGGATTGGTACTTTTATAACTTAATTGCCAAATCCAATCATGTTGAGCAAATCCATTGGTGTAGCTAAAAAATGCGAGTATTAATAGGCTATATTTTTTCATCTTACAATGGTTAAGGATTGATAATAGGTATTTCCATTTACTTCCACTTTACAATAGTACTGGCCGCTTGTAAGCATGCTTACATTGATGCTGTTGTTCCCTTCATTATTCTGTATGCGCTTGCGCAGCACTTGTTTGCCGGTGGCATCAAATAAATAAACATTGGCCATGCTGATGTCTGTTTCGCTGAGTAGTATGGCTACATTGGTGCTTGCAGGGTTGGGCATTAGCTTTATAAACAAATGATCTGTGCCTGCCTGCTGCTGCCGTGCACTACTGCTTGTGTTGCACAGGGCACCATCATCAAAATAAGCTACCGGATCTATTTTGGCATAGATGCCACGCGCCTTGTAAACCGCCTTGCCCGCCTTGTGGGGGCATTGGTGGGCTATGCCGGTAATGTCACTTGCTTCTTCACTGCTCATGGGCAATCCCTTCTCTATTTTTTCATAGAAAATCTCATTCACCCGCTTTTCATTCCAGGTGATCATATTGCCGGCTGCCATGGCATCGAGCAAAAATTGTATTTGTTGTTTTTTTAAGACTTTTGTAATACTGTCTAATGCTGCAACTGTGTCGCGCAGTGCAGCTTCCAGTTGTTCTACCTCGGCCATCTTTGCCAGATCGGTATTTTCCAAATCTTCAAAATAAGCAGCCAGTGCAGCACTGCTGTCTAAAATATTACTGTCGTTGAGCAAGGTCTTATACAATTCTTTTTGATACAACCATTTGATAACTGCATCGGTAAACAAATTGCCATTGTCATTTTCTGATGCTGCCTCTGCTATTGCCTCCATGCTTTGATGGCTGCTATCAATAGCCGGTGGGCTGCTTGTGCCACAATTAGCACACTCACCCAAGGTACCACTTGCTTCAATTTGCATAATAGCAGCATAAAGTACTCCCACCGGAGAGCTTCTGGAACTGGTGAAGGTAAGGGGATAGAGGGGGCTGTAATGAAACTTTGGTGGAAATTGTGCTGTAGCCGAAGCCGGATTTACTTTTCTATAAATGCCACCGGTGGTAAAGTTGCCGTTGATGCCATTAAACAAGTTGCTGGGCAGCACACCATTTGCATCGGTTAACTGATCATCGATAATGGCTTCTACATAGTTGGCTCCCAAAAGGCCGGTTGAGCCCAGATAGATGCCACAGTTCAGAGCATTAAAATTATTGCCGGTTATTAAATTCTTATTCTGATTGCACAAGCCCACATAACTCAACCCAAAACGCGAGTTATTTAAATCATTGCAATCTATGGCCACCTCCTTACTCTGGCTGATGGCTACATTACTGCTAAGCCTTGGAGCGTTTCCATCAGTATCGATAGCTTGGGAGTTTGATAAATTATTGCAATACACCACCGCACCATCGCAGGCATCCAACTTAATACAGTTATATCCCGTGGTGTTGGGTAGGGTGCTGCCACCGGAATTATTGATAATCACATTACTCATCACCCTTAACCGTCCGGTATATTCATTGTTGGCTATGATGGCATTAGTGGTTTGTGATGATAGATAATTATTGGAAATAGTAAACTCTGTACATGGGCTGGCATTATACGCTCTGATGGCTGCTCCCTGATACGGGTTCGGACCTTGTGCATTGGCTACTGTTGAAATAGTATTAAAATTAATATTTACCAGCAAGTCTTTATTGTAAGCAAGGTTTATTCCATAGCGTGCCTGTTGCAAATTATTGCCTTCTATATTGTACGATTGTTCACTTGACTGATTGATTACTATAGGTGCCTGGCACCTTAAAAACCAATTGTTTGATATCGTCACATTATCTGCATATATGCATACTCCATAGTCTATACACTCCTCAAAAATATTGCCTAAATTAGCTTCTCCTATTACTACATGGTGCGGTGTGGCATCGGTGAGGGTGTTAATTAAAATTCCTTTCCTGTTATTTAGAAATTTAGCATTTATTATTTTGACATTGCTTTCTTTTATTTGAATACCATTGCTGCCACCATCAAATTGGTTTGGCAGTGATGTTCCGCCTATGGTGAGCGTAGGGCCGGTGGTATTGTATCCCCTGGATATGAGTATTCCGTTATTACTGGCTACTACACCAGACGGTGGCAGCACAGGGTTGTATAAAGTAAAAGTAGTGCCGGTGATATGGCTCGTGCTAAAATCTGAATGGCCATAGCTGCCATTAAAATAAATGGCCGTTTCATTTTTATTAAATGTGGTAAGATTGCTATTGACTGCTGCATGCAAGGTGAGGTTTTCTTGTACTTCTATTGCTTTAAGGGCATCTTCTATTACAGTAGTACTTTGTGTGACTACAGTAGCTCCCGGTTGCGCCACAATGCCCAACCACAAGTTATTCGCACATGCATGCAAATAACTATTGGTAACTGTCAACGTGTGACCATTGGTCACTATAATTTGTGCATTGGGCGCCATCCTCACATCAGCACAATTATAAAACTCAAAATCCTGATCGATGGTGATGGTGCCGGTAATAACAATAATTCCACCAAAACCATTGAAGCTTGTGTTTGTAACTTTGTTGATCGCCTGCAAGCCGGAGTTCAGGCTCAGAGAGCTTGCTTCAAAATGTAAATCAGTTGAAGTAAAATCGGAGGGCACACAACAATTCGCAGCCGCAATGCCTGTAATAGTATAACTCGCTGTGGCACTAACCCCACCGGCATCAGTTACCGTACAAGTATAAGTATTGGTTCCACTCGCATTCAGCACATTAGATGTGGCAGTGCTCCCACCACCACCACTCCAAGCATAAGAATAAGGCCCTGTGCCGCCATTAGGTATAGCGGTTAACTGCACACCTTGGTTAGTGCAAAAAAGTTGAGGACCGGTAATAGAAGCAGTAAAACCGCAATTGCAATTATTATCCCACGGGCCATTGTAAGTTACGGCTGGATACAATCCTAAAACACTTAGTGAAGATCCGCAAGCAGTGGTGGCATTTAGTGTAACTAAAGGAAAATCGTTAATGGAAGAACAAGGTGTAGTAATTTGATAAGAAAATATTACCTCAATCGTTCCTGTAAATGACCCTGCATTGGTGCATGAAAAGTTAATTAAATTACCACTAATGGTTGAAGTACAGTTCGCTAAAGTATTGTTAATAGATGCAATAGCTACAGCGTTAGGATCGATACCTGAAGGTACATTCACATTAAAAATTAAATTGCTTAAGGCGGTATTAAATATTTCAAAGTTAGCCGTAAAGTTTTGCTGGGCTGTATTACAAATACTAAAGGAATTGGTGCCAGATTTATTAACTACAATTGATATTTCAGGAATTACATACTCGATAATAAAGTTACCGCTTTGGCAGACACTTGTGGCTATAGTGGAGTTATCATTACAGGTCCAACCGAAATTTAAGGTATTGGAGTATGTTCCAGATGCCTGGCATGCAAGCGTACACACTATAGAAACATTTAATTGATTGGCACCGGAAGTAGGCAAAAGTGTAGCAAATGAATAGTAGCCGCTGCCGGCATCCGTAGCAGTAATTGTAATTCCGTTAGTATTTACTGCTGAAATTAATATGGTAGATCCAAGCTGTATGTTATTGATAAGTGCCTGTGGTAATTGTATCCACACATTGTTAAAGGTGATGCCTGGATTTGGCGCAACAGGAACATTTTGAAGGTTGAAATTAAAAGTTAAAGTGCCGTCATTGGGATTATATGTTCCAGCCAGATTGCTTGACGGTCCGGTTAGGTTTGATTGATTGGTGGGTACCGGGGTTAAAGTAACTGGGGAGTTGAAAACAAATAAAGGTGATGCAGGAGGTAAGGTTGCAATACAACCATTCATTTGTGTTGTGGCGCCCGTTGCCCAATTTGATTCAATAGGTGTAGCGTTAAATGTGCTGCAATTAATACTGTAATTATAGGTACGTACCAATGATAAATCTTCATCGCCAATTGGAAGTGGTGAAGTAGAATATAATTGATAGTTATTGCAAAATGGGCTAACGGGATCATTATCTTTTATGATTTGATTTAACGGAAAGGCAGGGCAGTTGGCAGAGCAAGGTGAGCTAACCAAAGTTTGCTCAAAAATAGGAGAGCAGTTTATATTGTAGATGGGTAAGACTGTATAATCCGAAATACTCTCTAGTGTTAATGCCTGTACCGAAGGGTTTAATTCGAAGCTTGGAAGGAGATTATTAATAAAAGGGCTTCTGATTTCATTACGGAAAATATTGTACCCACTTCCACCAATTTTATAATTCCCGATTACGGTTGCTGTCTTATTACAAGGGTTATTACCTACTCTATCACTCCATGTTACAACCTGCTCGTATGGTACTGAAAAAAATTGATGGAAACCTGAAAATGCCCCGCAACTGTATATAAAACCGGGTTGCATTGCATTAATATTACCACCATTTTGATCTGTTGCAAATTGTTCTTGATTTAAAAAATACTCATTAATATCATGGTTACTTAAATTAATATTGCTTAAGCCCCCAATACTGTATTGATCATTGCCCAAGAACATTAATACATCAAATTGATCGCTCGAACTTTTGTTAAGATCCGGATCAAAGTTTATCCTTCCTGCTGAAGTAGTAGTGGGGTTATTGCAAACTTTGAGCTGTAAATTTACTGAAATTCTATCGGGCTCATTTCCACTACCACCTGAATAAAATTGAAAATCATTTGGCAGACTGGGAAAGTCTTCCCAATCAAAATATCCCATTAATATTTTAGTACCGGATGTGGAATTGGAATTAATCTCTTCAATGGTGATAGAAGTATGATTAATAATAAATTGACCACTAGCTGTTGTATTTTGTGGTGACACCTGCAAGGAGCACGAAACTGAATTTGTTAAATAATTTACACCATAAACATCACCATCAGGAATATTGATCATAAAGTAAACTCTAGTTAAATCATTAACTAGAGGCGTGCCTATTGAATTAGTTTGCCAATAAGCTTCGAGATCATTTAAACTGTATGCACCTTGGGTAAATCGAGCAGTTGAGGAAAAGTTTAAAACATCACCTGGAATAGACCTAAAAGGAATCACCCTAGGTGTATTTTGGTTTGCTACAATCGTATTATTGTTTTGATCCAGCGCAGCTCTTCCATCATCGGCACCAGATGTGTAGTTATCTACCAATCCATAGCTACCCGGAGCCCTCCTCAGCGAAGCTTCATCTACTTGCAAGCCAGGTGTTGCACAACCGGGGCAGCGTACATTAACCGTACCACCTACTTGCGATAAAGGTATGAAACAATCAGGGCAGGCATTACCACCATTGCTGTTGGGGGAAAGAAAAGTTTGAATCAAGTATTGTGCATCCAAATCATCAGCACCACATTGATTGGGAATACCACAAACCGGTGCTAGCTTAAAGTTGGTAATTGCATAATTCATGAATTGACAAAACGATTCAAAATTTACAAAATTATTTTGATTGAAAGGAAAATCAAAGTCATACGTTCTACTAGTACCATTGCATGTAAATGTAGTACAGCTATTGCTAGTTAGCGTTGTGGAACTACCATTAGGAATAGTACTAATCAAATTAATTGTAGTAGAAAATGAAGGTAAAATAGTAGAAGAGTTATTTAATGCCAAAGTATTATCAATAATAAATCGCACTTTTAGTACCCCATTTATATTTCCCTGCGCATCAGTCATGTAATCGCCATTTATGGCAGCGAAATTGCTCCCTCTAAAAAATTGGTTTTCTACTTCAAAGTTTACAAAAGAGACATTATTTGGAAGCACGCCAGGTGCACTTGCTGTCATACCGGCTACAGTGGGTAGAAAAAACTGCTGGAGTGATAAATCGTTTAACGACAGATCCAGAAGGTAGTTGCTTATTTGATGTGGGCCAGTGTTGTTAGTAATGATATCAGTATTACAGTCAGGCAGACTGGTTCTGGTGGTGCCACATTGATCGATACAAGTGAGAAATAACCGCCAACTATTGATGGTGATGGCTTGGCTAAAAAAAGAAAAATTTTCAGTAATGCCATCCATAGTCTGTGGGCATATATGGTCGGCTGTGAATTCAATTTCATATTTATCACCCGGATATAACACCAAGCCATCTGTGCAAGTTTGAGGATCAATAGAGTACTCGGTTCTTGCAATATAGGGTGGCGATTGATTAGCTAAATATCCAGGGGCTGAACCTCCAACATAGAGATCACTTTTTAAAATAGTTTGGTTAGTAGGTGTGGCACACTGTGAACCAGCACAGGTAATGCAAGTAATGCTATAGTTTTTTATTTGCGTTAAATCATAAATGAAACCTGTGTTGTTTTGCTCCAATATTATCTTAGCGTTTTTATAAACCACACTTCCTTTATTTTCTATTTCAAATTTATAGTATGTGGAAGAGCTGAAACATTGGTTTTCATTATATAAAGTGGTGCAGTTACTGGCGGGTATTATTCTATTAATTTTAATGCTGTTTTGAAATGGCGCTGCCGGAAAATTATCTGTTGCAAAAGTTAATTCCTGACAAATGGGGTTAGGGGGGTGAGGTAAATCCGGATTGCAGGTAGCTGCAAGCGATGCAGTTCCATTTATAGCACTACCACTAGGGCAGCCTGTAACTTTGCAAGTAATTGCGATTTCAATAGCTGACCCTTGAACCAAAGTAATTACATTTGAATTTGTCAATTGAATATAGTCATTCACTTGATATGATGCAGAGGAATACAATATATCAGACCCTGTTTTTATCTCCAAATTTGTAATGACTATGTCGTTGCTAGTTAGATGATATTTAAAAAACAAAAAGGTTCTATTGAGATCGATAGCCTGATTGGTGGTGCAGGTCTTTGAGATTAGAAAGGTTTCACCTTGTGCAACATTGTTATTAAAATTGAGAGTGGTTTCAATAAACGAAAAACTTTGAAAAGATGTAACGCAAAAAGCTAAATATGGAGGTTGATTTCCCAGTACGGTGTTGATTTGAAGTGTGTTTAAATTAGCATTGCAATTTAAGTTTGCATCGAAACTAAACTGAACCTGTGAGCATGAGGGTGTAATATTAGTGATTTCAAATGCTGGGTTATTGATATCGTTAGAAGCACTAATATTGGCAGAACATCCACTAAGCACAAGATTACCTGCATATTGCAGGCGATTATTGCCGCTAAGATCAAGTGTGCACGGCACGGTGATCTGGGTTAGATTTTGGATATTCGTTATCGTAATTGCGTACCTTTCAATACCACATCTTGGAATTGAAACACCTGAATGCAATCTGCTGATACCAAAAGTTTGCCCACTTGCTAAATCAGAGGCAAAAATTAATAGAACTAACAATAACAAGGATGCTGATGTAATTAATTTCATTAACTAAATTTAGAATTCATTTCAAAGATAATAAAAATATGGTAATATGAAAGTTTGTGTTAGCTATTAGTTTTAGTGTTAAATGGAGCCCAAAAGTGTGCTCTATATTCGTTGTATAAGTTCACAACCTTATTAGTAAAAGTCTTTTTACAGGTGTGATATTTGCTATCCAATTTTGAATTTACAACTACGGAGTATAAAGTATGGTGGCCAGCACTGCTGCCACGCCCCCGATAGAGGCAGGTAGCTGCTGCCCGCAGGGCAGCACTACGGCCGATAGCGGGATAGGGCGCATCAAAAAAAAAGTGACTGGTTAGGCTAGGTCAAATTCTATGTGGCTATTAAGTTTTTTGGCCAATAGTTTCAAAAGGTTTGCTTTGAGGTGTGGGTTATTGATATTGCTCAACACATCGCTGGCAAAGGCAAAATTTAAGAGGGCTTTGGCATCGGGCGGGTTGATGCCTCGTGATCTTAGATAGAAAAGTGCTTCTTCATCAAGCTGGCCGGTGGTGGCTCCGTGTGAGCATTTTACATCATCGGCAAAAATTTCGAGCTGTGGTTTGGCGTTCATGGTGGCCTCATCATTGAGCAGGATGGCTTTGTTTGATTGGAAGGCATTGGTTTTTTGAGCATCTTTCCGTACGAATATTTTTCCATTAAATATACCTACGGCTTTGTCGCTCAAAATTGATTTGTACAATTCATTGCTGAAGCAGTGTGGTGCAGCATGATCTACCAGGGTGTGATTGTCTACCACTTGTTGACAGTTGGTGATGTTGAGTCCATGGAGGTGGGTGGTACAATTTACATCGGCCAATACGATGTGCAAATTATTGCGCACCATTTGACCATTGACCGTGATGGTACTTATATCGAATGTGGCATTTTTATGAAGTAATGCTTCGGTATAGTTTATATGGTAGGCTTGGCCTGCTTCGTTTTGTTTGATATCAAATTCTAGCATGGCATGTTCGCCAAGGATGATCTCGTTTACTGCGTTGGTAAAGGTGGGTTGATGGTGGCTGAGTGTATGGTAGGTGGCTATAATTTGTGCCTTGCTGCCTTGATCTAAAACGATTAAGTTTCTAGGGAAGGTGGCTATGCCTTCGGCAGTGGCGGTGGTGATATGGAGCAGGTGTATAGGCTGTGCTACAGTTGTATTTTTATTTAAATATACCAGGCAGCCATCATTGTAAAAGGCTGTGTTTAGGGCAACAAAGGCTTCGCCCAGAAAGCTGGCTTGCTTGGCAAAGTAGGTTTTAAAGGTGGGATGCTGGTGAGCATGGGCAAATGGCATTACGGTAAAGTGAGTGGCTAAGTTGATGCTGCTCAGGTGGGGCTGGTAGGTGCCATTTACGAATACCATTACCAAGGCATCGGATCCTAATATTTTGAAACGGGCCACATCTGCTTCAGTAAGTGTGCTTACTTCTGGCGTGGCTATGCTAAATGGATTTTGAAGTATGGGGCGAAGATCGAAGTATTTCCACTCTTCGTGCTGGGGTGTAGGAAATCCGATGGCTGCAAATTCTTCAATGGCCATTTTACGCAGGCTGGTTCGTTGACTACTGTAAAGGTGGGCATGGGTTTCGTATGCGGCCAGATAGTGATCTTGTATTTCTATAGGGTCAAGGGTGGTTTTCATGGTTTATGCGGTTACTTCCTCCTTTATCCAATCATAACCTTTTTCTTCAAGCTCTAAGGCTAGTTCTTTTGTTCCGGATTTTACGATTTTTCCTTTGTAAAGCACGTGTACAAAGTCAGGAACGATATAATCAAGTAAGCGCTGGTAGTGGGTAATGACAATAAAGCTCCTTTCTGGCGATCGAAGTGCATTTACACCATTGGCTACTATTCGCAGTGCGTCTATATCGAGGCCGCTATCGGTTTCATCTAGAATGGCGAGTTGGGGTTCAAGCATGGCCATCTGAAATACTTCATTTCGTTTTTTTTCTCCTCCACTGAATCCTTCATTTACGCTTCGTTGGGTCATGGTTTTATCCATTTCTACTAAAGCCATTTTTTCTTTCATCAATTTCAGAAATTCTTTAGAATCTAATATGGCTTTTCCATTCGCTTTGCGCACTTCATTGACTGCTGTTTTTAAAAAATTGGCGTTGCTAACCCCGGGAATTTCAATGGGATATTGAAATGCTAAAAACATGCCGCTACGGGCTCTTTCTTCTGGTGCCAAGTCTATGATCGATTGGCCATTGAACAGAATTTCTCCATCGGTTATTTCATAATCTTCTTTTCCTGCTAGTACCGAAGCGAGGGTGCTTTTGCCGCTTCCATTGGGGCCCATGATGGCGTGTACTTCACCGGGCTTAACGGTAAGGTTGAGCCCGTTTAGTATTTGTTTATTCTCTACTCTTGCTACCAGATTTTTTATGGCAATCATCTTATTTATTAGTTTGTTTTGGTTAGCTAAATGCTTATATTGTTATTAATTTCTCAAATTGTCTTATTACCCTACGCTGCCTTCTAAGCTGATGGCTAAGAGCTTTTGTGCTTCTACAGCAAACTCCATGGGCAACTCATTGAATACTTCTTTACAAAATCCATTTACAATGAGGCCTACAGCATCTTCCGTGCTGATGCCTCTTTGGTTGCAATAAAAAATTTGATCTTCGCCCACTTTGCTGGTGGTGGCTTCATGCTCTACTTTACTGCTGCTGTTGCTGCATTCTAAGTAGGGGAAGGTGTGAGCGCCACACTTATCGCCTAGGAGAAGTGAATCGCATTGCGAAAAATTACGAGCGTTGGTGGCGGCTCGGTTTATTTTTACCAGACCTCTATAGCTGTTTTGGCTTCGGCCTGCACTTATTCCTTTGGATATGATGGTGCTCTTGGTATGTTTGCCCAAGTGAACCATTTTGGTTCCGGTATCGGCTTGTTGTAGATTATTGGTTACTGCTACTGAATAAAATTCACCTACGGAATGATTGCCCTTTAATATTACTGAGGGGTATTTCCAAGTAATGGCGCTTCCCGTTTCGACTTGGGTCCAACTTATTTTAGCATGATCCCCTGAACATAATCCGCGCTTGGTAACAAAATTGTAAATACCTCCACGTCCTTCCTTATCGCCTGGATACCAGTTTTGAACAGTGGCATATTTTACTTGTGCCTGTTCATGAGCATATATTTCAACAACGGCTGCATGCAATTGATTTTCATCGCGCATGGGTGCAGTACATCCCTCGAGGTAGCTCACATAAGCGCCCTCATCTGCTACGATTAGCGTGCGCTCAAATTGCCCTGTGCCGGCAGCATTAATTCTAAAATAGGTACTTAGCTCCATAGGGCAACGCACGCCCTTGGGTATGTAGCAGAAAGACCCATCGCTAAATACTGCTGCATTCAATGCTGCATAGTAATTATCAGTATAGGGCACTACACTGCCCATGTATTTTTTAATTAACTCGGGGTGTTCGTGCACGGCTTCGCTAAAAGAAGAAAAGATGATGCCTTGTTTGCTTAGCTCTTCTCTAAAAGTAGTTTTTACAGATACACTGTCTATGACTGCATCTACTGCTACTCCAGCTAATCGTTTTTGCTCGGTGAGTGAAATGCCTAATTTATCAAACGTAGCTTTTATTTCAGGATCCAATTCATCTAAACTATTGAGTTCTTTCTTTGGCTTGGGTGCTGAATAATAAATTATGTCTTGAAAATCTATTTTAGGGTAATTTACGTTGGGCCAGTTAGGTTCGGTCATTTTGCGCCAGTGCGCAAAGGCTTTTAACCTATAGGCCAATAACCACTCCGGCTCTTTCTTTTTGGATGAAATAAAACGAATGGTGTCTTCATTCAATCCTTTAGGTGCATTTTCTGCTTCTATATCGCTAGTAAAACCCCATTTGTATTCACTCTGTGTTACTTCGTTAAGTAGGTTTAAATCGTCAGACATGGCTTTTGTTTGCTAATTATATCTTTCTATAAATGTTTTATACTGAAAAGCTCTCGCCACAACCGCAGGTTCGGCTTGCATTGGGATTGTTAAACTGAAACCCTTTGCCGTTTAAGCCATCGGTAAAATCAAGTTCGGTACCCACGAGGTATAAAAAACTTTTTTTATCACATACTATTTTTATCCCTTTATCTTCAAATATTTTATCGTCAGGCTTGAGCACATGGTCAAATTCCAATTTATAAGTCAACCCGCTGCATCCGCCACCTTCAACTCCTACTCTGATAAAACTCTCTACAGGCTTTTGCTCACTGACAATCAAGTTAATGGCCTTTTCCTTAGCCCTTTCTGTTACTGTAATCATTTATTTAGAAACATTTTATATTGCAAAGATAACCTATAAACACGACTAAACAAGGTAAAGCGTTAATTTACAAATGTTGAACACTTGAAAAAAATGATTGTTTTGCCTTTTTACCATGTTTTAGCTTTAAAACTTTAGATTGTACTTTAGCTGACGAATAATTAGACCCTATATTTGACCATGTTTGAAAACAAAGTGCCAAGAACAGAACTAAGCTCACTAGGTGAATTTGGATTGATTGACCACATTGCCAAAAGTATTCATCTCACTGGCGAACGTGTGCTAAAAGGAATAGGTGATGATGCAGCTGTAATAGAGCATGGAGGTGCAACAATGGTGATTAGTAAGGATTTACTAATAGAGGGGGTTCACTTTGATCTGGCCTTTCACCCATTAAAGCACTTGGGATTCAAAGCCGTGGCCGTAAATGTGAGCGATCTATGTGCCATGAATGCAACCGCAACTGAAATTTTGGTAGGGGTGGCCATATCTAACCGGTTCTCACTAGAGGCGGTGGAAGAGCTCTATGAAGGGATGCAACTGGCCTGCCAAAAATACAATGTAAATATAGTAGGTGGCGATACCACCAGTAGCAGATCTGGGTTAATGATCAGTATCACAGTCTTGGGCACTGCCACCAAGGAGCAAATATGCTATCGAACCGGTGCTGCTGTTAATGATCTGATATGTGTAACTGGAGATTTAGGTGCTGCTTATATGGGCTTACAAATTTTAGAAAGAGAAAAGCGTATATTTTTAGAATCACCTAATGTTCAGCCTAATCTTAGCGGCAACGATTACATACTAGAACGCCAGCTAAAGCCCGAAGCTCGAGTTGATCAAATTAAGAAACTTGCAGAGCTAGGCGTAAAGCCCACCAGTATGATAGATATTAGTGATGGTTTAGCATCTGAACTAATGCACTTGTGCAAAAACAGTCAGGTGGGCGCGGTTATCTATGAAAGCAAACTTCCCATAGATGGCCAAACTTATGAAAGGGCTAGGGAATTTGGAATAGATCCTACGGTGGCTGCTGTAAATGGTGGCGAAGACTATGAACTGCTTTTTACACTCCAACAGCAGGACTATGAAAAGATAAGACCGCATGCTGATGTAAGCATTATTGGCTATATAACCGAGGTTGATAAGGGCATTAAGTTGATGGACAAAAGTGACAATGAAGTTGTTTTAAAAGCCCAGGGCTGGAATCACTTCTAATTTCTCCCCTTAAAAGGGGATTTTATATTGAAATTTAGTTTAGTTAATTTGTAGCAAATCTATTTTTATGGCAATCAGAGTTACCGTGTTTGATGACAGCACACAATTGCTCGACTCCATGTCTATTCTTCTTGAAAGTTCGGCTGGGTTTGATGCTGTAGGCTCCTTTGCCAATTGTGAAGACCTGATCAGCCGCATTACCAAAACCGAACCTGATGTGGTGATCATGGACATTGAAATGCCAGGCATGAATGGGATAGATGCGGTAAAACAAATTAAGAAGTACTTCCCTAAAATAAATGTTTTAATGCAAACCGCTTTTGAAGACGATGACAAAGTATTTAATGCTATTTGTGCTGGCGCTTCGGGCTATATTCTTAAAAACACGCCTTCAAGCAGGATCCTTGAATGCATAGTGGAAGTGTACCAGGGAGGAAGTCCAATGACATCATCAGTAGCCAGAAAGGTACTGCTATTCCTCCAACAATCAGAAAAAGTTAAACAGTCTTCAGAGCCCGTTGATTACAATCTCACGAATCGCGAAAAAGAAGTATTGGCTTGCTTGGTAAAAGGAATGAGTTATAAAATGATTGGCGAAGCATGCAATATTAGCTACGAAACTGTGAGAACCCATATGAAAAATATTTACGAAAAATTACATGTGGTAAGTATGACTGAAGCCGTAGCCAAAGCTATTAATCAAAAATTGGTAATGATCGCTTACCTACTATTTTCTATTTACACTTCCTGGGTGTAAAATCTATTGGCCATTCAATCATTCTTACTGCATCAAGGCTAGTTTACTTTTTACCTGAAAGCATAGTTTGCTTGAATTTGCTAATCACCTTATCTTGTATCTTTTCTTGTTTGGTATAATCTATTTCCTCGCCAAGAAGATAGCCATAAGGCTTGAGAGGTTCTACATTGTCACAAACCACTTTCAACATGCCAGTAAGAGGCAGGCAAAGCACCATTCCCATCAAACCCCATATGCTGGCAAAAATAATAAGTGCTATAGTGGCTGTTAATGGATTAATGCTTACGCTACTACCTACCACATATGGGGTTATAAAATTATTATCTAAAAATTGTACAGTAATACATACGCCTAATGCTCCTGCTGCCACCCAACTATTATCATGTGTGAGCAAGGCCAATGCTACCGGTAAGATACTTCCTACCAACACTCCCACATAGGGAATAATATTGAGTACTGCGGCCAATACGCCAAATAAT